>CAYPYV010000073.1:0-14975 GCA_964414845.1 uncultured Devosia sp. | reverse complement strand
CATGTTCTCCACAAGACCGATAACGCCAACGGCATTGACCGGCGCATTCCGAGTGGCGAGCGCATGCATGAGGCCCGTCACCGCCGCGGCGCCGCCCATGTCGCCCTTCATGTCTTCCATATTGCCCGCGGGCTTGATGGAGATTCCGCCCGAATCGAAAACCACGCCTTTGCCCACAAAGGCGAGCGGCGCGTCATCGGGTTTCCCGCCGCGCCACTGCATGATCACGAGCCGCGGGGGACGCGCCGAGCCCTGAGCCACGCCCAACAAGGCGTTCATTCCGAGCGCACGCATCTGTTGCTCGTCCAATTCCTCGACACTGACTCCAAGCTTGGAAAGCCCCCCGGCGATGGCCGCGAATTCGAGCGTACCGAGTACATTGGCGGGTTCGTTCACGAGGTCTCGGGCGAGCAAGGTACCTTCTATCGTGCCCAGCCGATCCTTCAGCGCCAGTTCCGCGGCGGGGACATCCGCAATGTAAAGCTGCACAGTTGGCGTAGCGACGGCGTCTTCCGACTTCTTGGCCTTGTAGCGGTCGAACTTATAGGCACGCAGCAGGAGGCCGGCAGCGATATCGGCGACACGAACAGCCGTCGCGGCAGGCTCATCGAGTACGATGGCCGCGTCCTTGACCTTCAGCGCCACGAGCTTTGCGGCCAGCGAGCCGCCCCTGTCTGTCCAAGCGCTGCTCGTGTCCTGCGGTTTCCCCGAACCAAGAATCAGCAGTCTTCGACACTCAAGACCGGCAGGAACGATATAGTCGATTGCCTGCCCCGCCTTGCCTTCGAATCCCGTCGCCTCGGCCAGCTTGCTCCATTCTGCGCCAGTAGCGCCAAACAGTGACTCCCCAATGCCAGTGGGCGCCTGCCCTTCTCCAACGTAAATCACGATGGTATCGGCGGATTGCGGCCGGCCGGACCGCAGGGAAATGGCAAAGCGCTGAGACATATGGAACTCCGGCGGCGCAACTTTGGGCACCTCCGCCTGAGTGATCACAGAGGAGGATTTCGCGTCAATCCCGCAACACGTTGTCTCCACTCAGGGCAAGGTGGGTTGCCTAATCCCTCGGCTGTCGGCAAAAGTCACAGGATCGCCGAAGCGCTCAGAGGCTCAGCCTACCTTATGTCGAGACTGAGACTCTACCTGCTTTGGTTATTCACTCGAAACGGTCTGGTCCTTGTGGGCCTCGCTGCCGCGATCATCCTCATGGTGCAGTGCCTGAGGGTTATGGAACCATCATCCCTAAGAGGCAGCAGTCTCGGACAATTGGCGCTACAGGCGATACTCGGCATCCCTGGGATGGTGCTGGTATTCCTGTTTCTCTGCGTCGCTGTTGCCCTCGCGACCGCTCTGCGGCAGTTGTCCGCGAGTCGGGAACTGCACGTGATTCACGCTAGCCGACGGGTCAGTGCGCTATGGGGGGCAATTCTCGGCTACACGTTTGGCGCAGCGATGGCCGCGCTGTTGCTTGCTCACCTCGTGGTGCCCATAACCTTGCATCAAGCCAGCGAGATTCGCGCCCAAGTCGCCGCCGAATTACTCGGCGGCTCGTTGGTCCCCAACCGGTTCGCAACAGTCGCGAAGGACGTCACAATCACTGTGGGCGGTCGCGGGGCCAACGGCCAGCTTCGTTCGTTTTTCGCAGACGACGCCAGAGATCCATCGGTCAGGCGCACCTATGTGGCCGAAACGGCAGTCCTGACCGCTGATGACCGCGGCTATGTGCTGCAGCTCTACAAGGGTGCGGTCCAGTACCGCACGGACAAGCTACAATTCTCCGAAATCTCGTTTGACCGCTATGACATGGTTCTCGACAACCTGATCAATACGCGATCCACCGCAGAGCGCGTCGAGGAAGTTGGCAGCCTCGATATCCTTGCGCGTGCGATGACGGCGGAAGGCCTCGAACGCAGAGACATCAGGGCTTTGGTCGAACGAACTGTCGAGGCGCTGCGGGTGATAGCGCTCTGCCTCTTCGTTGCCTCTCTCGCCTCGCTGCCCTCCGGCAACCGTAGCAGCCGTCGTCTCCCGCTCGAACTGACCACGCTTGTTGTCGCGTTCCTCGAGCGGGCCGTCTCGACTTATGCCGGCGGAGGTGAACTCGCGCCGGCCACCGGAGCGGTGCTGCTTCTAGCGATTAGTGCAGTGGTCATTGTTGTGCGTACGCGGATATACATATTCGTTCCAAGGCGGATGACCACGCGATGAGACAAATCGATCGCGTCATCCTCTCACGTGTCCTGGGCAACATCGCAGGGGTCCTGGCGTTCGCCTTTGCGATCTCGTGCCTGGTGGAGGGCCTCAATGGCGATCGCTTCTCTGCTCTGAGTGCAGTTGGCGGTCCAGTGCTTGCAATAGTCGGCGCCGCAGCGGCTGCTGCCCGCGGCGTACTCGATCTGTTGTCGCTGCTCGTATTGATCGGGGCCATACTGGGGTTGCTGGCGCTCCAGAACTCGCGCGAAATGACAGTCATCAAGGCCAGCGGCTCATCCATTTGGCGTGCGATGCTGGCTCCTGTCGGCGCCATCATGACGTTTGGAATTGTCGTAGGCCTTGGCCTGGATGGCGGCGTGACACTGGTCACTCGCTCACTTTCGCCGGCAGCATTGCAGGGCGATTCCGGGCAATCAAAGCCCGTTTGGCTGGAGGAGCGAGGAGCCGGGCCACACTATCGCATTGTCGCGAGCTTCGTTGATCCAGGTGGTGGGCAATTGCGCGATGTCACAATCTTCATGCTCGATCCGCCGCGTGTCAGAATCGAAGCCCCGGTCGCCCAGCTGGCGGACAAGCAATGGGTGATGGCAACCGCGCAGATCCTGCAGTCAAATCAGAGCCCTGAGCTGGTGACGGATTACACACTTGAGAGCAGCTCGACCCGCTCCGACCTCCGCGCCAAGCTGATCGCAGCCAACGACCAAACGGCCTTTGAACTGGGCAGCGTTCTTGGCGGGCGTCTCACCGACCCCACTGAAAGACCGCAGGCGCTTACGAGGCTGCTCAAGCTGGTGTTTCTGCCGATCAGCCTCGCTGGCGTGATGGTACTCGCGTTCGCGTTCACCGCGCATTATCAGCGTACGAGTAGATATGGCAGCGCAGTGCTTTCTGGCATCATGATCGGCTTTGTGTTTTATGTCGTGGCGGAAATGGCAAGCAGGGCCGGGTATGCTGGAGTCCTGCCTGCGCCCATAGCTGCTATAGGGCCAAGCCTCTTGGTGCTGGTAGTTGGCACGACAGTGCTTTTGTACAGGGAAGACGGTCGAGCGTGATGGTACCTGCCTCCAGCAAGACAACCGGCCGACTGGGCCTTGCGACAGGTCTTGGCCTCCTGTTGGCTGCGGTTCTTTCCACATCGGCACATGCTGAGCTGCTTCCACGCAGTTTCTTCGACAATGTACCTACGCCGGGAGGGCCCGCGCGGGTTGAAGCGAACTCACTGGCATATGACGCCAAGGCGGATGTCATTACTGCCAGTGGCAAAGTCGTCATGACATATGGCGGCTACATTCTAGAGTGCGACCAGCTTCGATACGAACAGGGGTCAGGCGCTCTGACCTGTTCAGGCAACGCACGACTCGTAAGCCCAGAGGGCAATGTCGCGGCTGGCGAGAAGCTCATTGTTACTGGCGGCATGAAGGATGCCTTCATCGCGTCTCTGACCGTGACGACTCCTTCCGGTGCCACAATAACGGCTCGCGAAGCGAACTACTCCCAGGAGCTTCAAAACGTACTGTTCGATGCCACCTACGCCCCTTGTGGCGAGTGCATTGACGCAAAGGGCCGTCTGATCGGATGGCGTGTCCGAGCTGACAAGATCACCCAGAATTCCGTAAGCGGCGAAGTCGGTATAGAGAACGGCCGGCTCGAGATTGTAGGCATCCCGATTGCCTGGGTTCCTTGGCTCTCGATACCCGACCCTAGAAGGCCGTCCACCGGATTTCGCCTTCCGACAGTGGACTACGATGCAAACCGCGGACTGCGCGTCGGCCTACCGTACTTCATCAGCATTGACCAAGAGAACAGCCTGCTCCTGACGCCGCAACTGATGACCCGACAAGGCGCACTGTTTGCGGCAGAATGGGAGCACAAGTTCACCTACGGTAGTGCCAAGTTGAAAGGATCGGGTATCTTCCAGCTTGATCCAGGCGCTTATTCGGGAACAGTCGGCGACCGCCAGTGGCGGGGGTCAGTGGGCACGGATGGGAACTTCCGTCTTCCTGGCGGGTGGACGGCTGGATGGTCCTACACCACCTTCAGTGATGCAGCGTACTTTCCTGACTACGATTTTGAGTTCCATGGCAGTGATGACGCGCTCGTCAATGAAGCCTATGTCGGGTTCCTTGATGAGGACACCTACGCCGACATTCGCGTCCAGCAATACCAGATACTGGGCAACTACACCGAAGATGATCAGGCCAAGCAGGCCGTCGCGCTGCCGAACGCTAGGGCCGAGCAGTATCTGAACTCAGCCGATGGTGATCAGATTCATCTCTCAGCGCGCGTCCTCGCCGTACACCGCCATGAAGACGCGATCGATGCCCTTAACGCTGTCCCTTACGTCTTCGGGTATTCCGGCGAGAAGGCGCACGTCGCCCTTCAAGGAACTTGGCAAAAGCAGTTCGTGACCTCGTCCGGGATCGTCGCAACCCCCATGGTTGGCATGCGCGCCGACGCCGCGAGTTACTCGGGGGATGCGCCGATAGATGAAAGCCGCTTTACCTTCACGCCGTTGGCAGCCATCGATTTGCGCTACCCAATGATCGCCAGTGAAAGCGCACTAACGCAAGTCCTGGAGCCGATAGCGCAACTTGTGTACCGAGGCAGTGACGAAACGGAACCGGGCATCACAAACGACGATTCCCACAGCTTCGTCCTTGATGAAACCAACCTCTTCGCATTCAACAAGTTTTCTGGCAGTGACCGACAGGACACCGGCTTTCGTGCCAACATCGGGGCTCGATATCTCGCCACGCTGTCCGATGGACGGTGGCTCGAATTGACGGCGGGGCAAAGCTATCTCCTGTCAGGAGAAGGCGGCATCGCTGTCGACGACGAGGTGCAAACGGGCTTGGGGAATGGTTCCTACTGGGTGCTAGGCGCTCGCGGCGCACCGGCCGATGAACTCACGATCGGCGCAAAGCTATTGATAGACTCGGGGCAAGTGGCAAGAGCCGGTTTTGGTGGCGATCTTGCTGTGGTAGAGGGCGTGACGATCGGGGGGGACTACGTGTTCCTGCCTGCAGACTCCTCGGACGGTATAGTCGAAAACCTAGAAGAGGTTACGATCAGAGCGAAAGCACCGTTGCCAGTCGACTATTGGTCGGCCACCGGCAGCCTGTCTTGGGACTTGTCGCGGGGTGAGTGGCTCGAAGCGCGAGGCGAACTTATTTACGACGATGGCTTTGTAGAAGCGGGTGCCTTTGCCAAAGCGACCGGAGATACCCACGACAGCGCCAATGACCTGACCGTTGGCGTCAGCTTGAAGCTTAAAGGTCCGGATGGCTTGTCGGCGTTCTAGCGTGAAGCCCTTTTCCGATTTTGGCCTCAATCGTCATTGATTAGTCCAGTGTGCCCCCGGCGGAGGGCACCCTGCAACAACGAAGGTGCCTGCATGCTTCGCCTGATTTCTATCGGTCTCGTAACGATTGCCATGCTCGTAGCGCCCGCAATGGCGGCTACCAAGGTGACTGTGAATGGCGTCCCAATCACCGACATCCAGATTTCGCAGCGCGTGAAGCTGATGGCTCTCGAAGGCGGCGGCGACCTAAAGAAGGCGCAACAGCAGCTGATTGATGACCAGTTGAAAATCCAGGAAGGCAAACGCATCGGCGTAGAGATCACTGAGGCGCAAATCGATGGCGCCTTCAACAATGTTGCGCGCAATGTGAAGCTGTCTACCGACAAACTTCGTCAGGTACTCAGTGCTCGAGGTGTCAATGTCGACACTATGCGATTGCGGTTGAAGGCCGCTTTGGCCTGGCAGGCGATTCAGGAGAATGTTGTCAAAGCGCGAGTCGATGTCTCCGAAGCAAAGCTCGACGAAGAGGCCGCGGCCGCTTTGAAGCAAGACCAGAGCTTCGACTATATCGTGACCGAAGTACTGTTTGTAAGCGGAGGAAAGGGTGGCGCCGGCCGCTCTGGTGACGCCAACAAGTACCGTTCACAATTCAGGGGCTGCGATACTGCGGTGGACCTGTCGCTGAAGTTTACGGATGTGGCCGTGCGTTCCATCGGCCGACGCCATGCCACCCAGCTGCCAGACGCGCTTGCAGCGGAACTGGCCAAGCTGCCGGTCGGGGGCATCAGCAAACCACGCGCTGTCGAAGGCGGCCTTTCGATGCTGGCGATCTGCGAGAAAGAGTCTGCCCGCGACCTGACTTTCATCAAGAACAAGCTGCGCAACGAGCAGGGCAACGAGGCGATGAAGGGCGAGGCGGAGAAGTATCTCGATGAGCTCCGCAAGAAGGCGACGATCGTGTACGGCTGAGAGCGTTTACCGTTCATTCTGTTCGTTGTAGAAATCGGACCTACCGACATCCCAAACAGTGATAACTGAGCCTGTCGCAACCAGTGCGACAGGACTTTCCGCCTAGGTGGTCCTGCAACGAGACGTCTGGCGGAGGCAATCTTGAGCAATCTTGATCGACCGATTGCGGTGACGATGGGCGAGCCAGCTGGCATCGGTCCAGACCTCATCCTACGGCTTTATGCAGCCCGTGGTGAGCACAACCTGCCGCCATTCCTGGTATATGGAAACGGAGACTTTCTGGCCTCACGCGCGGAAAGGCTCGGTCTTGCGTTTGATTTGGGTGAGGCGTCACCGGTGGACGCGGCGTCCATGTTTCCACACCGCCTTCCCGTCTGCCATGTCGAAGGTCTCGTGCCGGATAAACCAGGCGACCCAAGCCCGCTTTCCGGGAAGGTGGTCATCGAGTCCATAGCGCTAGCGGTTCAACATACGCTGGCCGGGCATGCGAGAAGTGTTGTGACGGCACCGATTCAGAAGTCGGTTCTTTATACTGCGGGCTTCAAGTATCCTGGTCACACAGAATACCTCGCTGCACTTTGCGCGAACGGTGGCAATATCCCGGCGCCCGTGATGATGTTGACCCATGGCCCTCTCCGGGTGGTACCCGCGACCATTCACGTCCCTATCAGCGCTGTTCCCCAACTCATCACCTTCGAGTTGATTACCACCACCGGTAGGATCGTCGCCCACGATCTCAAGACTCGCTATGGAATTCCCTCACCACGGCTGGCTCTTGCCGGGCTCAATCCACATGCAGGCGAGGGCGGCACCATCGGCATTGAGGACTTCAATATTGTCGGTCCAGCGGTGCGCCAACTCGTCGCCGAAGGCGTAGATGTCGTTGGCCCGCTACCGGCAGACACACTTTTTCACCTGCCGCGCTGGCGTGGCTTTGATGCTGTGATTGCCATGTACCATGATCAGGCTCTGATACCGATCAAGACGGTGGCTTTCGAAGACGCGGTCAATGTGACACTGGGACTGCCGATAGTGCGGACATCGCCGGACCACGGCACTGCCCTGGACCTTGCAGGCACAGGCAGGGGGTCCGACAGAAGTTTCCTAGCCGCGCTTCGGCTAGCCGACGAGCTTACCCAGGGAACGGCTCCAAGAGGTTGAGCATCTCGCTTGGTACTTGGGCAGACTGGGACTTGACGCCGGTTGGCGGTGGATTGACCCGAACGATTCCGGCGTCACAGCACTCGGTAGCACGCATAAGAACCGGTCGCTCCGTCAATATGCTTTGCGTTGACTACGAGATGGGCTAAGCGGCACAAGATGCAGATCGATACCCTTCCGCCCCTACGTGACGTTATTGCCAAGCATGGGCTAAGTGCCAGGCGCGAGCTTGGACAGAATTTCCTGTTGGATCTCAATCTGACCGCTAGGATCGCCCGGGTTGCTGGCCCTCTGGATGACATAACAGTTATTGAGGTTGGGCCCGGCCCCGGTGGCCTCACGCGCGCATTGCTCGCGGAAGGCGCCAAGAAGGTCATCGTCATCGAGCGTGATGCAAGAGCCATTCCGGCACTGGAAGAAATTTCCGCAGCTTACCCCGGCAGGTTGGAAATCCTGGAGGGAGACGCGCTCGAAACAGACTTTCAGTCCCTGGGCAATGGACGCCGGCGCATCGTTGCCAATCTGCCCTACAATATCGGCACTGAACTCCTTACCCGCTGGCTGAGCTTGGAGCCGTGGCCAGCCTTCTTCGAAAGCTTGACCCTCATGTTCCAGAGAGAAGTCGCGGAGCGGATAGTAGCGAAGCCGGGCAGCGATGCTTACGGACGGTTGGGGGTGCTTTGCGGTTGGCGTACCGATGCGCGCATTGCCTTCAATGTCGATCGCAACGCGTTTACTCCGCCTCCAAAAGTCACCTCGAGTGTCGTGCATCTTCTTCCGAAGGCAACAGAGGCTGATCTGTCGGCAAACGCGGTTGAAGCCGTCACGCGAGCTGCCTTTGGACAGCGGCGGAAGATGGTGCGGCAGAGCCTTAAGGCACTGGGACTGCCCGTTGAATCTATGCTTGAGGCTGGCGGTCTCCGGGGCGATGAGCGGGCAGAGACGCTGCAGATTGAAACATTCATCAAGCTAGCGCACGCGCTACGAAAATGACCGGCATCCTGGCGCTGTTTGCGTCTCTTCTGGCATTCGTTGTTCCCTTGACGGTGGTGCTATCCGCTCAAAAATGGAAGAGCTTTTTGTCCGTGCTAGCTACGGGTGTCCTGCTGTTCGGGTGGATGACCTGGGACTTTGCCGGTGGCGGCAGTGCAGTTATTGGCGAGTTCCTTGCCGGACTCATGCTTTTCGGTTTTTCTGCAGGAGCAATCGCCAAGTTCGTCATGCTGATTGGCCGGACCAAAACGTGAGGCACCACTGCCACTTCAGCAGCTTCAGGCCTCAGTCCTAGGAAGTGAATCGATCTGGTTCTGGAGATCGGCAACAAAGTTATCCAACTGCAGGAAGCGGCTTCGCTCAAGTCGCGCCGCGGCCAAGATGGTCCTAACCCGGCTAGTAGAGTCTTCAAGATCCTCGTTCACGAGTACGAAGTCATACTCCCGGTAGTGGTCCATTTCCTGGCGAGCGTTGCGCAGTCGCTTTTCTATCGTTCCGACAGAGTCCTGCGCTCGTCGCTCTAGGCGTCGACGAAGTTCCTTGATGGACGGAGGCAGAATAAAGATCGTGACCATGTCGGCACGGCACTTCTCATAGAGCTGGAGTGTGCCCTGATAGTCGATATCGAAGAGGATATCGCGGCCCGAGGACAGTCGCTCCTCCACTTTCGCTCGGGGAGTGCCATAGAAATTGCCGTGAACCTCAGCGCTTTCGAGTAACTCACCGTCGTCCCGCATTCGCTTGAACGTCGCGACATCGATGAAATGATAGTGTTTTCCGTCAATTTCGTCTGTTCTTCGGGAACGTGTGGTAACAGAAACCGAAAGCGCGATGTTCGGATCGTCCTCGAACAACGCTCGCGAAATTGATGACTTGCCGGCTCCAGAAGGAGAGGCGAGCACCAGCATAACGCCACGCCGGGTGAATTCCATAAGTGTGCCCTATATGGTGCCCGTATTGCGCTCCGCGCAGAGGGGCCGCTATTCTATGTTTTGAACCTGTTCGCGGAGTTGGTCGATTGCTGCCTTGAGATCGAGGCCGATCGCCGTAAGCGCCACGTCATTGGATTTTGAGCAAAGCGTATTCGCTTCGCGGTTAAATTCCTGTGACAGGAAGTCGAGCTTTCGCCCGACCGGACCGCCGCTCGCCAAGAGTTGTCGAGCAGCAGCAATATGTGCGGTCAGTCGATCGAGTTCTTCGCGTATATCTGCCTTGGTAGCAAGGAGCAGCGCTTCTTGGACCAACCGCTCCTCAGGGAGACCGCCGACCGCTTCGCTGAGCTCGGCGACCTGCTGGCGAAGTCGGACCAGAACAGCTTCCCTGCTTCGTCCAGGATGCTGTTCAGCTGCCTCGGTCAGCGCAGCAATCTCATCGACCCGCGTCCGCAATACGGCCGCAATTCTCTCGCCCTCGTCCTGACGGGCTAGCTGAAGTGCTGAAATCGCATTATCGACGGTTGCAAGGATCGCCTGATGAAGGCGGTCCTCCTGATCAGCAGAGAGGGGGCTTTCGTGTTGCTCAAGCACACCCTTCAAGGCAAGCAAGCCATCAAGGCGGGGCGGCCGTGCATCAACCCGCGGCCTTAGCCAATCGAGTGCATCGATAATGGCTTCGAGGGCCTGGTGATTGACGACTACTCGCCCACCCTCGCCATGGCGCTCCACAGCCACTGTCACCGAGATGTTGCCTCGAGAGAACGCCGCAGAAGTTCGACGCCTAATCTCCCCCTCAAGCGCATCAAAACCAGGGGCAAGGCGCAGCCTAAGGTCGAGGCCTCGTCCATTGACGGACTTCACCTCGACTGAGAATGAGGTTCCTGGATACGACCCATGTGCGCGGCCATATCCTGTCATCGAGGCTAGCTTGGTACCACCCTTTTGCCCGCGATCCTCCATGTCAAGGCGCGCCCACGCTTTCGCCGGCTTCCTTCGCCTGCTCCTCTTCCAAGGCTTCTCTGGCCGCCTCCGCCTCCGCACTCGCTGCAGCCTTGCGGTAGGCGGCGACGTTTTTCCTATGCTCCGCATAGGTCATAGCAAAGAGATGACCATCAGCTGGGTTCGCACTCTTTGCGACGAAATACAGATCCTTTGTCTGCGCCGGACGCGCGACGGCGAGCAAGGCATCTTCACCCGGATTTGCGATGGGACCAGGCGGCAAACCGTCAATCTGATAGGTGTTGTATGCGTTCTTCGCCTTGAGTTCTGCAGAGGTCGGGCTGCGGTTAATCACCACCTTGCCCTCCGAAACCCCGTACAGAACGGTAGGGTCGGTCTGAAGGCGCATCTTCTTCTTCAAGCGATTGATGAAGACGGCCGCAACCTGGGGCCGCTCGGATGCAAGGCCTGTTTCCTTCTCGACGATGGAGGCCAAAGTCACCAGCTCTGCAGGCGACTTGATGACCGCATCAATCGAGGTGTCGCGACCCTTCCAGATTTCGTCGACCTTAGCCTTCATCTCGGCCTGCATCTTCTCCAGGACAGACGCCCTCGTATCTCCGGGGAAATAGTCATACCGCACGGCGAGAAGGGATCCTTCGGGCGGAACCGGTACCGGATCACCAGTAAGGTTCGGATTGTCCGCGTTCAGCTTTTCCGCCACCGCGTAGGAGGTATCGCCTGGTATGACATTCACAAAGAAATCGAGCGGCTCCCCCTCGATCAGCTGATTGAGGACCTCGGCCATCGACGAATTGGCCTTGAGCTCATAAACCCCGGCTTTCAGGCTGGCTTCTTTCCTTTGCCCATAGGCCCCGATGCGGAAGATCCACTCGGATGGAATCAACTCATTGGGCGGAATTAGCCCCTGCTCCTCGAGCCGCTGGGCCGTGGTACGGAGGGAAGACCCCTTCTCGACGATGAAGTTGGTATCGGCCTTGACGGCACCAGGGGCATAGTAGCGATTTGCCCCGTACAGGAACAGGCCAACAACCGCCAAGAGGCCGAGCACAACAAGGGTCAGTAGGGCGTTGACGACGTCAACGAACCCGCTGCGTCTGCGACGACGACGAGTGCGCCTATCTTCATCCCTGGCCATGACTATTCCCCTCCCCGCAGCCGCATATTCGCGCGCACCCTCACCGGAGGGCCACAGGCGCAAAGGTCGTCAGGCGACCTTGCGGAATATCAGCGACGCGTTTGTGCCGCCGAAGCCAAAGGAGTTGGACAGCGCGACGTTGATTTCCTTCTTCACCGGCTTGTGCGGCGCAAGATTGACAGGTGTTTCGACAGACGGGTTGTCGAGGTTGATCGTGGGTGGCGCAACACCGTCACGCATCGCCAAGAGGCTGAAGATCGCCTCAACCGAACCGGCCGCCCCAAGCAGGTGACCAATTGCAGACTTTGTCGAGCTCATCACCACGTTGGAGGCAGCATCGCCGAGCATGCGCGTGACTGAACCCAGTTCAATCTCGTCACCGAGCGGCGTGGATGTGCCGTGGGCATTGATGTAGTCGATATCGGACGGGGCAATACCTGCCCGCTTCACCGCCATCTGCATGCATCGGAACCCACCGTCGCCATCCTCCGATGGTGCGGTGATATGATAGGCATCGCCAGACAAGCCGTAGCCGATCACTTCGCCGTAGATCTTTGCACCGCGTGCCTTGGCACGCTCATACTCTTCCAGAACGACTATGCCAGCGCCCTCGCCCATCACAAATCCATCGCGGTCCTTGTCATAGGGACGCGAGGCGGCTTCAGGGCGATCATTGAAGCCCGTGGACAGGGCGCGGCAGGCCGCAAAGCCCGCAATGGACAGCCGATTGACTGGAGATTCGGCCCCGCCGGCGACCATGACATCGGCATCGCCCAACATGATGAGGCGTGCCGCATCACCAATGGCATGCGCTCCCGTGGAGCAGGCCGTGACGACGGAGTGGTTGGGGCCCTTAAGCCCGAACCGAATAGAGACATTGCCGGACGCCATGTTGATGATGCGCCCGGGAATGAAGAAGGGACTAACCCTCCGCGGCCCCTTCTCGTGGAGTATGACGGAAGTCTCGTAGATGCCGCCGATACCGCCGATACCGGAACCGATCAATGTACCGATACGGTGCTTTTCTTCTTCGGTCTTCGGGGCAACTCCGGCGTCTTCAATCGCCTGGGTCGCTGCTGCCATGGCAAAGATGATGAAGGGATCAACCTTGCGCTGCTCCTTCACGTCCATCCATTCGTCGGCATTGAACTTCCCCTCGGCGTAGGAGCCAAGAGGAATGCGATGCGCGATCTGGCAGGAGATATCATCGACCTGAAAGTCGTCGATGCGCTTTGCACCGCTCTTGCTGGCGAGGATGTTGGCCCATGTGGTTTCGACACCGCAGCCCAAAGGGCTGACGATACCCATCCCGGTAACGACAACGCGGCGCAATTCCATCAATCAGGACCCGAGGCGCGAGACGATCAGCCGACGGCCTTGGTGAGGTAGGCAACTGCGTCGCCAAAAGTCTGGATAGACTCGGCTGCGTCGTCCGGAATCTCGACGTTGAACTCTTCCTCGAAGGCCATCACCAGTTCGACCTGGTCAAGCGAGTCGGCGCCCAGATCGTCGATGAAGCTCGCCTTGTCGACAACCTTCTCGGCATCGACGTTCAGGTGTTCGACAACGATCTTGCGGACGCGATCGGCGATGTCGCTCATATTTGACTTCCCTTGTTACCAGACTGGTTTTTGGCTTCGTTCGTTACGCGGCGCTGGACTGCCTAGGCTTGGCCTCGGACCGCGAACTGTTAATCGAACAGTTTAGGCACGGTTCCAAAGGCCTGCAAGTCCGGGTTCGGCCCCGAAATCAGGCGGGACCTAACATATCTTGTTTTGCATTGCCATATCGCGGCGATGCGGGTTTCCCCAGGCTTCAGAGCATAACCATGCCGCCATTCACGTTGAGCGTGTGCCCGGTGATATAGGCAGATTCCGTGCTGGCAAGGAAAACCACCGAGGCTGCGACCTCTTCTGCGAGCCCCAAACGGCCGGCCGGGACCTTTGAGAGGATCGCCTCTTTCTGCTTCTCGTTGAGCTCATCGGTCATGGCGGAGCCGATGAAGCCCGGGGCTACAGTGTTCACCGTGATGTTGCGCGAGGCAACCTCGTAGGCCAGCGCCTTGGACATACCGATGAGGCCGGCCTTGCTGGCCGCGTAGTTGCCTTGCCCCGGATTGCCGACGACGCCCACCACCGAGGTGATGCCGATGATGCGACCATAGCGCTGCTTCATCATGCCCCTCAGCACGGCCCGCATCAGGTGGAAGGCGGAGGTGAGGTTGACGGCCAGCACCTCGTCCCACTCCTCATCCTTCATGCGCATGAAGAGGTTGTCGCGGGTGACGCCGGCATTGTTGACGAGAATATCGATACCGCCCAGTGCCGCCTCGGCGGAGGGCACCAGCTGATCAACGGCGGCGAGGTCGGAGAGGTTGCAGGGCAGGATCGGATGATCGCCGCCGCCGAGCAGCGCCTTCGTCTCTTCGAGTGCAGCGACCCGGGTGCCGCTCAGAGCGACGCGGGCGCCGGCACCCGCGAGGGCCTTGGAGATCTCGCGGCCGATGCCGCCGGATGCGCCGGTGACGAGGGCACGCTTGCCAGAAAGATCGAACATTTGGGTGCCCCCTTGGAGACCTGAATCTTATTATGAACGGCCGAAAACGCGCCTTGATGGGCGCGGATCAGCCGAGAACCTCTGCCACAAAATTGTCGATATCCGCCGGCGTGCCGATAGAGATTGCGGCAGTGTCGGGCACGATGCGCTTCGCGAGGCCGGAAAGCACCTTGCCCGAGCCGAGCTCGACGAGCTGGGTGACGCCGCCATCCTTGACCAGCCAGTTGACGCAATCGGTCCAGCGGACGCGGCCGGTGACCTGCTCGACGAGGCGCCGCTTGATCTCGGTGGGGTCGGAGATGGGCGCCGCCACGACATTGGCGACGACCGGCACGACCGGCTGGTGCACGGCGACGAGGTTGAGCGCCTGCTGCATGGCATCGGCGGCGGGGCGCATCAGCGCGCAGTGGAATGGCGCGCTCACCGGCAGCGGCAGGGCGCGCTTGGCACCCTTGGCCTTCAGGATCTCGATGGCCCGGTTGACGGCGGCGACATTGCCCGAAATCACCAGCTGCCCCGGGGCGTTATCATTGGCGAGGCCGCAGACTTCGCCCTGGGCGGCCTCGTCGCAGGCGGCGAGAACCGTGTCGAGATCGAGCCCGAGAATGGCCGCCATTGCGCCCTGCCCCACCGGCACGGCCTGCTGCATGGCCTGGCCGCGGGTCTTGAGCAGCCGTGCCGCATCGCCGAGGCTAAAGGCCCCGGCTGCGGCGAGCGCGGAATATTCGCCGAGGGAATGGCCAGCGAC
>CAYPYV010000072.1:3243-14992 GCA_964414845.1 uncultured Devosia sp. | reverse complement strand
CTCGAATTCATCGACCGCGAGATCATCGAGGAGTTCGTTCACGAGTTGCGCAAGCGGGGCATGCAGCTGCGCCTCGGCGTCAAGGTCGAGGCGGTCGAGATCGACAATGCCGGCTGGACGGTATCCACCCTCTCCGATGGACGCCGCATACGTACCGAGATGTTGCTCTATGCAGCGGGACGGGTGGGTGCCACCGCGGGGCTCGGGCTCGAAGTCTGCGGGCTCGCGGCCGATGATCGCGGCCGGCTGAAGGTCGACCCCAGGACCTTCCAGACCAGTGTGCCACACATCTATGCCGCGGGAGACGTCATCGGCTTTCCGTCCCTTGCCTCCACCTCCATGGAGCAGGGCCGCATCGCCGCGTGCCACGCCTTCGGTGCGCCTATTCCACCTGCCCCTGAATATTTCCCCTATGGCATCTATGCCGTGCCGGAAATTTCGACGGTGGGCCTCACCGAGGCCGAGGTAAAGGCCAAGGGCATCGCCTATGAATGCGGCATTGCCCGCTTCCGCGAAACCTCTCGCGGCCACATCATGGGCCTGCAGGGCGGCATGATGAAGCTGATCTTTTCGCTGAAGACCCGCCGCCTGCTTGGCGCACACATCATCGGCGAAGGCGCGACGGAACTCGTCCACATCGGGCAGGCCGTGCTCAACCTCAAGGGCACTGTCGACTACTTCGTCGAGAACGCCTTCAACTACCCAACCCTGGCCGAAGCCTACAAGATCGCAGCGCTCGACGCGTTCAACCGCATGCCGGCACGTACGGCAGCCGCACCGGCGAGCGGAACTGCAGCCGAGGCATGAGGGGACCGACCCGGCGCACTCCGGCGCGCATTGGTCGGTCCACAGGGATAGAGAGTGGCCCTCCCCAAAGGACGGGTCTGGCTCTCGCCCTCATCAGCGGCTAAACCGAACCCCAGTCACACTGCTTCGAAGGTTTCGCCGATGTCTGCATCAAGCCCTGTCGATCCCGTCCTGCTCGATCGCCTCGCCGAGGTCGCGATCAAGGTCGGCCTGCAACTGCAGGAAGGCCAGGATCTGGTGCTGACGGCGCCGATGGCCGCGCTGCCGCTCGTCCGCCGAATTGCCGAGCACGCCTACAAGGCCGGTGCCGGAATCGTGCAGCCGATCTTTTCGGACGAGGAAATCACCCTTGCCCGCTATCGCCATGCGCGCGACCTGAGCTTCGACCGCGCCGCCGGCTGGCTGTTCGAGGGAATGGGCCGTGCCTTCGGGACAAACGCAGCGCGCCTCGCCATCTCTGCGGAAAACCCGATGCTGCTTGCCGGCCAGGATGTGGAGAAGGTCTCGCGCGCCAACCGCGCCACATCCAAGGCCTATAAGCCGGCGCTCGAGAAGATCACCGGCTTCGACATAAACTGGAACATCGTCTCCTACCCGAACCCGTCCTGGGCACGGCTTGTCTTTCCTGATGACGCCGAGGATGTGGCGATCCGGAAGCTCGCCGACGCCATCTTCGCGGCGAGCCGCGTCAATGTCGACGATCCGATCGGCGCCTGGAAGGCGCACAACGCCAAGCTGAAGGAGCGCTGGACCTGGCTCAACGGCAAGTCCTTCTCGGCGCTGCACTATACCGGCCCCGGTACCGACCTGACCATCGGGCTTGCCGACGGCCACCGCTGGAAGGGTGGCGCTTCGGAGGCGAAGAACAGCATCACCTGCAACCCGAACATCCCGACCGAGGAAGTCTTCACCACGCCCCACAAGGATCGCGTCTCGGGTACCGTCCGCTCCACCAAGCCGTTGAGCCATAACGGCACGCTCATCACCGATATCGCGGTGAGGTTCGATAATGGCCGCATCGTCGAGGCCCACGCCACCAAGGGCGCCGACGTGTTCAACAAGCTGCTGGATACCGACGAGGGGGCCCGGCGCATCGGCGAGGTTGCCCTCGTGCCGCACTCTTCGCCCATCAGCCAGTCCGGCATCCTGTTCTACAACACGCTGTTCGACGAAAACGCTGCGAGCCACATCGCGCTTGGCCAGTGCTATGCCGATTGCTTCATCGACGGCACCAAGATGAGCCAGGACGAGATCGCCCGTCGTGGCGGTAATTCCTCGCTGATCCACGTCGACTGGATGATCGGCTCGGGCGAGATCGACATCGACGGAATCGGCGCCGATGGCAGCCGCACCCCAGTGATGCGGAAAGGCGAATGGGCCTGAGCCCCTTTACCCGGCGTTTACCAAGCTGAGCTTTGCGCCCCACCCGCTCTGTGGATAGCGCAAAGCCTTCCTGTGCCTTAACCATTTAATACGCCATCCGCACATAATCTTCCCGCCAACAGAAGGGGAGTGTAATGGCGCGTCGATCGCCCGGATCCGAAGGACAGTCGGGGGCAAATCCCGTTGGAGCC
Source organism: uncultured Devosia sp. (assembly GCA_964414845.1). Taxonomy (GTDB): domain Bacteria; phylum Pseudomonadota; class Alphaproteobacteria; order Rhizobiales; family Devosiaceae; genus Devosia_A. The sequence continues at coordinate 12,611 of CAYPYV010000072.1, read as the reverse complement.
GGTATCGACAGGGCCGTCACGCCAACGCTTGCCGAGCTTTCCGAGCACGCCGGCATTGCCGTGTTCACCTGGGACAGCATCGCCGACCGTGTCTACCATTCGGCGTCCACCCCGGAGGAAGCATCGCCCCCACAGGGGCTGACCCTGAACGACGTGCTTGGCATGCTGAAGGTCAACGGCGAAACGGACCTTACGGCCGTTTTCGCTCGTGCCCGCGATCATGGCGAAACTGGCAATGTGCGTGCCACTGCCGTCCTGCCTGACGGGCGTGAGATCTTCGTCAACGCAACCTATTTCCCGCTCGATGACACGCGGCCGGTCCGCTATGTGCAGATCGTCTCCCAGGATCTCTCGCGTCTGGCGCATGCCGAGCAGGCGCGCGACGAGAGCGAGGCGCATTACCGCAATGCGGTTGCGCTCAACCCCGAAATCCCCTGGGTTGCCGACGCAACCGGACGCCTCACCGAAGTTGGCCCGCGCTGGTACGAAGTGTCCGGCGTCTCGAAAGAGATCAGCTATACCGAAGGCTGGCTGCTGGCCCTGCATCCCGAGGATCGCGACAATGTCGTCGCCGAATGGCGGCATTGCGTGCGCGAAGGGCTCCCGCTCGATGTCGAATATCGCATAAGGACGGCTGGAGGCGACTATATCTGGATGCGGGCGCGGGCACGGCCCAGCATCGGCCCGCTCGGCAATATCCTGCGTTGGTATGGCACGCTCGAGGACGTGCACGAGAAGCACCTGACGGACGCGGCCCTGAAAGAGAGCGAGGAGTTCGCCCGCTCGATCCTCGAAAGCGGCTCCATCGCGACCGAAGTGATCGACCTCGATGGCCGCCTCACCTTCATGAACCGTCCGGCGCTCCAGATGATGGAAGTCAGCGACTTCGAGGCCATCCGGGGCACGCCATTCCTCGCCGTTTGGCCCGCTGACGTTAAGCCGGTCATCGCACGGATGCTTGACGCCGCGCGCGACGGCGAAGTGACTCGCAACACGGTTTTCGGCCCGACCGCAAAGGGGAACGCACGCTGGTGGGATTTCACTGTGGCACCGGTGCGCGACGCCGAGGGCAATATCGCGCGGCTTCTGGCCATGTCGCACGACGTGACAGACACCCATCTGAGCCAGCTCGAGGCCGCTCAATTTGCCGACCGTCTCGGCAAGGTGCTCGAAGGCACGCTCGATAACGTCATCAGCCTCGATCGCGACTTCCGCATCACCTACATGAATCATCGCTGCGTCCAGGAATTCCCCATGCTGAGCGATGGGCTGGGCAAGGATGTGCGGGGCTTCTTCGACCCGACGGAGATCGCTCAGTTCCTCGAGCCGATGCTTGCCGCGATGCAGGACCGCACGACGACCACGTTCGAGCGCTTTCTGCCGCTTACCGCAAAGTGGTACGAGATGCAGGCAGATTGCCGGTCCGATGCCATCACCGTTTTCTTCCGTGATGTGACCGCCCGGCGTGAAACGCAGGATCGCGTCGCCCATCTCGCCCGGCACGACCCGCTGACCGGCCTCGCGAACCGCCTCCGCTTCCGCGAGCGCTTCCAGGAAATGCTGGGCGAACCCGGCACCCGCCATCTTGCCGTCATGGCGATCGATCTCGATGACTTCAAGCTGGTCAACGACAGCCTTGGCCATCCCGCCGGCGACTCCTTGCTCCGCCAGGTTGCCCTGCGCCTTGGTGTCTGCCTCGGTGGACGTGGCGTGGTCGCCCGACTGGGCGGCGACGAGTTCGCCCTGCTCGCTCCGGTGGATTCCCCCGATGCCGCCGCCACGATCGCGCAGGCTTGCCTCACCTCCATCCTCCAGCCCTATAGGCTCGGCGAAGACGTTGCGACGGTCGGAGCGAGCATCGGCATAGCCATGACGCCCCAGGATGGGCTCGATCCCGAAATCGTTCTCAACAATGCCGACGTGGCGCTCTACCAGGTCAAGGCCATGCATGGGGGGGCCTACCGGTTCTTCGAGCCGGCGATGGATCGGGCACAACGCGAACGGCGCAAGCTGCGCCTTGATCTCGGCCTTGCACTCAAGCGCGAGGAACTCTCCGTCGTCTACCAGCCACAGGTCGACATCAGGTCGCGACGACTCGTCGGCTTCGAAGCCCTGCTGCGCTGGAAAAGCCCCGATCGCGGCATGGTCTCGCCGGCAGAATTCATCCCCGTCGCCGAAGAGAGTGGCCTGATCGATGGCATCGGCGCCTTCGTGCTTGAACGCGCCATGCACGATGCGCGCAGCTGGCCGGAACATCTCGGCCTTGCGGTCAACCTGTCACCGATGCAGTTCCGTTCGCGCCATCTCATCCCCAACATCTCCGAGGCGCTCGATCGCACTGGCTTCTCGCCGCGCCGGCTCGAGGTCGAGATCACCGAGTCCGTGCTGCTCGAGCAGAGCACGACCGCGCTCGCGATGCTCGGCGAGCTGCACAGCATGGGCATCTGCGTCGCGCTCGACGATTTCGGCACCGGCTATTCGTCGCTCAGCTACCTCCGCCGCTTCCCTTTCGACAAGATCAAGATCGACCGCTCCTTCGTCTCCGACCTGCCGCACTCCACCGAGGCGAGCGCCATCGTCAAGGCGATCACCGGCCTCGGACGCGCCCTCGGGGCACGCGTCACGGCGGAAGGCGTCGAAACCTGGGAACAGTTGCAGGTGCTCGAGGTCGAAGGGTGTGACGATGCTCAGGGCTTCCTGTTCGCGCCGCCACTCCCGGCCCTGGAGGCCGCCCGGTTCGCGGCGACCATCGCCGTCTCACCAAAAGTGCCACCCGCAACGATGTTCAGGCACCCGGCGCGGTACGGTTAGTTAAGAACCCGGTGCTAACCTGCACTCACCCGATAGCGACGACCACGCCCGATGTATGACCGTTTCGTCTTCGCCAACGCTGCTGAATCCCATGCCCTGACGGAGCCTCAAGGCGTCGTCGAGCCTGAACGCGCGCTGCAACTTGTCTCTGCACGTACCGGATATGCCGACTGGCAGATCGTGTTTCCGGGCAGCGTCATGCTCTCGCAGGCGGCAGCGGCGCTTTTCGGCCTGCCGGACGGCAATGAGTCCCTGCCGCTGCAGGACATGGTGAAGCTTTACCATGTCGAGGATCGCGGCAAGCTGCTCGCCATGATCGCGCAGGCCCTCGATGGTCGCCGCGGCTTCCACTGCCGCCTGCGGCTGGATGCGCGTGACGGCAACATCCGCATGATCGAGACCATCGCGGATCTGCGCGTCCGCGACGGCAAGGTACTGGGCCTGTTCGGCCTCAGCCGCGACGTGACCCAGGAAATCGATCGCGAAATCGCCGCCGCCGCGCGCCTCAAGCTCATGCAGGAAATGGTCGAGGACATGCCCTGCCCGGTCGTTATGCTCGACGACAAGCTCCGCGTGCTCGATTGCTCCATCATGTGGCTCAAGGCGCATCGCTATGTCGAGCGCCGCGAAGTCGTCGGCAAGTCGCTGGTCCAGCTCTTCGGCACGATGGCGCCGGATATCGTCGGCGAATTCGACCGTGCGCTGAAGGGCCAGGTCGTCAAGACCAAGCGCAGCTATGTCAGCCCATCCACCAACCAGGGCGTGCTGTTCAATACCGTGATCACGCCGTGGTTCCTCTCGGAGCGCAAGGTAGGCGGCGTCATGGTCACCACGGGCTGGTCCGAAATCGCCGTATCGAAGGCCCAGCCAAAGGAGCCCGAAGTAGACGAGGGCTTCGAGGGTTCGCTGCTCGAACTTCTCAAGACCGTCAGCTGACCAGCTTGCCGAACCGGCTGATCCGCTGCATCTAGCGGCATGGTCCTGTCCCCGCTTCCCATCGACGATGCCCTGCCAAGCCTGCTGGCCGCCCTCGCGCTCGGCAATCGCAGCGTGCTCGTCGCGCCCCCGGGCGCCGGCAAGACCACGCGCGTGCCGCTGGCGCTGCTCGATGCCCCGTGGCGCGGCGATGGCCGCATCGTCATGCTCGAACCCCGCCGCCTGGCGGCCCGCGCCGCCGCCCATCGGATGGCCAAGACACTTGGGGAATCTGTTGGTGAAACCGTGGGTTATCGCGTACGGCTCGACAGCCGTGTGAGCGTAAAAACCCGTATAGAGGTCGTCACCGAGGGCGTCTTCACGCGCATGCTGCTCGATGATCCCGAGCTCACCGGCATCGCGGCCGTGCTCTTTGACGAGTTCCACGAGCGCAGCCTCGATGCCGATCTCGGCCTCGCGCTTGGCCTCGACGCTGCGGAACTCCGCGATGATCTCCGCCTCCTCGTCATGTCGGCAACCCTCGACGGCGCCCGGGTTGCGCGCCTGCTGGACGATGCTCCGATCATCGAGAGCCAGGGTCGCGCCTTCCCGGTCGAGACGCTTTATCGCGAGCCCGACCCGCTGCTGCGCGTGGAAGATCAGGTCGCAGCGGTGCTGCGCGAAGCACTTGCGACCAAGCAAGGCTCAGCGCTCGTCTTCTTGCCCGGCCAGGGCGAAATCACCCGCATCGCCGAAAAGCTCCAAGGCACGCTTGCGGCAGATATAGATGTCTACCCGCTCTATGGGCAGCTGACTCCTGCCGAGCAGGATCGCGCCATCACGCCCGCGCCGCCCGGGCGACGCAAGGTCGTGCTCGCCACCTCCATCGCCGAAACCTCCCTCACCATCGAAGGCGTGACCATCGTGGTCGATTCCGGCTGGCGCCGGGCGCCCGCCTACGAGCCCGCGACCGGCATGAGCGTGCTCGAAACCCGCCGTGTCTCGCGCGCCGGCGCCGACCAGCGCCGCGGCCGCGCCGGGCGCACGTCGCCGGGCACCTGCTACCGGCTCTGGAACGAGGGGCAGAACGCCGCGCTTCAGCCATACGACCTGCCGGAAATCCTCTCGACCGATCTGACCGGCTTCGCGCTCGACCTCGCGCAATGGGGCGTGTCCGACCCAGCGCAATTGCGGTTCCTCGATCCGCCCCCCGGCGCCGCCTGGTCCGAGGCCATCGTGCTGCTCAAGGATCTCGACGCCCTCGACCCGACGGGCCGCATCACTGAGCAAGGCCGTGCCCTCGCGAAACTGCCTTTGCACCCACGCCTCGGACACATGGTGCAGCAGGGCGTCGAATTGGGCGAAGGGCTCACCGCCGCCGAGCTCGCGGCGCTGGTTTCTGAGCGCGGGCTCGGCGGCGACAGCCTCGACCTGTCCCGACGCCTCGAAAACTTCGGCCGTGACCGCTCCCGCCGCGCGGAAGAGGCGCGCAGCATGGCGCAACGCTGGGCGAAGCTGGCGGGCGACACAGGCAATGGCGGCACCGCCGGCGAGCACCTCGCCCGCGCCTATCCGGATCGGGTCGCGCAGGCGGCCGGTGCGCGTGGCCGGTTCCGGCTTGCCAATGGCCGTGGCGCCAGCCTCGAAGAGACCGATGCACTCGCCGCCGCCCCTTTCCTCGTCGTGACAGACCTCACCGGCAGCGCCCAGAACGGGCGAATCCGCGGCGCGGCGCCCCTCACCCGCGAGGACATCGAGGCGATCTTCGCCGCCCATATCACCACCGAAACCATCGCCGCCTTCGATACCAGGGCCCGCGCCGTCCGCGCGCGCCGCATCCGCAGGCTTGGTGCGCTCAGGCTTGAGGAAACACCCGTCGCGCTCGCCGATCCCACGGCGGCGGCGACAGCATTGGCGGAAGGCATTGCCGGGCTCGGCGTCTCGGTTCTCCCCTGGACCCGCGATCAACTCGCGACACGGGACCGGTCGAACCTGTTGCGCAAGCTGCTTGGCGAGGATTGGCCCGATCTCTCGGACGCCGCCCTCGCCGACATCTCATGGCTCGCGCCGCATCTTTCTGGGCTTTCCGCCCTGTCGGAGATCACGCCCGACCTTCTCGGCAACGCCCTCGATGGCCTCCTGCCCTGGGCCAAGCGGCAGGAAATCGATCGCCTGCTGCCCAGCCACTTCAGCGCGCCTTCAGGTTCGCACCTGCCCATCGACTATGCGGCACAGAACGGCCCCACACTCGAAATCCGCGTACAGGAACTCTTCGGCCTCGATCGCCATCCTGCTGTCGCCAATGGCAAGCTGCCTTTGCTCGTCGTGCTGCTTTCACCGGCGCACCGACCTATTCAGACGACACGCGACCTGCCGGGCTTCTGGCGCGGTAGCTGGAAGGATGTGGCAAAGGACCTGAAAGGGCGCTACCCGCGGCACTACTGGCCCGACAATCCGCTGGAAGCGGCTGCGACCAACAGGGCAAAACCGAGAGGGACGTGACGAACTCTCAGTCGGCGTCCCTCTCCCTCGTGAGGGACTTCGAGCCGGTCGCGCAGCGATCGGGCGCTCCGGCGGAGCGACCGAAGGCGATGAAGGTGCCCGAAGGGCGGGTGAGGGGTGCAAAACGCACTGAAAACGCCGCCTTGTCAGAGGTTTAGCGCAAGCGGCACCCCCCACCCGGCGCTCCGCGCCACCCTCTCCCTCGCGAGGGAGAGGGTCGCCGACTGACACCTCACAAGCCTAAAGCTGCCCTCTATCCCTACCCCTTCGGCGGGTACGCATGCGCCCGGCCACGGAAATCCGTCACCATCGTGCCACCCTCGCTATGCGACACCACCGCCTCGGCGATCGGTGCCTTGCCGTACCCGCCCGGGATATCGAGCACATAGGTCGGCTGGCAGAGCCCCGAAACATGCCCGCGCAGCGCCCTCACCAGAGCCTGTCCCTCCGCGATCGACAGCCGGAACTCGGCCGTACCGGGCGCAAGGTCCGGATGGTGCAGGTAATAGGGTCTGACCCCGAGCTCGACGAAGCGCCGCATCAGGTCGGCCAGAACCTCGACCCGGTCGTTCACCCCCCTGAGCAGCACCGACTGGCTGAGGAGCACGATTCCCGCCGCGCCGATCCGCCGGATCGCCGCTTCGCCCGCACCGGTTAATTCGCGCGGATGGTTGGCATGCACCGCCAGATAAATGGTCTTGCCGCTGGCCTTGATCGCCTGAAGCAGCGCGACATCCACCCGGTCCGGGTCTGCGACAGGCACGCGCGTATGGATGCGGATCACCTTCACATGCGCGATCCCGGCAAGACGCTCCATCATCGCGCCGAGCCGCCGCGCCGACAGCACCAGCGGATCGCCGCCGGTTAGGATCACTTCCCAGATTTCCTCGTGGCCCGCGATATAGTCGAGCGCGCGCTCGAGCGCCTCGGCGGAAAGCGTGCCGAGCCCCTCTGGGCCTACCATCTCGCGGCGGAAGCAGAAGCGGCAATAGACCGGACACACATGCACCGCCTTGAGCAGCACACGGTCCGGGTAGCGATGCACGATGCCTTCCACCGGGGAATGCGTAAGGTCGCCGATCGGGTCCTCGCGCTCCTCGGGCAGCGTCGTGAGTTCGCTGCTGCGGGGCAGATATTGCAGCGCGATCGGGTCGTTCGGGTCGGCCTTGTCGATCAGCCCTGCCACGGTCGGCGTCACCGCCACGGCATAGCGCTGGGCAACGGCGTCGGCGGCCGTCACCGCGTCATCCGCGATCAGACCTGCGGCCGCGAGATCCGAACCGGTCCGCAAGGTTCGGTCGATCTTCATCTCTCGCCTCCCGCCACCGGCACCCAGAGCACATCCTCGATCCGGCGTGCACCGACCGCCAGCATCACCAGCCGGTCGAAGCCGAGCGCCACGCCTGAGGTTTCCGGCATTAGCGGCAATGCTGCCAGCAGGTCCTCGTCGAGTGGATAGGTCTCGCCATAGAGCCGGGCCTTTTCCGCCATCTCGATTTCGAAGCGCCGCCGCTGCTCGGCGGCATCGGTCAGTTCCCCGAAGCCGTTCGCAAGCTCCACGCCCGCCCCATAAAGCTCGAAGCGCTCCGATACCCGCGCATCATCCGCGCAGCGTCGCGCCAGCGCCGCTTCTGCTGCCGGATAGCGGTCGAGTACCGTCAAGCGGTCCCGGCCGAGCTGCGGCTCGACCTTCTCCACCAGGATGCGCGAGAAAAGATGCGACCAGGTCGGGTCGCGGGGCACGTCCATGCCCGCCGCCGCCATGAAATCGGCGAGCGCCAGCGCGTCCGTTTCGCCCTCCGCGTCAATCGTCTCGAACAGGTCGATCCCGGCATGGGCCAGAAAGGCGTCCCTTACCGAAATGCGCTCGGGAGCGGCAAACGGGTCCGCCTCCTGGTCGCGGAACCGCAGCTGGGTGACGCCCGCCTGCTCGGCCGCAATCCGGCAGAGCGCAATGCAATCTTCGATTACCGCGTCATAACTTTCGTCCGCCCGATACCATTCGGCCATGGTGAATTCGGGATGGTGCAGTGCGGTCCGTTCCCGATTTCGCCACACATGGCCGAGGCTCGCGATCCGCCGCTCCCCGGCCGCGAGCAGCTTCTTCATCGAAAATTCCGGCGACGTGTGGAGATACATCATGGCCCCCATCCCGTCATTGCCGATCATCTCGGTCGCAAAGGCGTGCAGGTGTGTCTCGTTGCCTGGGCTCCTTTGCAGGCCGGGCGGATCCACCATCATGAAGTCGTGGGCGGCGAAATAGCTGCGCACCGCCAGCTCGATCCGGGCCCGCGCCATCAGCATGGGCCGCCGGTCATGGTGCCGGTCCGGGCTCCACCAGGGCGAAACGGGGGGCAATGTGGAGCGGCTCGGCACGGTGTTTCGGGGTCCTTCGGCGCTTCGAACGACATAACTCGAACGGATTGGGCTCGGGGCTGGCGGAACGCGCCGTTTTGCGCTATCGGGCGGCACCCAGATAGCACAGTCCACGCGTCCGGCCCGGCCATGTCGCCGCTTCTAGGCCGTCGCCTCCGGTTGAACAAGGAAGAACTATGGTCAAGGTCATCGCCTCGTCCCTGCGCAAAGGCAATGTCGTCGAGCACGACGACGGCAAGCTCTATATCGTTCTGATTGCCGAGAACATTCACCCCGGCAAGGGCAACTCGGTGACCAAGGTCGATATGCGCCGCATCTCCGATGGCGTTAAGGTCGCGGCCAGCTGGCGCACCGTCGAAATGGTCGAGAAGGCCGATGTCGATGAGCGCGCCTACAACTATCTCTACAGCGATTCCGAGGGCTACCACTTCATGGAGCCCACCACCTTCGAGCAGGTCACCGTGACCGACGATGTGGTCGGCGACGCCAAGGCCTATCTCGTCGACGGCATGGAAGTGTTCATCAAGACCTTCGAAGGCATCGCGATCGCCATCGAACTGCCGCAGCGCGTTACGCTCGAAATCGTCGAGACCGAACCGGTGATCAAGAACCAGACGGCCTCCTCGTCCTTCAAGCCCGCCACGCTCAATAACGGCGTCAAGACCATGGTCCCGCCGCATATCGGCGTCGGCACCCGCGTCGTCGTGATGACCGAAGACGGCTCCTACGTCGAACGCGCGAAGGACTGACCTGCGGCGGCGCTC
>CAYPYV010000072.1:0-3143 GCA_964414845.1 uncultured Devosia sp. | reverse complement strand
TCAGGCCCCGAGACCTGCGCTCGACGGGCATGCGCCATGCCCGAAGCGCCATATCCCCAAGCGTCTCGAAACCGCCCTGATCGGGCGGTTTTGCTTTTTCACGATCACGGGACCGCCGCCCCGCCCTTCCCCCTTGGCAAAGGCTCTGACTTTGCCGAAGATTGCCGTCACCATCCGGCCCTCCTGGAGAATTGCCGTGCTTCGCCTGTTTCGCTTTCTGGGCGCGTTGAGCCTCGTCGTGTTGCTCGGCACCATGGCCGCGCGTGCCGAGGTCAACCTCGCGCTCGAAGGCGAAATCGCGTCGGCCATCGCCGCCGGAACGCCGTCTCTCGCCATCGCTTCGGTCGAACGGGAACTTGCAGCGGCACAGACGCCGGAGCTGCGGGAGGCCCTGCTCCGCCGTCTCGCCGAACTGCACGCGGCGAACGGCGATCCGCTGCTCGCGGCCGAGGCCTGGCGCACCATAGCTGGTCTTCTTGCCGAACGGCTTGGTCCCAACGCACAGGAAGTCGCCACGGCTTGGGAACGGGTCGGTGATCTCGAAGTCGAGGCGGGAAACACCAGCGAGGCCTTTGGTGCCTTCGTCGCCGCCATCCGCGTCGATGTGCTGGCGGGCGCAAAGCTCGATGGCCATCCGCTGAATGCCCGTCTCGATGCACTGGCGGCCGACCTCAACCAGCGCGAGAAATCCACCCTGGAAGCCGAACGCTCGGCGCTGCGTACGCTCACCGCCTCAAAGGGTCCGAAGGCGCCGAAGGGCCAGGGCGACGAAGGCTATTCGCTGGTCCGCATCTATTACGCAACCAACCGCCTCCGTACGAACTCGATCCGGCCCACTGAAATCTATGGCTATGATCGCGGGCCGATGGATTACGGCATCGCCGAAGTCAGTGTCCCGAAGAAGCATCGCCCGGGAGCGCTCGAGGCCCCCTCGATCTTCACCCTCGATGTGGTCGAAAACCCCGATCGCCACCTGATCCTCGCCACCGTGCAGCCCCTGGCGAAGCCGGACGTTCTCGCCGACATGCAGTTGCAGCTGCAAAAGACCGGCTCCAACGAGGCCTTCGTCTTCGTCCACGGCTTCAACGTCACCTTTGCCGACGCCGCCCGCCGCACCGCGCAAATGGCCTATGACATGAATTTCGACGGGTTGCCGATCCTCTTCTCCTGGCCGTCGCAGGGCTCCCTGCTTGGCTATATGTCCGACGGCGCCGTGGTGCAGCTTTCTGGCCGCTACCTCTCGGCTTTTCTCGAGGATGTCGTGAAGCGCACCGGCGCGAAGCGCATCCATCTCATCGCGCATTCCATGGGCAACCGCGCCCTCACCGAGGCGCTGGAACTCTATGCCCTGCGCCATGCCGGCGAGCGGCCAGCCTTCGACCAGGTGCTGTTCACCGCCCCGGATATCGATGCCGGCCTCTTCGCCAAGATGATGGAAACTATCTCGCCGTCGGCTCAGCGCCTGACCCTCTACACCTCGAAGAACGATTTCGCCCTCAAGGTGTCCAATTCGGTCAATGGCGGCGCCCCGCGCGCCGGCGAAGGCGCCGAGGGCGTCTTCATTCCGCCCTTTGTCGATTCCATCGATATGTCGGTGTTGGGCGAGGATATGCTGGCGCATTCCTACTTCGCCGACGACGTCTCGGCGCTCAGCGACATCCTCACCCTGTTCTGGCGCGACGCCGCCCCCAACCGCCGCTGCGGCCTGGCGCCCAGCCCCGATGGCGAAACCAGCGCCGAGTGGAGCCTCGAGCCACCGCTCTGCGACGGTCCGGCCGTCTTTGCGGCGCTCCGCCTGCTTCGCGGCGAACATATCCAGAGCCTCGAGGCCGCGCTCGCCCGCGTCGAAAGTGCCTTCAAGGGCGCCGATCCGAAGCGCGTCGCCGCCGTTGAAGTCGCCTTGCAGCGCCTCTTCCGCAACTGATCCAGCGACTGTCCGGCGATATCGAAGGGGTCAAACCGCGGCCATTCGCACGCAGTCAGTGATGCTGTCACTGTCGGCGCGACGCCCAAATCCTTGAAGTTGCCATGTGCGTCGCCACGCAGGTAGAGGCTACAGTTTAACGCGTCGGCTCGTGCAGACCACGCGCAAAGAAAGCGGCGCGTTTGTGTTTAGATCCCGTTAAAATTCATAAGAACCTGTGGTAGGGAGAAGAGCTTGCAGCGAGCAGCCGCGATGCACTCGCGCGTGGTCAGAGTGAAACTCATTGCTGCACCCTGGAGGTTTGCATGCGTCTTTTGGCTATTGCCGCATTGTCGGTTTTGCCGCTCGCGGTGAGCGGGTGCGCAACCTCGCCTGTCGATTACTGCGGCAAGAATCCGGGCGTCTGTGTTGCGGGTGCAGCAGTCATCGCCGGCGGCATACTGCTTGCCACTCGTGAGGATGAGGAGGCCGCGCCGCCCGCTCCCTCTGACCGTCGTTTGAAGCAGAATGTCGAAAAGATTGGTACCTTGCCGAACGGCCTGCCAATTTACACGTTCAGCTACCTTGGCGACGACCGCGTTTTCACCGGTGTCATGGCGCAGGACGTGCTCGCCAACACCCGGTGGCGGCATGCCGTTTCCGTCGCAGCGGACGGTTTCTACCGCGTCGACTACAGCGCGCTCGGCTTGCAACTCTATAATGTCGACGCGATCAACGACGCGGCCGGGCACGCACTGGCGATAGTGACGCAGTGACGCGTACTGGCGTCGAGTGAAGCGTGGCTCCCCGTCTCGACGGCCTCGAATGCGATAAGCGGTGGCGCCCGGCGCCGCCGCCCCACTTGGGCATTCGGTGCCGTTCAGTGGGCCGATGTCGCAATGGACTTGTATGGCGATGCAGCGAAGAATGGCCGCCGTGGAAATCGCGCTGAAGCGTATGTTCCGCAACTGTGCGCCCGATTGTTCGGATTTGTCGAACGGACCTTGCACTGGTCCGTTGTTTGAAACCCGCGTAATCAGTCCGACCTGACACGCGAGCAACGAACGGAGCCGAACATGGCACTCGAACTGAAGGGCATCCACCACCTGACCGCGGTCACAGCGCAAGCCCCGCGCAATCTCGAGTTCTATACCCAGGTGCTTGGCCTTCGCCTCATCAAGAAGACCGTCAACCAGGACGATGTCACCGCCTATCACCTGTTCTATGGCGACGGCGTCGC
>CAYPYV010000071.1:0-15103 GCA_964414845.1 uncultured Devosia sp. | reverse complement strand
TACTTGGACTCGGCCTCGAAGGTGTTCTTGAGGGACTGCGCCATGGGGCCGAAGAAGCCATAGGCGACGAACACGCCGAGGAACGTACCGACGAGCGCGCCACCGATCATGTGACCGAGCACTTCGGGCGGCTCGCTGATGGAGCCCATGGTCTTGATCACACCCAGCACCGCGGCCACGATGCCGAGAGCCGGCGTGCCATCCGCAAGACCCTGGATCGCCGAGACCAGACGCTCCTGCTCCTGGTGGTGGGTCTCGAGTTCCTCATCCATCAGCGCTTCCATCTCGTGCACGACGCGCGTGCCGAGTGTGACCATGCGCAGGTAGTCGCACATGAATTCCACCGCATGGTGGTCCTTCATGAACGTGGGGAACTGCGTGAAGATCGATGAGCTTTCAGGGTTCTCGATATGGGGTTCGAGCGCCAGCACACCCTTGGACTGGATCAGCTTGAATATGGAAAACTGCAGACCCAGAAGCTCGACATAGGCTGCCTTCTTGTAGCGCGGCCCCTTCATCAGGACGCCGAACACCTTGAGGCTCTGCTTGAGCACGGGACCGGTATTGCCAATCACGAAGGCGCCCATCGCGGCGCCCAGAATGATCACGGCCTCGAAGGGCTGCCATAGCACGTAGAGCTTTCCGCCCATGGCGGAGTATCCGCCAAAGACGCAGACCAGGATCAGAATAGTCCCGACGATCAGCCGCATGGGCCAGTAATCCTTTGCCCTGGAGGCCCTTGGACCGGACGGGCAGGGCACCCCATACGATCCTCGTCATGTGCGGAGTCCTTCTGGCCTCCGGAGCCGAGCGCCCAACTTCGTTTCCGGAAGTTAAGCTTCGGATAAATTTCGTCCCAAAACGGGTGCGACACTCTCGCCAATCGGAGGCGAAAGGGCCGAAATCTCCTGATAATCCTTGCATGAAGAAGGTTAATGGATTGCTGGCCAGCGGCGGTCACGGAGGGGTGAGAACGGCTCGAAACCCTCGGCGGCGGCGAGGGCGCAGGCTGCGACTTGCCGCTTGACTCCCCCGCCTCGATGCGCCTAAGTCACACCAAACGAAGCAGGAGCACGTTCGTGCACGCCATTCTTGTAGTACCTAGGCGCATCGAGCACGCGGGATAAGGTCCCGCGGCAGGTCGATGCGCGCCACAAGGTCCCGAACGGGGCCTTTTTTATTACCCGGGATTCCGTGAACGGCCGGGGCGAGGAAATGGGCCTGGAGCATCCAGGCCCTGGGCAGAGAAGGCGGTAGCACCGCCCACCCGCAAGACCGAGCAGAGCTCGGGCGGGCGCTGGGAAGGAAGGAAGAGACGATGGCCGAGCAGATGACCGGCGCGGAAATGGTGATCCAGGCGCTCACCGATCAGGGCGTGGAGCATATCTTCGGGTACCCGGGCGGCGCCGCGCTGCCGATCTACGATGCGATGTTCCAGCAGGACAAGGTGGTGCACATCCTCGTCCGCCATGAACAGGGTGCGACCCACATGGCCGAAGGCTATGCCCGCTCGACCGGCAAGGTCGGCGTGGTGCTGGTGACCTCGGGGCCGGGCGCGACAAACGCCGTTACTGGCCTGACCGATGCACTGATGGACTCCATCCCCATGGTCTGCATCACCGCGCAGGTGCCGACGGCACTGATCGGCTCGGACGCGTTCCAGGAATGCGATACTGTCGGTATCACGCGCTCGTGCACCAAGCACAATTACCTCGTCAAATCGGTGAAGGACCTGCCGCGTGTGCTGCACGAGGCCTTCCACATTGCGCGGTCGGGTCGGCCGGGACCGGTGCTGATCGATATTCCGAAGGACGTGCAGTTTGCGCTCGGTACGTATTTCGGCCCGGACGAGGTCGATACGACGCGCCACAAGTCATACCGTCCGGCAGGGCAGGGCGACGCCAATGCGATTGCGCAGGCCGTGGACATGATGCTGCGGGCCGAGCGGCCGATCTTCTATACCGGCGGCGGCGTGATCAATTCGGGCCCGGAGGCGTCCGAGCGGCTGCGTGAACTGGCCGAGCTGACCGGTTTTCCGGTGACGTCGACACTGATGGGGCTGGGCGCCTTCCCCGGCTCGGATCCGCAATGGATGGGCATGCTGGGCATGCACGGCACCTACGAAGCCAATATGGCGATGCATGACTGCGACCTGATGATCAATATCGGCGCGCGCTTCGACGACCGGATCACCGGCAAGCTCGACGCGTTCTCGCCGAACTCGGTGAAGATCCACGTCGATATCGACCCGTCCTCGATCAACAAGAACGTCCGCGTCGATCTGCCGATCGTCGGCGATTGCGGGCTGGTGCTCGAGGAAATGGTCCGCATCTGGCGCTCCAAGACCAACGAGCCGCGCACCGAGGCCATCGCGCCGTGGTGGGAAGAGATCGCCGGCTGGCGCAAGCGCAACTCGCTGGGCTTCCGCAATTCCGACACCACCATCAAGCCGCAGCACGCCATCCAGCGCCTCTATGAGGCGACGAAGGGGCGCGAGGTGTTCATCACCACCGAAGTCGGCCAGCACCAGATGTGGGCGGCGCAGCACTTCCACTTCGAGCAGCCGAACCGCTGGATGACCTCGGGCGGCCTAGGCACCATGGGTTATGGCCTGCCGGCCGCGGTCGGCGTTCAGGTGGCCCATCCCGACGCGCTGGTCATCGACATCGCCGGCGAAGCCAGCGTGCAGATGACCATGCAGGAGCTCTCGACGGCGGTGCAGTATCGCCTGCCGATCAAGATCTTCATCCTCAACAACGAGCGCATGGGCATGGTGCGCCAGTGGCAGGACCTGCTGCATGGCGGGCGCTATGCGCATTCCTACTCGGAGAGCCTGCCGGACTTCGTGAAGCTGGCAGAGGCCTATGGCGCCAAGGGAATCCGCTGCTCGGATCCGGCGCTCCTCGACGATGCCATCGGCGAGATGATCGACTACAAGGGCCCGGTTCTGTTCGACTGCGTGGTCGAAAAGCATGAGAACTGCCTGCCGATGATCCCGTCGGGCAAGCCGCATAACGAGATGATCCTGCCGGATTTCGCCGAAGATATCGGGTCGATCATCGACGCCAAGGGCCGCCAGCTGGTTTGAGGATTGGAGCAGCGTCCTCGTGCTTCGACAGGCTCAGCATGAGGACGCGTGAAACATCGGGGAGAGGTGCAGCGGCACCGCGAGCCCGAAGAACCTCATCCTGAGCGCGTCGAAGGATGGGGTTCGGGTGCGACAGCGCCCGAGAGGAGAACAGAATGAACGCACATCTGCAGCCGAGCGGTTCGGCATATTTCCTGGCCGCGGAAACCCAGCAGCCTGAACGCCACACGCTTTCCGTGCTGGTCGATAACGAGCCAGGAATTCTTGCGCGCGTCGTGAGCCTGTTCTCGGCCCGCGGCTTCAACATCGACAGCCTGACTGTCAGCGAAACCGAGCATGACAAGGGCCTGAGCCGCATCACGGTGGTGACGGTTGCCACCCGCAAGGTGCTGACCCAGATCAAGTTGCAGCTTGAACGGCTGGTGCCGGTGCACCGGGTTCACGACCTGACCGAAGAGGGCAAGGCGCTCGAGCGCGAACTGGCACTGATCAAGGTCGCCTCGACCGGCGACCAGCGCGCCGAAGCGCTGCGGCTCGCCGATGCGTTCCGCGCCCAGATCGTCGACGCGACGGTCGAGAGCTTCGTGTTCGAAGTGACTGGCAAGCCCTCGAAGATCGACAGTTTCATCGAACTGATGCGCCCGCTCGGCCTGGTAGAAGTGGTGCGCACCGGCCTCGCTGCCATAGGTCGTGGCGCCGAAGCAATGTAAGACTGCCGCAGGCAGGACTTTGGGGCCGGGAGCGATCCCGGCCTTGTCTTTGAGGGGGGAGTTTCGACGTGACCACACCGCATCACCCGCTGCGCGGGCCAGCTTTCATGGTCACGGCCACCTGCTCCTATGTGATCAACGACACGCTGATGAAGCTCGCAACCGTAGGGCTGCCACCCTACGAGGTGCTGTTCCTGCGCGGAGTGGCGGCGGCCCTCCTGGGATTGCCATTGCTCTTCGTGCTTGGCTATGGGCGGCAGATCGGCATGCTGTTCGAGCGACGGACCATCATTCGCAACCTCTGCGAAATGGGGGCGATCCTCTGCTACATCATCGCGCTGACCCATATGCCGATCGCGGACGCCTCGGCGCTCGGGCAGATCACACCCTTGCTCGTGCTCCTGGGTGCCTCGATCTTGTTCCGCGAAAGGATTGGTGGGCTGCGCATGGCACTGATCGGGCTCGGCTTCATCGGGGCGCTGATGGTTGCGCAGCCGACCATGTCCGGAATCTCGATCTATGCGACCCTGGCGCTTGCCAATGCCGTGCTCTGCGCGGCGCGCGATATCGCCGGGCGGCGGATTGCTGCGGAAGTGCCTGGAATGATTGTCGCCATTTCAGCGGTGGTGGTCGTGCTGGCGGGGGCGGGGGCGATGCACCTGCTGACGGAGCAATTCGTGATGCCGCAACTGCATCACGTGCTGCTGCTCCTCGGCGCCGGATTCTTCCTGATCTTCGGACACTTCTTCATCTTCATGTCCTACCGGGTCGGGCCGACGGCGGTGGTGGCGCCGTTCTACTATTTCTTCACCTTCTGGGCGGTGCTGTCCGGCCTGTTCGTTTTCGGGCAGTTCCCGAACCTCCTGGCCCTTGCCGGCATCGCGCTTGTGGTGGCGAGTGGCCTGGTGATCGTCTATCTCGACAATCGCCAGACGAGATCGGTGCCCGCGGCCTAGCGGCTTCGGCGTGCGACGGATGTCGGAACCCTCTGTCGCGGGCCACAAGGCCGAGGAACCCTTGACCGACTTGATGGCACCGCGCCGAGTGCCGCATCCAGCCACTGTCGCGGCTGCAGGGCGATGGCGTTGGCCGTAAGTCGCTGAACCAGTCCTGCGCGAGGGAGCCTGCTGCTTGCCAGCTTCGTCAGGCTCGGCTCAAGAAATGTTCGGGATTATGGCTTATCTGTCCAAGTGGATGCCTTCGGAGAGACCGTCGTCGATTTCAGCAGTCCCAGCAGATAAGCGTTCGTTGCCCACGCTTTCACCAGTCTGCCTAAATGTTTGGCATTACTCAGCATTGTAGTGGATCCAAACAGCTGTGTGCCGGCGGTTTCAGGCCGTCATCCATGCGGTGAATGGCACGAAACAGTCGCCGTAATCTGCATACAATAACGGCCTCTTAACGATATCGGGCGTTTTATTCCGTATCCCGAATATAGAGGTCCCCAATGAAGGACGCGACGATCCGCAGCCGCCTGACCGTGGTAGTGCTGCTTTCCCTGCTATCCGTGCTTCTGCTCGGGTACCTGTTCGTCACCCAGAGCGAAAAGGACATCAGCTTCGCGCACCGCGAACTGCTGGGCACCGACTATCTGGAGGACTTGCTTCCGGATCTCGTTGCCCGCTTCGAGGGCGGGGCGATGCCCGCGGACGCGCAGCTTGCCGATGCTGGCAGGCGCCTGGACGGCACTCTCGAGCTGACGCAATGGAGCAGTGCCTATCTCAAGGTTCGCGAAACGGTCAGCGGAACATTCGATCCGGCCTACTGGGCCGCAGCGGACGACCTCCGCGCCAAGATCGGCGACAATTCCCTGCTGATCCTCGATCCTGACATCGACAGTTTCTACCTGATGGACATACTCGTGGTGAAGGTCGGCGGCCTGCTCGAGGACGGCACGGAGCTGCGGGCCGCAGCCGAGCAAGCCGCCACGGATGGCCTCGACAGCGACGGACTGGTGAGTGCGCTCGCATTGGCTGGCGCGTTCAACAGCAATGTCGAAGGAACGGCCAATTCCTATGAGTCCGCCCTCACCGGGCAGCATGGCGAGATGGTCAAGGGCTGGCTGCAGCAACCAATCGCGACCCTCGAGACAGCGGCCAAGGCCTTCGACGATGCCATGGCAACGGTGCTGAAGGCCGACCAGGGGGCTGATCGCGCTGCGCTCAAGGCGGCGGCGGACAAGACAGCCATAGAACTCGCTACTGCCACCCGCTCGGTCGTCAAGGCTGCCAATCTCGGGCTGCAGACGCTGCTGAAGCAGCGCATGGACGGATTGATCAATCGGCTGGTGACGACGCTCCTGGCGGCCTCGGGCCTCGTGGCGCTGGTTTTCCTCGTCTCGTGGTTGTTTGCCCGCTCCATCCTCAGGGCGGTGCTGCGGCTCGAAGCCGACATTCGCAGAATGGCGGATGATCCGGCGATGCTCAGCCTCGCACAGGCCGACAAGCGGAACGAGATCGCGGCGATTGCGCGGGCGGTGCAGTACCTGCGTGACCAGACGGTTGAAAAGCTTGCCGAAGCGGAACGGGCACGACGCGCGGAGGCAGAGCGGGCGGCAGAAGCGGAGCGCGACGCCGCCGCGCAGCGCGAGGCCAACCTGAAGCTCGCGGCCAATGAGGCGGAAGCGCAGCGCGAGATGATCGCCGAACTCTCGCTGGCACTGGCGCGGTTGGCGGAGGGCGACCTGCGGTGCCGCGTCGACCGGCGCTTTGCCGGGGGGCTCGAGCAGATCCGCGAGGCGTTCAACACGTCCGTCTCGGCACTCGAAAAGACCATCAGCCTCGTGAAGGGCAGTTCGGTATCGATTCGCACGGCGACGGAGGAGTTGCTGGCGGGCGCCACCGACCTTGCGGACCGCACCTCGCGGCAGGCAAGCTCGCTGCAGGAGACGTCCAAGGCCGTGCGGGAATTGGCGCGCACAGTGGAAGACAGTGCACGTCTGGCGGAGACAGCACGCGCCAATGGCGAGCTCGTCAGCGACAGCGCCGGCCATACCGGCACTGCTATGGGACAAACCGCGGCAGCCATGTCGCGGATCGAGGAGAGCTCGCAGCGCATCGCCAATATTGTCGGGCTGATCGACGACATTGCGTTCCAGACCAATCTCCTCGCGCTAAATGCCTCGGTTGAGGCGGCGCGGGCCGGCGAGGCGGGGAAGGGCTTCGCTGTGGTGGCCGTGGAAGTGCGCCGGCTCGCGCAGTCGGCCGCGACCGCGTCTTCTGATGTGAAGCAGCTGATCGAAGAGAGCCGTGCACATGTTGCCGACGGGTCGAGATTCGTGGCCGATGCCGGCACCTATATCGCCGACATGGCCGGGCTTGCGGGCAAGAGTCGTGAGCTGCTGGCCGAAATCGCACGGCGCAGCGCCGAGCAGAACAGCTCCATTTCCGTGATCGAGCGCTCGATGCAGCAGATGGACTCCGCGACTCAGCAGAACGCGGCCTTGGTGGAGGAGACCAACGCTGCGATTGCCCAGACCGAGGCACAGGCAAACCAGCTCGATACCGTTGTCGCGCACTTCGTGCTCGAAGGGCATCGGGAGCAGCGGCGCGCCGCCGCCTGACCCGCCCACCTGTTTCGGCAGCGTCCAGCGGAGGACGTGGGCCCGCCCTCTCCGGGCGTACGAATCGATAGTGAGGCGTCGCCACGGCGGCGCCTCACTCGCAAAGGAAACCTTACCGCGATGCTCGAAGGCTTGGACTAAAACCAGTTCAATTGCCGGGCTCGACCGACACCTTGCTCAAAGCGTGGATGAACGACGTTCTGCCCTTCTCCGGTGGACGGGAGTTTTCTATGGCTTTGCATGCAACACGTTTGAAGTTCGAGATGAGCGACCCGATCAACGAAGCGCTCCTGATTTATACCGGATATGGCGCGGCTTCTTTCCCGAGGGCGCGGACGCCACAGCTTGTGTCGCGCTTTGGAGAGGCAGAGGCGCAGGAACTCAAGCAGCGCATTCTCGAGCTGATGCAGGAGATGCAGCAGCCGGTCGCGACCGAGGGCAAGCGCAGCAAGAAGAGCGTCACCGAACAGGCGATCGAGCAGATTCGCCCGCGTCACCCGGAATTGGAAGAGCCAGCCCTCAAGGCCTTGGCCTGGACGTTTGCCTTCGGACTGCGGTGATTATCCGTTCGGATTTCGTGAACAGTCATTTCCAGCATTCTGTATGATCGTCGTCTTGGGCTCGAGATGTCGGCCCGTAATCCCAACAAGTCCAGTGTTCCTCGAAGGTATCAACCCTGTGCCCTATGTATGGGTCCTGTGACCGTGTTTCAGACTTGTGCCCCCCTTTCACGCAGGTGCCTGCTTGCACCGCAAAGGTGAAGGCACATATTGCGCCTCAGTTACGGTTTGTTACTGGAGAGCAGCAATGTCCAAGCCCAAGATTGGCGTCATCATTTCGTCCACCCGTCCGACCCGCTTCGGCGACAAGCCGGCCGCATGGATCGCCGAGCACGCCGCAGCCCGCGGTGATATCGATGTGGAAATCGTCGACCTGCGCGACTACCCGCTTCCGCTGTTTGACGCTCCGGCCTCGGATGCCTGGATGCCGACCCCGAACGAGACGGCAGCCAAGTGGCAGGCGAAGCTGAAGGAATTCGACGGCTACATCTTTGTCGTCGCCGAGTATAATCGCTCGATCACCGGCGCGCTGAAGAACGCCATCGACTGGGCCTATACCCCGTTTGCACGGAAGGCCGCAGCTTTCGTGGGCTACGGTTCGGTGGGCGGCGCCCGTGCCGTCGAGCACCTGCGCAACATCATGGTTGAATTGCAGGCCGTTCCGGTCCGTCACGGCATCCATATCGGCGGCTCGGACTTCTTCCCCATCATGATGGGCCAGAAGAGCTGGGACGACGTGAAGGGCAACTTCAACTACTTCGTGCCCGATCTGCTCGACAACCTTGTCTGGTGGACCAACGCCACCAAGGCCGCTCGCGAAGCCGACGCCGCGAAGGCCGCCTGATCGGCCGTAAAGGCATCGAACAGACCATCTGTTCGTCTACCGGAAGGGGATGGCGCCACGCCGTCCCCTTTTGTGTTTGCTGGCGACATGCGACTGCCCGCCGTGCAAATTGTTCTGTTGAGCCCGATCCGGGCACGGTGTACAGAGGCCGTACCCCGTCAACAGGGTATGCGAAGGGCATATGACCCAGACCAACACGTCCGGCCAGGGTGCCGGCGCCGCGGAGCGCGAGCCGTCAGGGCATGGCGCGTCCGGCAACCTCCCCGTACTCATGCTTGGCGCGCTCGGCGTCGTATTCGGGGACATTGGCACCAGCCCGCTCTATGCATTTCGCGAGGCCCTGCACACTGCCGGCAAGCAGGCGGACCCCACCGAAGTGCTGGGGCTTCTGTCCATGATCCTGTGGTCACTGACCCTTGTCGTGACCATCAAATATGTCGGTTTCGTGCTCAAGGCCGACAACAAGGGAGAGGGCGGAACGCTCTCGCTGATGGCATTGGCGAGCAATGCCTTCAAGCAGCGCCCGACCTGGGTTCTGGCCCTCGGGCTCGTCGGCGGATCGCTCTTCCTCGGTGATGCGATCATCACCCCCGCCATTTCAGTGCTCTCGGCTGTCGAGGGGATCGAGGTCGTCGCGCCGTCACTCGCGCCCTGGGTGGTGCCGCTGACGGTGATCATTCTGGTCGGCCTGTTCATGGTGCAGCGAATGGGCACCGCCAAGGTGTCCACGGTCTTCGGGCCAGTTATGCTGGTCTGGTTCCTCGTGCTCGGATTTTCCGGTCTGATCCATATCTTCGAAGGCCCGCAGGTGCTGCAGGCGCTCAATCCCCTGCTGGCGGTGCAGTTCATCGTTACACATGGGCACGTGGCGATCGTCGTGCTCGGCGCCGTGTTTCTGGCGGTGACGGGCGCTGAAGCGCTCTATGTCGACCTCGGGCATTTCGGTCGCAGACCGATCACCCTTGCGTGGCTCGTCCTGGTGTTCCCATGCCTGCTGCTGAATTACTTCGGGCAGGGCGCCTTTGTGCTCAACCATAATGGCCATGTGGACAACCCGTTCTATGAAATGCAGCCCGAATGGGCGCTGATCCCGATGATCGCCCTCGCGACGCTGGCGACGGTGATCGCTAGCCAGGCCGTGATTACCGGCGCCTATTCCCTTGTGCGGCAGGCCATGCACCTGAATCTGCTGCCACGCCTGGAAGTTCGCCATACCTCCGAGGAAGTTGCCGGGCAGATCTTCATGCCGCAGGTGAACGGGCTTCTGCTGGTTGCGGTCGTGTTGCTGGTGCTCGGCTTCAAGAGCTCAAGCGCGCTGTCGGCCGCCTACGGCATCGCGGTCACAGGCGAGATGCTGGTAACGGTCATCCTGCTCTTCATCGTGATGTGGCGCATCTGGAACTGGAATGTTGGCGTCAGCATCGCGGTGATTGCGCCACTGCTGGTGATCGACATGGCATTCTTCGTGGCCAATGTGGCGAAGTTCCCGCAGGGCGGCTGGGTGCCGGCGGTCGTCGCCTTCGTGCTTGCGGGGCTCATGACCATCTGGATCGTCGGACGGAAGCGGCTCGCCGACAAGACGCGCCGTGACGAGGTGCCCCTTGAGTTCCTCGTAGAGAACCTCGCCAAGAAGCGGCCCACCACCGTGCCTGGGACCGCCGTGTTCCTGACGTCCGACATCGAGGGTGCGCCGACCGCCCTGCTGCATAGCCTGAAGCACTACAAGGTGCTGCACGAACACAATGTCATCCTGACCGTGCGCACCTCGGAAAGCCCGACGGTCGCGGACGAGGAAAAGGTGACGATCGATGCCTATAACGACCTGTTCTACCGTGTGGTCGTGACGTTCGGGTACATGGAGACGCCGAATATTCCAAAGGCGCTCGCCCTCGCGCGGAAGCTCGGCTGGAAATTCGACATCATGTCGACGTCCTTCTTCCTCTCGCGCCGGTCGCTGCGTGCGTCGCCCAAGGGGGGGATGCCGCTATTCCTCGATCGGATTTTCATCGCGCTCGCCAAGAACGCCACCGATGCCACGGAATATTTCCATATTCCGACAGGCCGTGTTGTCGAGATCGGCACGCAGGTCATGATCTAGGGAAGGCTATCCGTCGGCCTCAGGCCGGCGGACCATCTTCGAGCCAGACGTCATAGTTGCGCTAGCGGCGATGCATGTCGAGCGCCCGAAGGTAATACTCGTCGTGACGTCCATGAGGACGTCCGTCCTGCTCCCACAGAAAATAGGCCGTCTTCCGTACGGCCTCTTCAAAGGCCTGGTCCTCGGGAAGGGCGGCGGCGGGCTCGTCCTGCATGGCGTATCCGGTCTCCTGTCAGCAGCAAAATGCGCAGGAGCCATGATTGTTCCGCGCCCGGTGGAGGCAGCCGGTACGACGAAAGTAACGTTACAATAGTGACATTCCTGCCTTGAACCGGACGCAAATCAGCGCAAGAAATAGGCATTCCCCTCGTGTCGTACGGGCCGAATCCTTATCGCTCCTGCGGTTTGGCGCGGTCAGGAACCATGTTTGGACCACATAAATTGAACAATCAGTCCGCGCCGAGTGCCGCTGCACCCGGTGACGCCCGCATTCACGTCGACGCTATCCACAAGTCCGCCGGACATGGGACCCTCATGCGCATCATGGTGCTCACCATGCGGCATCCGTGGCAGGTGGCAATTACGGTCGTCTCAACGATAATCGCGTGCGGCTTGCAGCTCTGGATGCCCGTATTGCTGGGCCAGGCCGTTGACCATGCCGAGGGGGTAATCAACGGCGGGGCGGGTGCGACGGACGCGCTGTGGATGACGGCGATGGTGATGCTGGCCGTCTCCGTGGGACGCGGCATCTTCACGATGTGGCAGAACTATTTCGGCGAGGCGGTAGGGCACAATACCGCCTATGAGCTGCGCCTTGCAGTCTACGAGAAGATCCAGCGGCTGAGCTTTTCGTTCCATGACAAGGTGCATACGGGCGACCTGATCACTGTGGGCATGCTCGACCTCGAGGGCGTTCGCATGTTTTTTGCGACGGGCGTGCTGCGCGTCGTTCTGCTCGGCATCCTGATCGGCGTTGGTGCCTACATGATGCTTTCGACCGACCTGTGGCTCGGCATCCTGGCGCTGGCTTTCGTGCCCTTCGTCGCCTGGCGATCCTCGGTGATGCACATCACCCTTCGCCTTACTTGGATGAAGCTGCAGGACCTGCTGCAGGTCGTTTCGCGCGTGATGGAAGAGAATCTCGGTGGTATCCGGGTGGTCCGGGCCTTCGCCGCGCAGGAGCACGAACTGGACAAGTTCGACAAGGCCTCCGATGCGGCGCTGGAGCTTGCACATAGGCGCGTGGACTTCCGGGTGGTGAACACTGCCGCGACCAACCTGAGCTTCTTCATTTCCATGGGCCTCGTCCTGTGGGTGGGCGGCGAGAAGGTGGCCGCCGGTGAAATGAGCGTCGGCACGCTCGCGACCTTCCTCACGTTCATGACCATCCTGCAGATGCCGGTGCGCCAGCTTGGTTTGCTGGTGAACTCCTTCTCGCGCGCGGCAACCTGCGGGCAGCGGCTGTTCGGTTTCCTGGACCAGGAAGTCGAGATTGCCGACAAGCCGGAAGCAAAGCCGCTCGAGGTGACGAAGGGCACGCTGCGCTTCGACAATGTCAGCTTCGCCTATCCAAGCGCGCCGGACCGCCAGGTACTCAATGGCGTGAGCTTTGAGGCGCGGCGCGGCCAGACCATCGGGCTCGTGGGGGCCCCTGGCAGTGGCAAGTCGACGATCGCCCATCTCATTCCGCGCTTCTACGACGTTACCGGTGGAGCCGTGACCATTGACGGCCAGAACGTCGCCGAGGTTGCGCTCGACAGCCTCAGGAAGCATGTAGCCGTGGTACAGCAGGACAGCTTCCTGTTCACGACCAATATCGAGAACAACATCGCCTATGGCGACCCCTGGGCCAAGGAGGCGCGGATCGCGCGCTCTGCCGAGTTTGCGCAATTGCACAACTACATCATGGGCTTGCCCACAGGATACCAGACCATTGTGGGCGAACGCGGCGTGTCGCTGTCGGGTGGCCAGCGGCAGCGGCTCAACATTGCCCGCTCACTGATGCTGCATCCGGCGGTGATGGTGTTCGATGACTCGACTGCGGCGGTCGACGCCGGCACGGAACAGCGCATCCGCTCGGCAATGAAGCGCTTCGCCAAGGACCGCGTTACCATCATCATCTCGCACCGGCTGAGCTCGCTGATGCATGCCGACCAGATCCTGTTCATCGAGAACGGCCAGGTGAAGGAACGTGGCACCCATGCCGAACTGCTGGAACTCGGTGGGCGCTATCGCGAGCTCTACGATCTGCAGGTCCGTCCTTCCGACGACCATATGGAGGCGGCGGAATGACCAACATTACCCTGGATGTCGAAGACGAGGATAGCGAGGACCGGCGCCGCAGACCCCCTCGGGCCGTGGTGGGTTCAAGCCTCGACAAGGAAGAGGAAGTCTTCGGGAAGGCCTATGATCCGCGTATCGTGCGGCGCATATGGGCTTTCGTGAAGCCCTACCAGTCGAAGATCTATATCTCGGTGGCTGCAGTCATGCTGTTCACCCTCACGCAGCTCGCGATACCGCTGCTGGTGCGCTTTGCCATCGACAACGGCATGCACCTCGACGGCAGCGGCCGCAGCGTGCTTTTCGCGGTGATGGTGGCCTATTTTCTGGTGGTGCTGGTGAACTACGCCGCAAGCTGGATCCAGGAAGTGGTGGTGGGCAAGGCGGCTGAGAATGTGCTCTTCGACATGCGCCGCGCCATGTTTGCCAACCTGCAGCGCGTTTCGCTGGGCTGGATGGACAAGACGGAAGTCGGCCGCCTGATGAGCCGCCTGATGGGGGATGTGAATTCCATGCAGGAATTCCTTGAAACCTCGGTGCTTTCGGTCGGCGACATCATCCTGCTGTTTGGCATCATCGGCGTGCTGCTCTGGCTCGACCCAGTGCTGGGCGCCATCACCATGGCGACTATGCCGGTGCTGTTCGTGGTGCGGCTGTTCTGGCTGCCGCCCGCAAAGAAGAGCTTCATGGATGCTCACCACACCAATTCTTCGGCGAACGGCGCCCTGGCGGAAGGCATCAATGGCGTCCGGACGGTACAGAGTCTCGACCGGCAAAAGGTGAACTTCGATCTCTACGAGGAGAAGGCCCGGGCCAATCTCAAGGCGCATCTGCGCGCGGCGAAGTTTGCGCAGGTGATGGTGCCCATCGTCGACACACTCACCGGCATCTCGATGGCGACTGTGATCGTCGTCGGCGGCCAGATGGTCCTGGGCCGGCAGCTCGATGTCGGTGTGATGGTAGCGTTCCTGTTCTATATCCAGCGCTTCTTTGACCCAATTCGCTCGCTGACCATGCAGTACTCGGTGTTCCAGCGCGCCATGAGTTCGGGAAGCCGGATCATCGAAGTACTGGATGTTCCGGTCGACATCACGGACAAGCCGGGTGCCGTCGCACTGACGCCAGACATGGACGGCTCGGTCGAATTCAAGAATGTGACATTCGGCTATCGCAAGGGCCAGCCGGTACTGAAGAATGTCAGCTTCCGCGTGAACCCAGGCGAGACGGTAGCGCTGGTCGGGCCGACCGGTTCTGGCAAGTCAAGCTGCATGTCGCTGGTGCACCGCTTCTATGACGTATGGGAAGGCTCGGTTACCGTTGGCGGACACGATGTGCGGGACCTGACGCAGGACTCGCTCGGCGACCAGGTCGCCATGGTGCTGCAGGAGCCGTTCCTGTTCACAGGCACGGTGCTCGAGAACATCCGCTACCACAAGGTCAACGCGACGCGCGAACAGGTGGTCGAGGCTGCGAAGGCCGTGGGCGCACATGACTTCATCATGTCTCTCGCCGACGGCTATGACACCAAGATCGAGCAACGCGGCGGCAATCTCTCGCTTGGCCAGCGGCAGTTGATCAGCTTTGCCCGCGCGCTGGTGGCGGATGCGAAAATCCTCGTGCTGGACGAGGCGACGGCCAATATCGACTCCTACACCGAGATGTTGATCCAGCGCGCGCTGAAGCGGCTGCTGGAGGGACGCACCGGCCTCGTCATCGCGCATCGGCTCGCGACCATCCGCGGAGCAGACCGGATCATCGTGCTGCAGAATGGCGAATTGCTCGAGACCGGCAACCACGACCAGTTGATGGAAAAGCGCGGGCTCTACTCGAAGCTCTATACGATGAACTACGCCAGCTTCGACGACTTGCCGGAAGATGCCATCGGCGAAGGCGCAACGGTCGGCAAGGCCACATAACGGCGTCGGAACGGCCCCTCTGCCACCATGCGAGCCGGGGGGATT
>CAYPYV010000070.1:1212-15236 GCA_964414845.1 uncultured Devosia sp. | reverse complement strand
TTGCCCGTGACGAGCGCCTGCGCGACCTGCAGAACGAGGAGCGCCGCTACCAGATTGCCAAGGACCTCGCCGATAACCTCACCATCGGGTACTCGACCTCCGAGGTGATCATGGCGCGGCTGATGCAGACCACCAATGCCAAGGAACGGGTGTATCAGCAGGCGATAAGCTTCTTTTCCACCAACGAGACAGTGTTTACCGCGCTGTCGGCTTCGTTCACCGGCATGTTCGGGCTCAATGAGAGCACCGAGACGCTGAATGCGATGAA
The DNA here is from genome assembly GCA_964414845.1 of uncultured Devosia sp. Classification (GTDB taxonomy): domain Bacteria; phylum Pseudomonadota; class Alphaproteobacteria; order Rhizobiales; family Devosiaceae; genus Devosia_A. Next base: position 14,968 of record CAYPYV010000070.1, on the reverse strand, counting down.
GGAAGGCATGTCGAAGAGCCTCGAGACGCTGAGCGAGATCGGCGACCGGGTGGGCGAGGCCGCGGTGCGCGCCGGCTATGGCCCGACCATCCGCGCGGATGCCGTGAAGCGGCTCGTGGATTCAGTTGTCAGCTTCCAGGAGAAGTCGCGCGCCATCATCAACGAGATGCGCGAGCAGTCGACCCGCAACTCAGCGGAGATCCGCGACGCCGTGGAAGAGGGCAAGCAGCGGCTCGCGAAGCTGGCTGCCGAAGGCAATGCCCTGATGCTCGAAAGCAAGGCGCAGTAGGGAGCGACGGGTTTCGGCCCGCGACATGAGTACGACGACGCGCATACCGGCGGCAGCCGCAACGGCCCCTCTCGACGAGGTGATGCTGGCGATGGATGTCGTCGATACGTTGCGCCACCACGATGAACTGGTCGCGCGCGAACTCGAGGGCGATGCCCGCGAGGCCGACCTTGTGGAGAAGCTGCGCAAGATCTACCGCGACCAGGGCCTGGAGGTCTCGGATGCGGTGCTCAAGGAGGGGGTGAAAGCCCTTGCCGAGAGCCGCTTCAGCTACGCGCCGCCCAAGCCAAGCCTCGCGACCGGCCTCGCGCGGTTCTATGTGTCGCGGCGGCGCTGGGGCCCCGCTGCGCTTGGCCTCGCGCTGCTTGCCGTCATCGGATTCGGTGGATACTTCCTCGCCTGGCAACCTCTTCAGGCTGCACAGGCCGAGGCGGCGCGGATCGAACTCAGCGAAACCCTGCCCCGACAGATGCAAACCCTCTACGAAACCATCTTCGAGGAAACCAAGGTTCAGTCGGCAGCGACGACTGCCGGGGAACTGCTCGCACGCGGGAAGATTGCAGCCGCCGAAGGCAACCGCGTGGCGGCCGAAAAGATCATCACAGAACTGGCGGCACTTCGCGACAAGCTGCGGCAAGACTATACCGTGACGATCGTCAACCGCGACGGACAGCGTTCGGGCTTCTGGACCTTCCCGAAGATCAACACCGAGGCCACCAACTATTATCTCGTGGTGGAGGCGCTCGACAGTGACGGCAAGCCGCTCAGCCTGCCGGTCACCAACGAGGAAACCGGTGTGACCGAGACCGTCTCGATGTGGGGCCAGCGCGTGCCCGAAAATGTGTATCGCGGTGTGGAAGCCGACAAGCGCGACGACGGCATCATCGAGCGCCGCGTCGTTGGCATCAAGCAATATGGATTCCTCGACGTCGACTGGGCCTTGCCGGTGATGAATGGCGCGGTGACGAAATGGTGACGCACCCCCCAACGCGCTGCACCAGGGTGACCGCATGAGCCTTTCCGGCCCAGACGCGCTCCGATCACTGGATGATGCCTTGCGCGACGTGCGACGCGAGGAAGACGAGGTATCGCGCCGCGTCGCGCGTTCGGCCGAGCTCGTCGCAAAGTTCCAGGAAACAGAGAGCGAATTGCTGCGCGAGTTGGCGAAGGTTCGGCTCGACCCTGCCGTGCAGGCCGATCTTGCCGGACAGCTGACGGCCGCCGAAGCGCGGGCCCGCGCGATGCTGGCCGACCACGACAAGGCGCTCGAAGCGGCCGAAGCGGATCTCAAGGCGATAGACTCCGAGCTTTCCACCATTGCATCGAGCCGCGGCGCGGCCGTCGCCAGGCTTGAAGCGGCGCGCTCGGAGCTCGCTGAGCTCGCGCGTAGTGTCGAAGGAGAGTGCCTCAAGGACCCCGCCTATCTCGCCCTGAAAGCAGAGCGTGACACGCTGCAGTCGGTCGCAGACAAGAGCCGCAGCAAGACCGAACAGGCCGAGCGCGACAAGGCCCAGAAGGGCGAGCCCTATCGTGAGGACCCGCTGTTCATGTACCTGTGGGAGCGCAACTGGGGTACCCCTCAGTACCAGGGCAAAGGGCTTGTCGCGAGCCTCGACGCATGGGTGGGCAGGCTGGTCGGGTACACTGACGCGCGGGCGAATTTCGCCCTGCTCAACGACATTCCCGTGAGGCTCAGGGCCCATGCCGAACGCCAGCAGCAGGCCGCCGATGCCGCGCTGGATGCGCTCGAGGCATTGGAGGCAAAGGCCCTGGAAGGTGCAGGGGCTGCCCCCTTGAGGCAGAAGGTGGAGGTCGCAACGGCCGCAATCGCCGAGATCGATGCGCGCGTGTTGTCACTGGAGGACCAGCGCGACAACCTCGTGAAGGCACAGCGCGATCTGGCGCAGGGGGCCGACCCGACCTTTACCGACGCCATTTCCGGCCTTGCTGCAGTGCTGGCGCGCGAAGACATCCGCGTGCTGGTGGCGCAGGCGCGGGCAACCCGGACCGGGCAGGACGATACGATCGTCCAGCAGATCGAGGAAGTTCGGCAGCGCGCTGCCGAAGAGCAGGCCGACAGCCGCGACCAGAAGGCCCGCCTCAAGACGCTCGCAGCGCGCCGCCGCGAACTCGAGGACATCCAGTACGAGTTCCGCCGGCAGGGCTTCGACAACCCGCGCTCGACATTCAGGGAAGACAACCTCGTCGGCGACCTGCTCAATGAGTTCCTGCGCGGAGGCATCTCGGCCGCCGACTATTGGGGACGCTGGCGCAACTCGCAGAGCTGGAGCGGCGGGCGCCGCGACCAGGGCTTCGATTGGCCGGACTCCAGCTTCGGCGGCGGCAGCGGGCGCAGGCGCGGCGGGTTTGGCGGCAATATGGGCCTGCCGCCGATGGGCGGGCCGTGGGGCGGTTCCCCCGGTGGCAATTCGGGTGGCGGCACATTTTCAAGACCCCGGCAGGGCTCGCGCGGTAACCGCAACTCGGACAGCTTCAAGACCGGCGGCGGGTTCTGATCAGTCTCTCGTCAGCCAGAATGACCGGGACAGGCAGCCAGGCTGGCGCCGGGCGACTGCGCCAGGAGTGTCGCCAGCGGCGTATTGGCGATGAGCGGAACCAATCGCCCCCCGCCGACAGCTGCGACCAGAACCGTCACCCGCACCGATGTCGGGTCAATCCTCTCGTTGAAGCATAGGCCCGGCGCGAGATCGACGGTGAGCCGCGCACCTCCGGGCGGCTGGGCGCGGGCGAACTCCTGCAGTTTGCCCAGCGCAGCCTGATCGGCAGCAGAGAACCCAAACAAGACATAGCTGCGTCCGTCAGCGGGATCAGGAAGACTTCCGGCCACGTCATCGAAATCGGCGGGCAAGAGCTGCGCCGCAACCTTTTCACTGCCTGTCGGGGCAACGACGGCCACCGTGAGCGTCGAGGCCCCGGGCACGGCCTCGATCGTGTCGGGCAGGTCGTAGGCAATCAGGAGCTTGCTCAGGTCGTCCCTCAGCGGATCGAGGACGGGTGTAGCCGGACCTGCGCCGATGGGCAGCGAGGAGCAGGCCGACAGTGCTGCGAATGCCACGCCCGCACAGATGGATTTCGCCCGCAGGTGCATCCGACCTTCTCCCGACTCGTGCCCCATGTCGCAAGGCCTAGCGCGAGTTGACCGGCAGGGGAATGCAGAGGGTTCAAGCTCGGCCGGATGCAATCACCTGGGTCCGGTATCTTTCGTAGGTAGCTCAACCAATCCCCGTGACCGCGGCCCCGCTTATGCTTGTGCAACAGGCATCAGGAGGAAGCAGCATGCTCGAAGCCAAGCGGAAGGAACGCAACGCCCAACGCCTCACGGAACTCTACCCGACCTTTGCGGCAAGGGTGGCGAGGGTGATCGCAGCGATGGAGGCGGCCGGCTGGCGGCCTCGCATCCAGGATGCGTGGCGATCCCCGGAGGACCAGAAGAAGGCCTATGACGCCGGACACTCGAAGCTGCTTTACGGCTTCCATAATGTCACCGGGGCCGGCGGCTCAAAGGAGGCCCTCGCCGTTGACCTCATCGACGACGACAATCCACTGAACTCCCGGAAGCCCTACCTGCTGCAACTTGCTTCCATAGCCGAGAAGGAAGGCGTCACGACGGGTATACGCTGGGGCGTGCCCGATGAACTGGTGTCTGGCATCAACAAAGCCATCGCCGACCAAAACTGGAATGCCAAGGTGAAGATTGGCTGGGACCCCACCCATATCCAGCCGGTCGGCATCACCGCACAGGAGGCAAAGGCGGGTCAGCGGCCGAGCTGACAGCTGCAACGCCGGCAGAATTCTGGGCGGGAGGCGTCAAGCGGTCGCGCGGCTCTGCGCGCGACTAAAGGCAATTGGCGAGTTGGCGGAATCGGCTTTCACTTCGAACAATGATCGATCCGCTCCGCCATAACGACGCCGATGCCCCGACAAAGCGCGGCATGCTCGTGCACTTCATCCACACCGAGCCGGTTCTGATGGAAGTGCTGCGCGGTATCCGCGACATGCAGTTGCCGGACGGAATGATCGTCGCCGGCGCCCTCTACAACCTTGTGTGGAACCGGCTCAGTGGACGGCCGGGCCTTGCCGACGTCAACGATGTCGACGTGTTCTACTTCGATCCGGACCTGAGCTGGGAAGCAGAAGACCGGGTCATCAAGCGCGTCGAAGCTCGATTCTCACACCTGCAGCTGCCAGTACAGCCGCGCAACCAGGCGCGCGTGCACCTTTGGTTCAACGAGAAGTTCGGCACGACTAAGTTCACGCCGCTCACCTCGTCGGCCGAGATGCTGGGGCGCTACGCCTCCAAGGCCCATGGTTTGGGCGCACGGCTGGAGGCGGATGGAAATATGATGATCTTCGCGCCGTTCGGGCTCGACGACGTCTTTGCATTGCGGGTCGCGCCCAACCCGGTGCTGCCCAACAAGGCGACGCATGACGCCAAGGCTGCACGCGCAAAGGCAATCTGGCCAGAGATCACGATCGTGCCCTGGCCAGCTTAGCCGATCACCCGAACACGCTCGCGCCGCGATCGGCGGTGCCGACCAGTGCGCGGAAGCCGGCGAAGAGCTCGCGGCCCGTTCCGTAATGCTGGCGCTCGAGGTTCTCGCTCGCGGGCGTGCGGGCGAAGAATTCCTTCTCGTCACCAATGAAGTTGAGCGTACCTTCGTTGGCATCGAGGCGGATCAGGTCGCCGTCGCGAATTCGGGCAATTGCGCCGCCGTCCGAGGCTTCCGGTGTCATGTGGATGGCCGCAGGCACCTTGCCCGAAGCGCCCGACATGCGGCCATCGGTGAGCAGGGCAACCTTGTGGCCACGATCCTGCAGGACACCGAGCGCCGGGGTCAACTTGTGCAATTCCGGCATACCGATGGCCTTGGGGCCCTGGAAACGGACGACGGCAATGACGTCGCCGGAAATCTCGCCCGACTTGAAGGCCGCGAGCATACCATCCTGGCTGTGGAAGACACGGGCGCGCGCCTCGACCACGCGGTTGGCTTCCTTGACTGCCGAGACCTTGATCACCGACTTGCCGAGGTTGCCGGAAAGCAGCTTGAGCCCACCATTCTGCGAGAACGGAGTATTGACTGGCGCGAGCACTTTCGGGTCGCCGGACACGGCAGGCGATGGCGAGAAGGCGAGCTTCTCGTCTTCGAGCTTCGCTTCGACAGTATAGCCCGACAGGCCGGTCCCCCAGACCGTCTTCACATCCTCATGCAGGTAGCCACCCTCGAGCAGCTCGCGGATGAGGAAGCCCATGCCACCGGCATGGTGGAAGTGGTTCACGTCTGCGCTGCCATTGGGGTAGACGCGCGCGAGCAGCGGCACGGCGGAGGAGAGGTCGGACATGTCCTCCCAGGTAATGCGCAGCCCGGCTGCCGCCGCCATTGCCACAAGGTGCATGGTGTGGTTGGTCGAGCCACCCGTGGCGAGCAGGCCCACCATGCCGTTGACGATTGCCTTCTCGTCGACGACGTGGCCAATGGGGGTATATTCGTTGCCTTCAGCGGTGATCGAGAGCGCGCGCTTCGCCGCGGCGCGGGTCAGGGCCTCGCGGAGCGGAGTACCTGGATTCACGAAGCTCGCGCCCGGCAGGTGAAGCCCCATGATCTCCATCAGCATCTGGTTGGAGTTGGCAGTGCCGTAGAAAGTGCAGGTGCCGGGCGAGTGATAGGACTTTGCCTCGCTCTCCAGCAGTTCGGCGCGGCCCACCTTGCCCTCGGCATAAAGCTGGCGAACCTTGGCCTTCTCGTCGTTGGAAATGCCCGACGGCATCGGGCCGGCGGGTACGAACACGCCAGGCAGGTGCCCAAAGGTCAGCGCGCCGATGACGAGACCCGGCACAATCTTGTCGCAAATGCCGAGATAGACGGCGGAATCGAACATGTTGTGGCTGAGCGCGACCGCCGTCGCCAAGGCGATAACATCACGAGAGAAGAGGCTCAGGTCCATACCGGGCTGGCCCTGGGTCACACCATCGCACATGGCGGGCACACCACCCGCAACCTGCGCTGTGGCGCCGATCGAGCGGGCAGCGTCCTTGATGATTGCCGGATAGGTCTCGTAGGGCTGATGCGCGCTCAGCATGTCATTGTAGGAGGTGACGATGCCGAGATTGGGCGATTTCGAGCCCGCGAGCTTGGCCTTGTCGGCCGGGGAGCAGGCCGCGAAGCCATGGGCGAGGTTGCCGCAGGCAAGCGACGCGCGATAGACGCCGCTCTCTCGCTGCCCGTCGATACGGCGCAGATAATCGCTGCGACTTTCTGCGGAACGCTGCCGGATTCGCTCGGTGACTTCCTGAACGGTCTTGGCCACGGACATGTCAAACTCCTTGGGAAGGCCCGGTTCAGGGGCTCCAGAAAATGGTAAGCGGGGTGCGATCCTGCCGCAGCACCGCCCGGATGGGCATTTCTGCCACCGGGCCATCGGCTTCGGCCGCATCCAGTACCCGCAATTTCTCCTCCCCCTCGATATGCAGGAACAGGCTCTCGGTTTCGAGCAGCCGGCTCAGCGTAAAAGTGACGCGGGGCTCCCCAGCTCCCGGCGCCCTAATGGCAATGGCCGGCCCCTCGCCGGTCAGAGCCTCATCCAGAGTGTCACCACCCGGAAAGAATGATGCGGTGTGGCCGTCGCTGCCCATGCCGAGAATCACCGCATCGAAGCGAGGCGGCAGTTCGGCGAGCGCGGCATTGGTGCGGGCGATGCCGGCTGCATCCGGCTCGTCGCCACCAGAATAGAGCGGCACGAAATGCGCTGATGCGGCCGGGCCCTGCAGCATCTTCTCGTTGACCAGCGCCGCGTTGGAGCGCGGGCTGATCTCGTCCACCCAGCGCTCGTCGACCAGCGTCACGGTCACCTTGTCCCAGGCGATGTCCTTGCGCTTGCCGAGCTGGCCGAAGAACTTTCCGGGCGTCGAGCCGCCCGAGACGGCCAGCACGGCCTGCCCTCGCGCCTCGATACCGGCGATGAGCCGAGACGCGACTTCCTCGGCGAGTGTCTTTGCCAGCTCTTCCTTTGAAGCGAAGCTCCGCCGCGTCGCCGTCAATTGATGTCCTCGTGCCAGGTGCGGCCGTCGCGCTCGATCAGCGCAATTGCGGCGGTCGGCCCCCAGGTGCCGGCCATGTATTGCTGCGGGGCATCGGTTGCGGTGTCCCAGGCCTGGCGGATCGGGTCGATCCACATCCAGGCTGCCTCGAGCTCGTCGCGGCGCATGAACAAGGTCTGCTGGCCGCGGATCACGTCGAGCAGCAGGCGCTCATAGGCCTCCGGCGTGCGCTCGGTGAAGGTCTGGGCGAAGCTCAGGTTGAGCGGCACCTCGCGCAGGCGCATTCCGCCCGGACCCGGGTCCTTGATCATCAGGAACAGCTTCACGCCCTCGTCCGGCTGGATGCGGATGACGAGACGGTTGGCGCGCGGCGCACCCTCGGCATGGTCGAAGATGGAGTGCGGTATGTTGCGGAACTGGATGACGATTTCCGACGCGCGGCTGGGCAGGCGCTTGCCGGTGCGGATGTAGAAGGGCACGCCGGCCCAGCGCCAGTTTTCGATTTCGGCCTTGATGGCCACAAAGGTCTCGGTGCGCGAGCCCTTCTTGTCGGCCGGCAACTCATCCTGGTAGCTGGCGACAGCGCCGCCATCGACAGAGCCGGCGCGGTACTGCCCGCGCACCGTCGTCTTGCCAACTTCCGGACCACTGATGGGCTTCAGCGAGCGCAGGACCTTGAGTTTCTCGTCGCGCAGCGCATTGGCATCGTCGGATGCCGGCGGCTCCATGGCGACAAGGCAGAGCAGCTGGATGATGTGGTTCTGCACCATGTCGCGCAGCGCACCCGATTCGTCGTAATAGCCGCGTGTGCCGGCACCGACGCTTTCGGCCACGGTGATCTGCACGTGGTCGATATGGGCAGAGTTCCAGATCGGCTCGAACAGGATGTTGGCAAAGCGCAGCGCCAGGAGGTTCTGCACCGTCTCTTTGCCGAGGTAGTGATCGATGCGGTAGACCTGATCTTCCTTGAAGATCTTCGAGACTTCGTCGTTGATGGCGATCGACGACGCGAGGTCATGGCCCAGCGGCTTCTCGATCACCACACGCGCATCACGGCGATAGTACTTCTTCTTCTGGATATACTCGCAGGTCGGTCCGAACAGATCCGGGGCGATGGCGAGATAGAAGGCGCGGATGATCTTCGGGTCGGACCGAAGGTTCTTGCCGAGATCGCCCCAGTTGGTCTCGTCCGTCACGTCATTCGCGACATAGTAACACACCGACACGAAGCGCTCGGTGGTCTGAGCGTCCTGATACGCCTTGTCGACAAAATTGGTGATCGACTCGCGCACGAGCGTCTGGAACTCGGCATCGGTCAACTTGGAGCGCGAGACGCCAATGATGCGGCTCTGCTCGTCGAACTGCCCGTCCGTGAACCGGTGGTAGAGCGCCGGGATCAGCTTGCGCTTGGTGAGATCGCCGGTAGCGCCGAACACGACATAGTCGAAAGGCTGGACGGGAATGATGCGACTGGACACGCTTTAGGCACTCCTGGAATTCGTCTCAGGCGGAAGGAAAATGCTGCTTGGCGAGAATGACTGCGCCATGCAGCGGCTCGTGCATGGGACGCACGATGAAATCGCCGTAGCGGGCGATCATTTCTGGGTAGAGACGGGTGCCGAGCCCGCCGACAGCCGCCATGCGGCTGACACCGCGTGCCTTGAACCAGCGCACGTAATTGTCGATGTAGCCGAGTTCGAGCTCCATGAGCTCCTTGGCCACTGCATCGCCCTTCTCGTAGAACTCGAAGAACAGCGGCATCAGCGCGCCGAACTCGGCGGGCGCTCGGCCGAGCAGCGTTGCGGGGGCCTTGCCGTCCGTAACAGGGGCGGCAGGGCGATTGTCGCGCGGGAAGGACCAGTCCATCACGGCATCGACCGTCCCGCCAAGCGTCTGAACCACGGCCTCGGTGAGCGGCGAGCCCGACACGAGGCCATCGGCCGCCTCGACGGCGCGCCGGATCAGTTCGCGCCCCAGAATGGCACCCGACATCTGGTCGCCGATATGGAAGCCCCAGCCGCCGGCCTGGTGACGCTGGCCATTGACCTGCGCCAGCGCGGCCGACCCGGTTCCGACGATGATCACACCGCCATCGGCGCCACCATGGGCGCCGGCCCGCGCGATGTCGATATCGTCATAGACCTGCACCGCGGCAAACGGCCACGCACGCCTGGCAAAGGCCTCGCGCGCCGATGGCAGGCGTCCTCCGGCCATTCCGAAGCAGGCATAGGTGTTGCCGGCTTCGGCGATATCGATGCCGGCCTTGTGGAACGCCTCGCGCGTACCTTCGGTGATCGATCGAAAGGCGGGCTCGCCGCCTTCTATCTGCAAATTCGAGCGACCGCCCGACGCATCGGCCAGCGTATTGAGGTTTTCATCGGCAAGCCGAATACGGCAGTTGGTGCCCCCACCATCCACCCCGAGATAATACCTGGCCAACGGGCGCAATCTCCAGTTTCAGAACCCGGCCATGATCCGGGGCCTGCGCACAGGTTTCGGACCATAATGCCAAAGGGCTCTAGACGAAAGTCCTATAAGCGAGCACCAGAGACAATGCCGTCTGCAGCCTCAGGGCCATTCGAAGCGCTTCGACTCCAGCAGCACCGGGGTTAACGCGCGGCGCAGATTAACGCAACGCGGGATTGCGGCGAGGGAGATAGTGATGGGACATGTTCTGGTGTTGGGCGGCGCACGGTCGGGCAAGACCGGCTTTGCCGAGCGGCTGGCGATGGCGCTGGGCAAGTTCCCCGCCTATCTCGCCACTGCCGAGGCCTGGGACGAGGAGATGGAAGAGCGCATCGCCCGGCACCGCTCGGACCGCGAAGGCCGTTTCCACACCATCGAGGAGCCGCTCGAACTCGCCGAGCAACTGCGCGCCAGCGCGTCAGCGCATGATGTGATTCTCGTCGATTGCGTGACGCTGTGGATCACCAACCTGATCATGGCCGAGCGCAATGTCGCCGATGCCGTCCAAGAGCTGATCGAAGTTCTGGGCGAGATCACCACGAGCCGGATCATCTTCGTCTCCAACGAGGTCGGGCTCGGCATCGTACCCGACAATGCCATGGCGCGGCAGTTCCGCGATCTCGCTGGCGCAGCGCACCAGCGGCTCGCCGAAGTGTGCGAAACGGCCGTGTTCGTGGTGGCTGGTCTGCCCATGGTGCTGAAAGGCGCGCTGCCGACCGGAGGCGCGGACCAAGTCGCAAACGGGGCGTGAGTTACAGGACCGTCGCGACGGCAAGCCCAAGTGCGAGCGCGAGGATGATGTCGGTCAGGCGCGTATAGAGCCTCAGGGCACTCAGGATATCGCCCGCCCCGAGATTAGCGCGGCCGGTGCCGAAGCTCGGCAGGTCAACCACTTCTCCCTGATAGGCCCGCGGGCCGCCAAGTCGGAACCCCAGCGCGCCGGCGAACGCCGCCTCGGGCCAGCCGGCATTGGGCGACTCGTGCTTTCGCGCATCCGACAGCGCTGTCGCTAGGGCAGCGCGCGGCGACGCTCCCGGCGCGAGGACGGCCGCCAGCGCGACGAGCAGCGCCGAGAGCCGTGCCGGCACGAGATTCAGCAGATCGTCAAAGCGCGCCGAAGCCCAGCCGAACATCAAGTGCCGCTCGGTCTTGTGGCCGATCATCGAATCCGCCGTGTTCACCGCCTTGTAGACGGCGATGCCGGGCAGGCCGAAGAGCAAGAGCCAGAACAAAGGCGCGACCACACCATCGGAGGTGGATTCGGCGAGACTTTCGATGGCGGCGCGCGCCACCCCGGCCTCGTCGAGCGTTTCCGGGTCCCGCCCGACGATCATCGCGACCTTGGCCCGGCCCCCGGACAGCGAATGCGTAAGTCCCTTCGCAACCGCCAGAACATGGTCACGGAGCGATTTCTGCGCGATGAGGCTCGATGCGAGAAGGCCTTCGACGACGAAGCCAAAGGGCATCGTTCGACAGAGCCACGCAACAGGCAGGGTGACGAGCAATGTCGCGCCGATGATGGCGGTGAGCGCCAGGACGCCCCAGGCGCGCCCCCTGCCCGGCTGGTTCAGGGTGCGATCGAGCCAGGCGATCAGCGCGCCGATCCATGTGACAGGGTGACCGATGCGGGCAAAGAGCGCGTCCGGGTAGCCGAATAGCCGGTCGATGAGAATCGCGATCGGCGCGGCGAAGAGGCCCATCAGCGCGCCAGCGACAAGAGGAAATCGAGATCGAGATGCGCTTCGAGATGCGCGGCGAAGGCATCGAGCGTTGCTTCGATCACCACCTCATAGTGCAGGTCGGCATCGGCCTCGGCACCGAGCCGAGCGAGAAAGCCGCGCCGGAACGCATCGGCAGCGAACAGCCCGTGGAGGTATGTTCCCATGACGCGGCCATTGCGCGATACGGCCCCTTCTCGCGCGCCACCCACTTCGGCAAAGGGCGTGGCACGGTCGGCACCATCGGTCACGCCCATATGCATGTGGTAGCCGGTAAGCGGATCGCCGGTCACGCTCGAGATCGCCGCCTCGAGACGCAGCTCCTTCTTCGGCGCCAGAACGGTATCGACCGCCAGAAGACCGAGCCCGTGCGAGGTGCCGGCGCGGCCTTCAATGCCGTCCGGATCGGAGATCCGGTGGCCCAGCATCTGGTAGCCCCCGCAGAGCCCGAGTACCGCCGTACCCCGTCGGGCAGCGGCGCGGATGTCGATATCCCAGCCCTCGGCCTTGAGCGCCGCCAGATCGGCGCGTGTCGCCTTGCTGCCGGGGAGGATGATCAGGTCGGCATCGGGCAGTGGTCGGCCGGGCGATACGATTTCGAGCGCGACATTCGGATCGAGGCGCAGCGGATCGAGATCGTCGAAATTGGCGATGCGCGGCAGGCGCGGCACGACGATGCGGAAGGCGCCGTTGCCCGGCCTTGCGCGCTGTTCGAGCCCCAGCACGTCCTCGGCCGGCAGCTTGCCGGCATCGCGAAACCACGGCACGGGGCCGAGGCACGGCACGCCGGTGCGGCGCGCGATGAAATCGCGACCATCGGTGAAAAGCGCCGGATCGCCCTGGAACTTGTTGACGAGGCTCGCCGCGATCAGCGCCCGGTCGGCGGGGTCGATGACCTCGAATGTACCGCAGAGTGACGCGATCACTCCGCCGCGCTCGATATCGCCCACCAGCAGCACCGGCAGGTCGAGCGCGCGGGCGAAGCCGAAATTGGCGATGTCGCCTGAGCGGAGGTTCACCTCCGACGCGCTGCCGGCCCCTTCAACCAGTATGATATCGGCATCGGCGGCAAGCTCGCGATGCGCCGCCACCACTTCGGGCAGCAATTCGCCGCGCTTCTTCCAGTATTGCCGCGCCGGATAGGAGCCAACGCGCTTGCCCCGCACGATGAGCTGCGCGCCGGTTTCGTGCTCGGGCTTCAGCAGCACCGGGTTCATGGCCGTGATCGGGTCAAGGCGCGCGGCGCGGGCCTGAAGCGCCTGCGCCCGGCCGATCTCGCCGCCATCGACGGTGACGGCGGCGTTGTTCGACATGTTCTGCGGCTTCATCGGTGCGACGCGCAGGCCGCGATTGGTAAAGGCGCGCGCCAGCCCGGCGACAAGCAACGACTTGCCGACATCGGAGCCCGTGCCCATGACCATCAGAGATTTCGCGACCATGCCTCTTCCTAGCGGATTCGCCTGTCCTGCCAACGGATCATGATGCCCGATCGATCACATGCGCATAGGAGCCCATCACCCGACCCTCGACGAGCCCCATGGGAGGCTGGACTTCGCCCAGCGCATCGGTGGCCCGAAAGAGCGGGGTGCCGCGCTGCTGCCGCGCGGAAGAATAGTGGAACTCGTGGCCGGTGAGTTCTGAAGGATAGGGTAGAGGGCTTGCGTGGCTCAGGCGCCGGTAGCCGAGCACACGGCGCGGCCGGTCGATGCGGGTCTCGTGCGGCAACAGGCCGGTCATTTCGTGACGCGCACCCTCTCGGTCCACGATCCCCTGCCCCAGCACCATGAAGCCGCCGCACTCGCCATAAACCAACGCCCCGCGCGCGGCAGCGTCCATGAGGCCGGCCTTGAAGCGGATGTTGGAGGCGAGCATCGGGCCATGCAGTTCTGGATAGCCGCCGGGGAGGAACACCGCATCGGCATCGGCGACCGGTGCTTCGTCAGCAAGCGGGGAAAAGAAGCTGAGGCTTGCGCCCGCTGCCTGCCAGTCGCGCAACTGGTGCGTGTAGAGGAAGGCGAAGGCCTGGTCGCGGGCGATGGCGATGCACTGCCCGAGTGGCGGCAAGGGCGGCGCCGAGCTACGGGCGGCGGCAGGGGACGCGAGCTTGGTGAGCAGCAGATCGAGGTCGACGAAATCGACCATGGCGTCGGCGGCAGCCGCGACCACCTGATCAAAAGCGGCAATCTCCGACGGAAGCACGAGGCCCAGATGACGTTCCGGCAGGTG
>CAYPYV010000070.1:0-1112 GCA_964414845.1 uncultured Devosia sp. | reverse complement strand
CGCGCAGCCGGTCCGGTGCCATGGCCCAGGGGTCGAGATTGACCGCATCGCGGCCCGCGACTTCGCCCAGTATCGTCCCGTCTATATAGTCGGGTCCGGTCTTTGCCGGGGTAATCGAAAGGCCTCGACGGCGGAGCGCCGCGATCAGCCCGAGCGCGACCAGCGTCTTGCCGGAGCCCGAGCGCGGTGCGGCGACTACGAAGCCGTTCATCTTGTGTCCCGGATGCGGTAAAGGTCGCGCGATGAGCGATGATTTTGTTCCCGATGGCAAGCCCTTGCGCCGCGGCTGGACCACGGGCGCCTGCGCCACGGCCGCCACGCGGGCGGCGCTTTCGGCCTTGCTCGGCGACGGCTTTCCCGACCCTGTGACGATCACGCTACCCGGCGGCCAGCAACCGGCCTTTCCGCTTGCCCGCGAGGCCAGGGCCGAAGGTTGGGCCGAGGCGGGCATCATCAAGGACGCCGGCGACGACCCCGACGTGACGCATGGTGCGCTGGTGATGGCGCGGGTATCGCCGAGCGCGGCCGGCGCGGGCGTGATCTTCATCGCCGGGGAAGGCGTCGGCACCGTCACCCTGCCGGGCCTCCCGATCGCGGTGGGCGAACCGGCGATCAACCCGGTGCCGCGCAAGATGATGACCGAGACCGTTGCCGAGATCGCCGCCTGCCACGGCTTGCCGCCCGATTTCACCATCACCATTTCGGTCGAGAACGGCCGAGCACTGGCGGAAAAGACGTGGAACCCGCGGCTCGGGATTATCGGCGGCCTCTCCATCCTCGGCACGACCGGCATTGTCGTGCCCTATTCCTGCGCGGCGTGGATTCACTCGATCCATCGCGGCGTGGACGTGGCGCGGGCGCTGGGGCTCGGCCATGTCGTCGGCTCCACCGGGGACGCGAGCGAGAAGGCGGCGATGGCGCGGCTCGCCTTGCCGAAAGAGGCCTATCTCGACATGGGCGATTTCTGCGGCGGGCTGCTCAAGTATCTCAGGGCCAACCCCGTGGCGGAAGTGACCATCGCGGGCGGCTTCGGCAAGCTCACGAAACTCGCCCAGGGGGCGCTCGATCTCCATTCCAGCCGTTCGCAGGTGGATGTTGAAAGCCTCGCAAAT
>CAYPYV010000069.1:0-15279 GCA_964414845.1 uncultured Devosia sp. | reverse complement strand
CAGGCTCCGGATGGCGTTGCGGGGTTGATGGTGCTCGGCGGCATCGGCATGGCGCTGTACTTTCTCGGGCTCGGCGTCGGCATCTGCTGGCCGCATCTCTCCGGCCGGGTGCTGGCCAATGCGCCCGAAGGCGAGCGCGACCGCACCTCTGCGGCGATCTCGATGGTGCAGCTGTTTTCGGGCGGGCTCGGCGCCGCGCTTGCCGGCGTGGTGGTGAACGCCACCGGCCTCACCACCGGACAACCTGCTCAGGCCGCGGCCTGGCTTTTCGGCAGCTTTGCTATCCTGCCGCTCCTCATGGTGCCGATCATGGCAAGGATGGTCCGCCGAGAAGCTGCGGCGGCGGCGGCGGTCGCCGTGCCCCAGCCGGCGGAGTGAGGACGCCCGGCGGCGCTCAGATCGTCTTCAGCCAGCCGCCATCGACGAAATAGGTCGAGCCTGTCGAATAACTTGCTTTGTCGGAGCAGAGGAACACGAAGAAATTCGCGATTTCCTCGGCAGAGGCGAAGCGCTTCATGCCGCCCGCCTCGTCGGCGACCGATTGCAGATGCGCCTTGTAGCCGTCTTCGCCGGCGAGCTGCTTCGCCGTCTTCACCCAGTCGGGCGTGAGCACGAGGCCGGGATTGACCGTGTTGACGCGGATATTGTCGCCCACCACCTCGTTGGCGAGGGTTTTCGAGAACATCATCAGCGCAGTCTTGGTGGTGTTGTAGATGGGCTCGTACCAGAGCGGCTGCACGGCGCAGATCGAGGCATTGTGCAGAACCACGCCGCCGCCATGCGCCTTCATCTGCGGCACGAGCCCGCGCGCCAGCCGCACCGCGGCCATGACGTGCAGATCCCAGTAGTATTGCCACTTTTCGTCGGACGCCTCGGCGATGGTTTCGTTCGAACCGGTGCCGGCATTGTTGATGAGGATATCGGCGCCGCCGAGTTCGGCCGCCGCCGCGATCACCGCATCGCAGCCGCCGGCCGTCGCGACATCGGCGCCGATACCGCGCGCCGTGACGCCAAAGCTGGACGTGATGCGCGCGGCTTCCGCCGCGGCGCGGTCGGCACCACGTGCGGCGATGAGGATATTCGCGCCCTCGGCCGCAAGCCCCTCAGCGATCGCAAGGCCGATACCGACGCTTCCGCCGGTAATGACGGCGAGCTTGCCATTCAAACCCAGATCCATGACTTTCCCTTCTGCCCCAAAGGGCTTATTCGTCCATCACGATCTGCAGCTTCACGTCCGTCGGGCGGGCCTCGACGGCGCGGTCGAAGGCCTTGATGGAATCGTGGAAGCTGAAGGTCTCGGAGATCAGCGGCTTGAGGTCGACGCGGCCCGACGCCATGAGCGCAATGGCGCGATCATACTGATGCGCGTAGCGGAACACCGAGGTGATCGTCGCTTCCTTGACCGAAAGCGAGGCGATGTCGAAATCGACCGGTTCGACCGGCAGGCCGACAACGACCACCGTGCCGCCCGGCCGCACCACATCGATGATGCCGGCCCAGGCGCGCGGGCTGCCCGAACATTCGAACACGACATCGGCGCCCCAGTTTTCGGTGAGGGCATTGACCTCGTCGACGAGCTTCTTCTCGCGGATATTGACCGGAATGATGCCCTGGTAGCGTGCGGCGATATCGAGCTTTGGTTGCGCCAGATCGGTGATGATGACGCGCGAGCAGCCGCCAGCAAGCGCAGCGAGCGCCACCATGGTGCCGATGGGCCCCGCGCCCATCACGATGGCGGTATCGCCGGGCGTGATTTTCGCCTTGGTGGCCGCCTGCATGCCGACGGCGAAGGGCTCGACCATGGCGCCTTCAGCGAAGCTGACATTGTCGGGCAGCTTGAAGGTGTAATTCGCCGGGTGGACGACATAGGGGGTGAGCACGCCATGGATCGGCGGCGTCGCCCAGAAAGTCACGGCCGGATCGATATTGTACATACCGAGCCGCGCGGCGCGCGAGTTCGGGTCGGGCACGCCCGGCTCCATGCAGACGCGATCGCCAACCTTGAGATTGGTCACCCCAGCGCCGACATCGACGATGGTGCCGGCGGCTTCGTGGCCAAGGACCATTGGCGCGTTGACGACGAACGGCCCGATCTTGCCGTGGGTGTAATAGTGCACGTCGGACCCGCAGACGCCGACCGTATGCAGCTTGATCTTCACCTGGCCCGGCCCGACTTCCATCGGCAGGTCGATATCGCGGATGGCGAGTTCGTGCTGGCGTTCCAGCACAAGGGCGGGCATCAGGGTCATGGTCACTCTCGCAAAAAAGCTGCGACCCCGGCCAATATGCCGGGGCCTCCTCCTGCTTTATGTCGTCGCACAAAGCGCGCGACGGGTCACGGGGGCAGAAAGGATCAAACCGCCATTTCGGCCGGAGGTTTCATAGCACCGGTCATCAGCGCCACCGCGTCGGACATGGTGTAGTCCTTTGGGCGGATGATGGCGATGCGCTTGCCGAGCCGGTGGATGTGGATGCGGTCGGCCACTTCGAACACATGCGGCATGTTGTGCGAAATGAGCACGATGGGCAGGCCGCGCCGGCGCACATCGAGGATGAGCTCGAGCACCTTGCGGCTCTCCTTCACCCCGAGGGCGGCGGTGGGCTCGTCCATGATCACCACCTTAGAGCCGAAGGCAGCGGCACGGGCCACAGCAACGCCCTGGCGCTGGCCGCCGGACAGCGTTTCCACCGCCTGGGTGATGTTCTGGATGGTCATGAGCCCAAGCTCGGAGAGCATGTCTCGGGCCTTCTTCTCCATCGTCTTCCGGTCGAGCATACGGAAGACCGAGCCGAGCGGCCCTTTCTTCCGGATTTCGCGGCCGAGGAACATGTTGTCGGAGATGGAGAGCGCCGGCGAGAGCGCGAGGTTTTGATACACCGTCTCGATGCCGGCTTCGCGCGCCTGCATCGGGCTCGAGAAGCTGACCGGCCTGCCCTCGAGCCTGATCTCGCCTTCGTCCGGGGCGATGGCGCCGCAGAGCGCCTTGATCAGGGTCGACTTGCCGGCGCCGTTGTCGCCGATCACGGCGAGGATTTCGCCGGGCATCAGGTCGAAATCGGCATTGTCGAGCGCCACGACACGGCCATAGCGCTTCACCAGACCACGCGCCTGGAGGACAGGTTGAACCGCACTCATGCCGACACCTTTCTGATCCACTGGTCGAGCGCGACGGCGCCGATGATGAGCACGCCGGTGAGCAGCACCTTCCACTGCGGATCGGCGCCCAGCATGTTGAGGCCCATCGAGACCACGCCGACGATCATGGCGCCGAAGAGGGTGCCGAGAATGGAGCCGCGGCCGCCGAAGAGGGAGATACCGCCAATAACCGCGGCCGTGATGGCCTGCAGATTATAGTCGGTGACGGCCGCGGAGGGAGAGATGGAGCCGTTGCGGCCGATCGAGACCCAGGCGGCGAGCCCGGCGATCAGCCCCGCAAGGCCATATACGGAGATCAGCACGCGATTGACGCGGATACCGGAGAGCTGCGCCGCGTCCGGGTCATCGCCCACCGCATAAAGATGCCGGCCCCAGGCGGTATGGTTGAGCACGTACCAGAGCGCGACGACCAGAAGCACCATGCAGATGACGCCGAAGGTGAACACCGCCGGGCCGAGCTTGAAACTGTTGCCGAAGAAGTGGAGTGCCGTCGTCTGCGCGGTGATGTCGGCCTCGCGCAGCGTCTCGTTGGCTGAATAGATGAAATTCGTCGCCATGACGATATTCCACGTACCGAGCGTCACGATGAAGGGCGGCAGCTTCATAATGGCGACGAGCACGCCATTGAGCATGCCGGCCAAGGTGCCCGCACCGAGACCGACAAGGATCGCAAGCGGGGCAGGCATACCGTAGTGCACAACGCAATTGCCCATCACCACCGCTGAGATCACCATGACGACGCCGATGGAAAGATCGATGCCGGCAGTCAGGATGATGAGCGTCTGCGCTGCGCCGAGAATACCGACAACGGCGATCTGCTGCAGGATCAGCGTCAGCGTGTAGGACGAAAAGAACTTCGGCCCGATCGATATGCCGAAGATGATGATCGAAAGCACAAGCACGATCAGCGGCACGGCCGCCGGATTTGAGTGCAGGAAATGCTGGATGCGTGTCAGCAGCGAGCGGTGCTCGGCGAAGCTGGCGACCGTTGTGTCGCTCTTTTCGACGACCTTTTCGAAATCCTGTGCCTGGTTCATGCCCTCCCCCTTCGTGTCCCGACCATGCGGGCGAAAACCGGTCGTTGCCGGCCAATGGGCATTTCGCCTTCAAACCGAAAAGTAGAAATGCCTTAAAGTCTTGTTGCGAAGCAGGGAGAGGACCTCTCGGCCCCCTCCCCCTTCCTGTTCAGGCGGGATGATCTACCTGTGACCTCGGGGGATCAACCCCAGCACTTGGCAGTGCCTTCCTTGGTGTCGATCGAGGGCACGCCAGCAACCGGCTTGTCGGTCACGAGGTTGACGCCCGTATCGAAGAACGCCTTGCCTTCGGTCGGCTTCGGCTTCTCGCCGGTATCAGCCCACTTCTTGATCGCCTCGATGCCATAGGCTGCCATCATCAGCGGATATTGCTGCGAGGTGGCACCGATGACGCCTTCGGCCACGGACTTGACGCCCGGGCAGCCACCATCGACGGATACGATGAGCACCTGGCTCTCGAGGCCGACAGCCTTGAGCGCCTGATAGGCACCGACAGCGGCAGGCTCGTTGATGGTGTGGATCACGTTGATGCTGGAGTCCTTCTGCAGAAGGTTCTCCATTGCCCGGCGGCCGCCTTCTTCATTGCCGTTGGTCACGTCATGGCCAACGATACGCGGATCGTCTTCGTCACCGATCTTGTTCGGGTCCTTGGGGTCGATGCCGAAGCCGATCATGAAGCCCTGGTCGCGCAGCACGTCGACGGAGGGCTGAGAGGGGTTCAGGTCGAGGAAGCCGATCTTGGCGTCCTTGGCCTTGTCGCCGAGCGTGGCCGCGGCCCAGGCGCCGATCAGCTTGCCGGCCTCGAGATTGTCGGTCGCAAAGGTCGCATCGGCCGCGTCGATCGGATCGAGCGGGGTGTCGAGCGCGATCACCACCATGCCGGCGGCCTGCGCCTTCTTCACCGAGTCGACGATGGCCTTGGTATCGGACGCCGCGATCAGGATACCCTTGGCGCCATCGGCGATGCAGGATTCGATGGCCGCAACCTGGCTGTCATGGTCGCCATCGACCTTGCCAGCATAGGTCTTGAGATCAATACCGAGCTCGGCAGCCTTGGCCTGCGCGCCTTCCTTCATCTTGACGAAGAAGGGGTTCGTGTCCGTCTTGGTGATAAGGCAGGCGCCCACGCCGGCTGCCTGAGCGGAGCCGGCAAACATGAGGCCCGCAACGACCGCAGCGGAGGCTGCGGCGAGCAATTTCAGTTTCATCGATGTCCTCCCATTGTGACCCGAGGGGCGGCTGCCGCCACGACTCGGAGGAGACCGGCCACCCTTCGGGCTCGCCGCTTTCCGAGGCAGATAACAGCGCAACCCCATCCGGCTGTCAATAAGCAAATCCAGTGGAGTTATTAATTGACAGTCGCATGACCTTTGCGCATGGTTTGGGCAGGGAGGGGTGAACACACCCTGTATTTTGTTGACGGATTGGCCTTGGCGGGGCTTGCAAAGACCCGCGCCAACGCGCTGGAGTCGCATGGCAAATGCGCAGGAGCAGGGCAATCTTGACGGGCCATCAACCAAGGCGCCGGGCGACGACCCAGGGAAGCACACCTGACGTCGCGGCGAGCCGGGGCACGAACCAGACGGGCGTTCGGCTGTATAACGAGCGGCTGGTGCTGTCGCTGATACGCCGGCACGGCGAGTTGCCCAAGGCGGACCTGGCGCGAATGACGGGACTATCGCCGCAGACGGTATCGATCATTACCAATGCGCTCGAAGCCGACGGCCTCCTGTCGCGGGGGGCGCCTCAGCGCGGCAAGGTCGGCCAGCCACTGGTGCCCTATTCGCTTAGGCCCGAGGGGGCGTTCAGCCTGGGGCTGAAACTCGGCCGCCGCAGTGCAGACCTTTACCTCATAAACTTCACCGGGGAGATCATCGAACTCCTGCACGAGACCTACCCCTACCCGACGCCCGACGGAATCCGACGCTTCACCCGGCTTGGCATCGAGCGGCTGATGTCGAAGCTGCCGCACAGGCTGCAGAAGCGGGTCACCGGGCTCGGCATCGCAGCGCCGTTCGAAATCTGGACCTGGCACGAGGAAATCGGCGCCCCGCGCGAGGCGATCGATGCGTGGCGCGATATCGACATCCGGAAGCTGGTGGCAGAATTTTCGCCCTGGCCAGTCTATTTCGCCAACGACATTACTGCCGCCTGCGCCGCCGAGCTGATGTTCGGCTCGGGCGCTGACTTCCCCGACTATCTTTATGTCTATGTCGGCTCCTTCGTCGGGGGCGGGTTGGTGCTCGACGGCCACCTGTTTCCCGGCCGGAGCCAGAATGCCGGAGCACTCGGCTCGATGCCCTCCTATAGCGGGCGCGCGGAGGGCGGAGAGCCCCTGCCCCAACTGGTCAACTACGCCTCGATCTATGTGCTGGAGCGCAAGCTGGTCGCGGCCGGGCTGCCGTCGGAATTCCTCTGGAAATCCCCGGACGACTGGGGAGATGCCGCTGGTCCGATGCTCGCCGAATGGGTCGGGGAAGCCGCCGAAAGCCTCGCGCAGGCCATTATCGCCGCGGTTGCGGTGCTTGACGTGCAAAACGTGCTTGTGGATGGCGCCTTCCCGATCTCGGTGCGGCAGGAACTGATCGACGCGACACGCGCGGTGATCGAGAGGTCCAATCTGCGCGGCCTCACGCCGTTCCGCCTGATCCCCGGCACCATCGGGGCCGCTGCCCGCGCCATGGGTGGCGCAGCACTGCCGCTGCTCGCAAATTTCACGCAGGACCGCGAGGTTCTGTTCAAGGACAGGACAGAAGACGCAAACGAGGGCGGCGAACTACGCAGGTCAAGGTAACCTTGTGGAAAACCCGGGCCGCTAAGGTGCGGGGATGATCGACCCTGGTCCGCCAAACGCCGAGCAGAAACGCCGCCGCTTCACCGGCTCGTTTTCCGTCGCGGTGCTCGGATCGGTCCTCGTGGTCTTTCTTGCGTCCATCGGCCTTGCGATGGGGCTGTTCTTCCTATCTGCCAACGACATCGACAGAACAGGCCTCGACCGCCAGACACAGCGCGTCGCCCATGCACTGGCTTTGCAATTGCAGCAATTGCCGCACGAGCAGAACAGCGTCAGCATCTGGGATGATGCCGTACGCGCCATCGCTGACGGCGACACGGACTGGCTGGACAGCAATATCGGCAGCTGGATGTTCAGCTATTTCGATCATGACATTTCGCTGATCTATCCCGCCGGAGCCACGAAGCCCGCCTTCGCCTGGGCCCAGGGAAACCTGGCCACGCCACCAGCCCTGGAAGCGGACTTTCCGCAGGTGCGCGTGTTGGTCGAGGAATTGCGCACTCTCGCATCACGCGGATATGCCGACTCGCCCCCGCAAATATCCGACTTCATCGAGCTTCCGACCGGGCCGGCGATGATCAGTGCCACGCCCGTGGTCACCGATAGTGGCAAGCTGGCCGTCCGTGCGGGCCAGGAGCCGGTGTTGGTCAGCATCGTCAATCTCGATCTCGATTACGAGCTTCGCCTGATCGACAAATACCTTGTCGATGCCGGACGGTTCACCACCTCGTCCCCGAAGACCGGCGAGGTGAATCTACCCGTCACCAATCGCGCCGGCCGCATCGTTACCTTCTTCCAGTGGGCGGCCTATCGGCCGGGCGACCTGATGCTGCGCAGCACGACACCGGCTCTTGCTGGGGTTAGCCTGCTGGTCGGCGGCATGCTGACCGCGCTGCTGATCGGTCTCTGGCGGTCGAGCCGGGCACTTGAAGGACGCCGCAATGAAGCCGAACGGCTCGCCAACCAGGACGCTCTGACGGGATTGCCGAACCGGCTGAGCTTCGAGGGCCAGTTCCAGCGTGCACTCGATGCACCACGATCCAGTTCGCTTGCCCTGCTCATGCTCGATCTCGATCGCTTCAAGCAGGTGAACGACACGCTTGGCCATCAGGCGGGCGATACGCTCATCCGGTCCATGGCGTTCCGGCTCAGCGCCCTGCTGCGTCCAGGTGAGGTGATAGGACGCCTCGGCGGCGACGAATTTGCCTTCATGGCGCGGCGTCGGCGGACCGATCTGCAGGCACTGGCGACCGAGGTGATCGAGGCGGTACGCCTGCCCTTCCGGCTCGAAGGAACCGACGCCTTCGTGGGCGTATCGATCGGTGTCGTTGTGCTCGAAGGCGACGACCGCGACCAGCTCGATATCATGCGGCGGGCGGATATCGCACTGTACGAGGCCAAGGCCAGCGGCCGTAACCGGGCGGTGTTCTACGACGAAGCGATGGATGAGCGCGTGCAGGGCCGACACCGGATAGAGGCGGAACTGCGCGAGGCGATCGCGAGTACCGATCAGCTCTGGGTGGCTTATCAGCCGCTGTTCAGGGCCGATTCCAGCCGTCCGGTTGGTGCCGAGGCGCTGGTGCGCTGGAAGCATCCACGGCTCGGCCAGGTGCCCCCGGCAGAGTTCATCGGTGTTGCCGAAACCTCGGGCCTGATCGAGGCGCTGGGAGAATATGTGCTGCGCGAGACCTGCCGCATGGGCGCACGATGGCCGGGCCGCAGCTTCGCCGTCAATGTTTCCCCGGCGCAGTTCCGGCACCCCGGCTTCGGTGAACATGTGCTCGACCTGCTGCAAGAAGCCGGCATGCAGCCACAGGACCTCGAACTCGAGATCACAGAGAGCATCCTCCTCGACGAACACACCAGCGTGGTCGAGAACCTCCGCAGCCTGCAACTGGCCAATGTGCGCCTCGCCATCGACGATTTCGGTACGGGCTATTCGTCGCTCAACTACCTGCGCCGCTATCCGGTCGACCGGATCAAGATCGACCGCTCATTCGTGTCGCAGGTCGCAGATATCGGCAGCGCCCGCCCCATCGTCGAAGCCATGGTTCGGCTAACCGATGCCTTGGGTATCGAAGTGACGGCCGAGGGCGTGGAGACGCATGAACAGTACGAAAAACTGCGCGAAATGGGCTGCTCGACCTTCCAGGGCTACCTGTTCGGCAGCCCGCTGCGCGCCGAGGAACTCGAGCGGCTATGGACGCCCGACGGCGTGGCGCAGGTCGCCTGAAGTCGGGAAGCGCATTTTGGCAGCGCCCCCGCCGCCGCCGATCGCTTCGGATAGTGAAGTAGTCCGTTTACCAACCCGGATGGCGAGGAAGCGGCGGTAACCAGCTGTTTGTCGGCCGGCTTCTAGGTTCTCACGAAAGCTCCGACAGGGCTGGAGGACTCGATGAAGGCAAGGGCTGAACGACGCTGGTCATTTGCGATGAAGGTCGTCGCACCGGTGGTGATAACGGCTGCTTTGACCATCGCGTTGTTCGTCGGCTTCCTCCTGCAGTGGTCCGAGCGCTTCGACCACCTGGCGCTCGACATTCAGCAGCGCATCGGTTCTCGCGTTGTTGCCAGCGAGATCGCGGACATGAGCGGCAAGCATGCCGAGAACACCGGCTGGGACGAGGCCGTGTTCGCGGTGCGCAACAACGATCTCGAGTGGATCAACGAAAACCTCGGCGTTGATGGCGTCGAGACCTATGGCTTCGACCGAGCCTATGTGCTGAAGCCAGACCTGACGGCGATGTACGCCATGTGGAATGGCGGCAAGCTGGACGCTTCGGTCTATGCAGAGGATGCAGAGGCTGTCGCCCCGATTGTCAGGAGACTGACCGATATCGGCGGGCAGGCCCAGATCGCCGCGTTCAACGAGAACATCGCCGATGCCCCCGTCAGCACGGACTTTGCCGTCATTGATGGCCGCCTTGCCGTGGTTTCGGCCGTGCCGCTGCTGGGTGCCACCGATGCCGCGTGGGTCGAGGCGAAGGAGGCCCATTTCTACGTCGGCATACAGTATCTTGCGCCGCCCCCCGCCGATACCAGCGACATCAGCGGCACGCTGAGCCAGGGGAGCTACACGGTTGGCGATCAAACGGATCCGGCACAGGTTGCCGTTCCGGTCGTCAATGCCGAGGGACAGACGCTGGGTCACCTCACATGGAAGGCAGAACGCCCGGCGGCACAGCTCACGCTCGACGCCCTGCCGGCCTTTGCGACGGTCACAGTGATCATCGTTATGCTTATGCTGCTGCTGGTGCTGCGGCTGCGCCGCGCCACCACGGAATTGCAGCAGGCGCGCGAACAGGCCGTGTACCTTGCCCTGCACGATCCGCTGACCGGGCTAGCCAACCGCGCCATGTTCCAGAAGCGGCTCACCGCAGCGCTGGAGCAGCTCAACCACTCTGGCACGCCGATTGCGCTGCTGGCCCTCGACCTCGACCGCTTCAAGCAGGTGAACGACACACTGGGGCATGAAGCCGGCGACGAGTTGCTGCGGCAGGTTGC
The DNA here is from genome assembly GCA_964414845.1 of uncultured Devosia sp. Lineage (GTDB taxonomy): Bacteria > Pseudomonadota > Alphaproteobacteria > Rhizobiales > Devosiaceae > Devosia_A. The sequence continues at coordinate 4,790 of CAYPYV010000069.1, read as the reverse complement.
AACACGGCTCAAGTCGCTGCTGGACGACCATGACGCGGTCGCGCGCCTCGGCGGGGACGAGTTCGTAGTCCTCCAGCATGCCATCAAGACCGTGAGCGAGGCCCGGCATCTGTCCGAACGCATCATCGAGGCGATCGGCGTCCCGTTCCGGCTCGCCGAGAACGAGGTGTCTGTAGGCGTCTCGATCGGGGTCGCGATCGCCCGGGATGCAGGGCGGGATGGCCTCGATCTCGCGGCGCGGGCGGACTTCGCACTCTACCAGGCGAAGGAATCGGGCCGGAATACCTACCGGCTCTACGAGACTGACACGGCGGTAGCCGAGCCGCGGCGCGACGTCGACGCTGCCTGAACCGCGAGCGGGGCAACCAGCTCCGCTTCAACAGCCCGGTATGACGGCCGATCGCCGGTAGGTCCCGTCCGCAACGGAGCTCATCCGCCCAAACCGCTTCAGGCGGCTGGTCCGGGGCCAGGGGCGTAGACGCTGAACAGAATGAAGATCAGCGCGAACAACAGGATCACGCCGATCAGCGAAAAGATCAGCACGCGAAGATTGCCGAGTCGCCGGCTACCCTGCCGCACTTCGGTGGTGGTCTTGTTGGCGTCATAGGTCCGCATCGGGCCCTCCGCTCATGGTTGCGATGTTCAACGCCTGCCTTGTCCGCGCAGTTCCGCGCCCATGACGCGCTTGCCTCTTGACCCGCAGGCGCGGCGGACCGAGGGTCGTGACAAGAAGTGAGAGTGTGCGATGACGTCTGCCGAAACGCTGACACGAATGATCAAGGCCGGAGCCGGTGAAGAGCCAGCGGACGTGGTGATCAAGAATGTGCGGATGCTGGATGTGATCACCGGCGCGGTGACCCATACCGACATTGCCATCGTCGCGGACCGGATCGTCGGTACCCATGGCTATTACAACGGCAGACGATTGATCGAGGGCGACAATCGCTTTGCCGTGCCGGGCTTCATCGACACGCATCTGCACATCGAATCGTCACTGGTGACGCCGTTCGAGTTCGAGCGCTGCGTGCTGCCACATGGCGTGACGACGGTGATCTGCGACCCGCACGAGATCTCGAACGTGCTGGGCGTGGATGGCATCCGCTATTTCCTCGAATGCGCCGAACGCGCAGTCATGGATATCAGGGTGAACCTTTCATCCTGCGTGCCGGCTACGCCGTTCGAGACGGCCGGAGCGCGGCTGGAAGTGGAGGACCTGACCCGGTTCAGGGCGCACCACCAGGTGATTGGCCTTGCCGAGATGATGAATTTCCCCGGCGTGCTCGCCGCCGACCCGGGCATCATAGCGAAGCTCGTCGCCTTCCAGAGCGGGCATATCGACGGCCATGCTCCGCTATTGAGCGACAAGCCGCTCAACGGCTATCTCGCGGCCGGAATCCGCACCGACCACGAGGCGACCACGGCCACCGAGGCCCGCGAGAAGCTGTCGAAAGGCATGCACATCCTCATCCGCGAAGGCTCGGTTTCGAAGGATCTCGAAGCGCTGGCGGAAATCCTGACTGCGGAGACATCCGCCTATGTCGCGCTGTGCACCGACGATCGCAATCCGCTCGACATCCTCGAGGAAGGTCATCTCGACAGCTCGATCCGCCGGCTGATCGCGCGGGGCTGCCCGCTGCACCATGTCTATCGCGCGGCCTCGCACTCGGCGGCCCGCATCTTCGGTCTCAAGGATCGCGGGCTTGTGGCGCCCGGCTATCGCGCCGACATCGCGCTGCTGACGAACCTCGAGGAGTGTCGCGTCAGCGACGTGATCACGGGTGGAAGGCTGGTGACCCCGGACCTGTTCGCCGCTCGCCGTCCGGTGGCGCCGGTCGGGCTGGCTTCGATGAAGGCACGTCGGGTGAGCCCGACAACCTTCATGTACCCCGCCAACCCGCGACAGAACGAAACCCCGGTGATTGCCGTGCGGCCGGGCCTGATTCTCACCTATCGCGAGACGGCGGTGCTGGAGATTTCCGAGCGCGGCACCCTGCCCGACCTCGAAAACGACGTGCTGAAAATCGCGGTCATCGAGCGGCACGGCATCAACGGCAATGTCGGGCGCGGCTTCACCAAAGGGTTCGGGCTGAAGCGCGGCGCCATCGCCAGCTCGGTTGGGCATGACAGCCACAACATCACCGTGGTTGGCGCGACCGACGAGGACATGGCGCTCGCCGTCAATCGGCTGATAGAGCTCGGAGGCGGCTTCGCGGTGGCCGACCAGGGCCGGATCACTGCCGAGCTTGCCTTGCCGATTGCGGGTCTGATGAGCCTGCTGCCGTTCGAGAACGTGGCCGAGAAGCTTCACGCGCTGCGCAACGCCGCATGGGCGCTTGGCTGCACCCTGCCTGAGCCGTTCCTGCAGGTAGCCTTTATGGCCCTGCCCGTCATTCCGCATCTGAAGATGACCGACCGCGGCCTGTTCGACGTCGATCGCTTCGACTTCGTCTCATGAGCTTCGCGAGCCGCTTTCTTGCGCGGGTCGCCAAGCTGCCCCGGCGACTGTCCCGCGCGCAGCGGCAACGCGGCCTGAAGATCAGGATGCGCGACGGCGTCGAGCTGGCCACCACGCTCTACACACCGGCAAGGAAAGGCCCGCACCCGACGCTGCTGATCCGCGAGCCCTATGGCCTCAGGGGGTTCGGCACTGTCGCTGAAGTCTATGCGGAGCGCGGCTACATCGTGGTGCTGCAGGCCTGCCGCGGCACTGACAATTCGGGCGGCGAGTTCGATCCCTTCCGGCATGAACGTGACGATGGCCTCGCCACGCTCGACTGGATCAAGGCGCAACCCTGGTTCGACGGCCGGCTGGGCACCACCGGCCCCTCCTATCTGGGCTATACGCAATGGGCGATAGCGGACGCCTTGCCCCCGCATTCGGCAATGGCGGTTAAGGTTTCGAGCGCCGAATTCCGCTCGGTGGTGTTCCCCGGCGGCGGCTTTGCGCTCGGGCTGTGGCTCAGCTGGCTGCAGACCATCTATGGTCTGAATGGCAACGCGTTCCTGACGGCACGACGAATGGCCACGGGGGGAATCGACCAGCTGACGCTGAAGGCGACCATGAAGCTGCCGCTGCGCGATGCCGACAAGCGCGTTGTCGGGCAGGAAGTTCCGTTCTGGCGGCACTGGATGGAACACGCCATCGGCAATGATTCCTTCTGGGAGCCGCTAGACCACACGCATCGGCTCGGGCCACGAACCCCGCCGGTGGCCTTCATGTCCGGCTGGTACGACTTCATGCTGGACCAGCTGCTGCGCGACTATCGCACGCTGGTGGACTCGGGCCAGAATCCTCCTTTGGTGATCGGCCCCTGGAGCCATGTGAGCTCGGAGCTCAATACGGCCAGCATCGGCGAAACGCTGAAATGGATGGATGCGCAGCTGCGGGGCGACCGCGGCCAAATGGCCGAAAAGCCGGTCCGCATACATGTTGGCGGCGATGGCCGCTGGCACGAGTTCGATGCTTTTCCACCTGGTCCCGCGGACCAGCAGATCTGGTACCTGCATCCCGACAAGCTGCTGTCTCTGCGGCCGGGGCGCTCATCGGCGCCGGACACCTATACCTATGACCCGGCGGACCCAACGCCAGCCGTAGGCGGTGCCTATTTCGCCTTCACCGGGGCGGGCGCGACCGACAACCGGCCGCTGGAGGCGCGGAAGGACGTTCTGGTCTACTCGACGGAGCCCTTGTTCGGGGACGCGCTGGTGATCGGCAATGTGCGCGCAACGCTCTACCTGCGCTCCTCGCTCCCCGACACGGATATCTTCGTGCGACTATGCGACGTGGACGAGCAGGGCCGGTCGACAAACATCACCGACGGATATCTGCGCAAGTCGGCTGCAGATCCGGCGGTGCCGGACAACATCTGGAAACTGACCATCCGAATGCATGCGACGGCGCATCTGTTTCGCCGCAACCATCGCCTGCGGCTGGTGGTGGCCAGTGGTGCGCATCCACGATTTGCGCGCAACCCCGGGACCGGCGAGCCAATCGGCGACGCGACGCGGCTCGAGATGGCGGATATAGAGCTCTTCCACGACCCGCAGCACCCGAGCGCCATTACCCTGCCGGTACTAGAGACCGCCCTGCTCGGGCCCCTGGCCTGATCGCGAAGAGATCATTTCACGTTTCGGTTGAAACGCTGAAACGATCTAAGTGTTTGTTTTGTCGCGCTTTCGAACCGGAAAAGTCATGCAACTTTTCCTGAAAGCGCTCCAGCGGTCCGATCCCGATCAGCCAGCCAGTTTCGCCCGGGCGCGCGCCGCGTGCAGGATGGGTTCGGTATAGCCCGAAGGCTGCGTCGTACCTTCGAGCGCCAGCGCCAGCGCTGCCTGATAGGCGATGGAGCTGTCGAAATGCCCGGCCATGGGGCGGTAGAGCGGATCGCCGGCATTCTGCCCATCGACGACTGCGGCCATCTTTTCGAACGAGGCGCGCACTTCCGCTTCGGTGACAAGACCATGCCTGAGCCAGTTCGCCACCGCCTGCGAGGAAATGCGGCAAGTGGCACGATCTTCCATCAGGCCGACATTGTTGATGTCCGGCACTTTGGAGCAGCCGACGCCCTGATCGACCCAGCGCACGACATAGCCGAGAATGCCCTGTGCATTGTTGTCGAGTTCGCGGGAAATCTCGTCGCGACCCAGCGTATTTGCCGAAAGCACCGGCATGGAGAAGAGTTCGGACAGGCCCGGCTTGGGCTGGCTGAGCCGGCCCCGCTGCGCCGCGAACACATCGACCTGGTGGTAGTGCAGCGCATGCAGCGTCGCGGCGGTGGGCGACGGCACCC
>CAYPYV010000068.1:0-15284 GCA_964414845.1 uncultured Devosia sp. | reverse complement strand
CGCTCGGCGATGGCACGGCGGAAGGCGACCCAGCCGGGGGCGAGGCCCGCTTCGTATTCGGTTTCGAGCGCTGCGGCCATGGCGAGATTGTCGAGTTCGCGGGTATCGACGCCGCCAAGCAGCGGCACGGCCTCGCCGACGCCACCGAGCACCAGGCGGCGGATGCGATTATCCGTACTGCCCGCAATCGCGGCAACCACGGCGCCCATGGAATAGCCGACGAGATCGTAGCTCTCGATGCCGAGGCTGGTGACGAGTTCGGCGATATCGCGCGCCATGCGGCGCTCGCCATAGACCACCGGATCATGCGGATGGCTGGAACCACCATGGCCCAGCGCATCGACGCCGATCACCCTGCGACCAAGCCCGGCCAACGCCGCGGCAATGCCGCATTCGAGCCATTCGCTGCTCGTCGTCGCGCTGTAGCCATGTTGGAGCAGTATCGGCGGGTCATCCGCGCCGGTGCCGAGATCGTACCAGGCGATCGAAAAGCCGTCGGAGGTGGTGAAGTGCGGCATGTCTTGCGACCCGGTGGGCAGAATGCTCAAGGCTGCATCGCCCGAGATGCCGTTGCAAGCCACGCCAACAGCTCCAGCCCGAATGGCGTGCCTTGAATATCGGCACTTGCCGATATATGAGCGTTAATCTCCCGAAACCGCAGCCAAGAATGCAGCAAGGATAAGAGCAATGGAATATCGCCGTCTCGGCAAGTCTGGCCTCAAGGTCAGCGAATTCTCCTTCGGTGCCTGGGTGACTTTCGCCAAGCAGGTGGGAGAAGACGACGCCGCCTCGCTGATGGGCTATGCCTATGACCAGGGCGTGAATTTCTTCGACAATGCCGAGGGCTACGAAGCCGGCAATGCCGAGATCGTCATGGGCGAGGCGCTCAAGGCGCTCAACTGGAGCCGCGATAGCTATGCGGTGAGTTCGAAAGTGTTCTGGGGCGGCAGCAAGCCGACGCAGAGGGGCCTGTCCGCCAAGCACATCACCGACGCGGCCCATGCGGCACTGAAGCGCCTGCAGGTCGATTATCTCGACCTCTATTTCTGCCACCGGCCCGATGTCGATACGCCGATCGAAGAGACGGTGCGGGCCATGCACAACCTGATCCTGCAGGGCAAGGTGCTCTATTGGGGCACTTCGGAATGGAGCGCTCAGCAGCTGACCGAGGCCTATGCGATTGCGCGGCAGGAGCACCTGACGCCGCCGACCATGGAGCAGCCGGAGTATAACCTGTTCCGCCGCGAGAAGGTGGAAGCCGAATTCGCGCCGCTCTACAGCCTGTTCGGGCTGGGCACGACCATCTGGTCGCCGCTGGCTTCCGGCATCCTGACAGGCAAGTATAATGATGGCATCCCTGCCGACAGCCGCATGAACCTGCCCGGCTACGAGTGGCTCAAGGCCCGCCTCGACAGCGATAAGGGCAAGGACGAGCTGGCGAAGGTGAAGAAGCTGGCGGCGCTTGCGAAGGAGGCCGGCCTGCCGATCCACCACCTGGCGCTGCTCTGGTGCAATGCCAACCCGAACGTGTCGACGGTGATCCTCGGGGCATCGAAGCTGAGCCAGCTCAAGGACAATCTCGCCGCGCTCGAACACAAGGCGAAGCTGACGCCCGACGTGCTTGCCGAGATCGAGAAGATCATGGGCAACAAGCCGGCCGCACCGCAGCGGTTCTAAACGCATGTGCTCATCTCCTTCCTCGTGCTTCGACAAGCTCAGCATGAGGAAGGGGGCGCGCTACGACCGACGCTAGAACAAACTCCCCTGCCCGCCCGTACCGCCGGCCGCCTGCTTCTTCGGACGCGGTGGGCGGGACGAGGCGTTCTCGGCCATTTCCTCCGGCGATAGTGGACGAATGAGGTCGGGGCCATCGGCCCTGGTCGAGCCCACCGCCTTGCTGACCGGATGGAATTTGAGCAGCTCGGCAGGCAAGGGCAGCATGAGCTGCTCGGCTTCCTTGACACCGACGTCGCGTGTGTTGAGCCAGTCATCGACAGCCGCCGGGCCGTTGAGGATGGCGGGCATCCGATCGTGGATGGTGGCCATTTCGAGCACAGCGCCAACCGTGACGATCAGCGCCGTGTCGACTTCCTCGCCGTTCGGGCCTGCCCATTGAGAATAGAGCCCCGCGAACAGCATGGGCGAGTCGTCGGCCATGGTGATGTAGTAGGGCTGCTTCTTGCCATCCTCGCCCGTCATCCACTCGAAATAGCCGGATGCCGGCACGATGCAGCGGGAATTCTTCACTGCGTTCCGAAAGCTCGGCTTCTCGGCCATGGTCTCGGAGCGTGCGTTGATGAGCAGCGAGAACTCGCGTGGGTCCTTCACCCAGCCGGGCACGAAACCCCAGCGGACCAGCTGAATGCTGCGCCGGCCGTTCTGCTCCCACACAACGGCGATGGGCTGGGTGGGCGTGATGTTGTAGCGCGGCGGCATCTCGATGGAATTGACCAGCCGGAACAGTTCCACCAGCATCTCGGGCGGCAAAGTGGCCGCATAGCGTCCGCACATTTGGCTGAAGTCTCCTCTTTGGGACGAAACTAGGAAGTGGGCGCGTCCGATGCAATCGAAGGAAGAACAATGCTGCCCAATGCTGCAAGCGTCGCGCTGATCGAAAAGGATCGGGTGCTGCTGATCCAGCGGGCGCGGCCGCCGTGGCGTGGCATGTGGAGCCTGCCGGGCGGGCGGCTGGAGCCCGGCGAGGATGCCGAGGCCTGCGCAACCCGGGAGCTGAAGGAAGAACTCGGGCTCGACGTCTATGCGCTGAGGCGCGTGACGCGGCTGCGCCTGGGCGACGACGGCAAATTCCTGCTGCAGGTGTTTGCCACCGAAGCCTTCGAGGGCGAAATCGTGCCGCAGGCAGGCGAAATCGACGGCGTGCGCTTCGTGACCCGGGACCAGGCGGCGCTGCTGCCCACGACGCCGCATCTCAATGAAGTGCTGGGCGGCGCGTTTCGGCTGTTCGATCGGAGTTGAGGGCAGATGCTGGTTCGGGTAGCAAGGGGCATGCGCTTGTTCCCCGTGATCGCCGTGACGCTGCTGGCCCTTTGGGCGGCGCCGGCGCGCGCCATCGACCCGCCCTATCAGGCGCAGATGGAACGGCTGGCCGAGACGCTGGGGAGCCTCTACTTCCTCGAACCGCTTTGCCGCGGCAAAGACGCTTCGGACTGGCGGGCGGAAATGAGCCAGCTGATCGACCTCGACCAGCCCGATGACGACCGGCGGCAGCGCCTAACCGGTGCATTCAACGACGGCTATTCGGCCTATGGCCGGCTCTATCGCAGCTGCACCGTATCCGCCTCGGAGGCGCTGGCGCGACTGATGGCGGAAGCGCAGCAGATCGCCCGGGAAATCCATACCCGCTATGCGGAATGACGGCAGGGTTGCCGAAACCCGTCCCGATTAACGACGATTGACAGCGCGGCGTTAACCTTTCGCTTAGGTCTGACGAGCGGCGATCACCACGACGTGATAGTCCGGGTTCCATGAAGCTGACGAAGACCCTGATGGCGACTCACGACCTCACCGGGCTGGCCGAAGAAGCCTGCGCCGAGCGGCAACTCGCCCTCGAATACATCGCCGAGTGCTGGAACGACGCCGAGGACGATGGCGTGGCCGAAGATGCGCTTGCCCATGCGAGCCTCTTTGCCGCGCTCGCGGCGCTCGTGGAGCAGCATGGCGAAGTGGCGACGGCGGCGCTGATCGAGACGCTGCCGGACCGCATCCGGGCCGGCGACTACAACCTGCACCGTTCGCTGCAATAGGGCAGGTTCAGCTGCGCTCCAAAGACTCCTGGAAGCGCATGGGCTGGCCCTGTGAGGGTGTGACCAGCTCGTTCTCCCACATGACCTTATGTCCGCGCACAATGGTGCCGACGGGCCAGCCGGTGACGGAAACGCCGTGATAGGGGGTCCAGCCGACCCGGCTCTTCACCCACTCGTTGGTGATGGTCTGCGTGCGCTTCAGATCGACAATGGTGAGATCTGCATCATAGCCGACGGCAATTCGGCCCTTCCGCGCGATGCCGAACAGGCGGTTCGGCCCATGGCTCGTCATGTCGACGAATCGCTCCAGGCTCATTCGACCCTTGTTGACATGATCGAGCATGATGGGGACGAGGGTCTGCACACCGGTCATGCCGGAATGGGAGCCGGGATAGGGATGATCCTTTTCCTCGCGCGTATGCGGCGCATGGTCGGAGCCGAGGATATCGGCGACGCCGTTCACGACGCCGGCCCAGATCCCTTCGCGATGGGCGGCATCGCGCACGGGCGGGTTCATCTGCACATAGGTGCCGAGCCGGGCATAGGCAGTCTCGTCGAGTGTAAGGTGGTGGGGGGTCACCTCCACCGAGGCCACATCCTTGTGGTCGGCGAGATAGACCATTTCGTCGGCGGTGGAGATGTGGAGCACGTGGATGCGCTTGCCGGTCTTGCGCGCAAGGCCGACGAGGCGGCGCGTGGAGCGCATGGCCGTTTCGACATCGCGCCAGACCGGATGCGAGGACGGATCGCCCGGAATGCGCAAGGACTTCCGCTCTTCGAGCCGGTACTCGTCCTCGGAATGGAAGGCGGCTCGGCGGGAAATGGCGCGCAGAATGGCTTCGACGCCATCGTCATCGGCGACGAGCAGCGAGCCGGTGGAAGAGCCCATGAACACCTTCACGCCGGCGCAGCCGGGCAGCCGCTCGAGCTCCGGCAGATCGCGGACATTGTCGTGCGTGCCGCCGATGAAGAAGGCGAAATCGCAATGCATGCGGTTGGTGCCGAGCCGGATCTTCTCCTCGAAGGTCTCGCGCGTGGTGGTCAGCGGATTGGTGTTGGGCATTTCGAACACGCCGGTGACGCCGCCCATAACCGCCGAGAGCGACCCGGTTTCGAGATCTTCCTTGTGCGTGAGGCCGGGTTCGCGGAAATGCACCTGCGTATCGATGACGCCGGGGAGAAGATGAAGCCCGGTGCAATCGACGACTTCCCCGGCAGTGGCCGCGCCGAGATCGCCCAGCGCGACGATACGACCGGAGCTGATGCCGATGTCAGCGCGAATGATGCCGTCGTGATTGGCAATGCTGCCGTTCTTGAAGATCGTCTCGTACTGCGCCATGTCTCGTGCTCCGACCTATCCTTCGGTCGGTGTAACGGAACAGTCCCATGCCCACAATCTGGCTGCAACGACGCACCCTCGCCAAGTTCGCGGGTCCCGAAGCGGAGAAACTGCTCGACGATACCCTGACCGGGCGGATGCAGATGGCCGCAGGCATCCTCGCGCCCTGGGCGCTGCTGAGCCCGCAGGGCAAGGTGCAGGCCGAGGGGCTTGCCTGCCGCGATGCGGATGGCTGCTTCTGGCTCGATTTCGACCGCGAGGTGGCCGACAGCTTCCTGAAACGGATGAAGATGTACCGCCTGCGCGCCAAGGTGGAGATTGGCGACCTGCGCGAGACGCATGTGCTGGGCTGGAGCGCCGAGCCTATCGAGGGTGGCATTGCCGACCCGCGTGCGCCGGGGCTCGGATACCGCGTCATGGCGCCAGCCGAGAGAGCGGAAGGATGGAGCCACGACACCAGCGCCTGGGATCGGGCGCGGATCGGCGCGGGCATACTGGAACTCGGGCCGGATTACGGGCCCGACAGCCAGTTCGCCCATGACGTCGGGCTCGACCTGCTCAATGGCATCGACTTCATCAAGGGCTGCTATATCGGACAGGAAGTCGTGAGCCGGATGAAGCATCGCGGCACCGCACGGCGCCGGCCGGTGATCGTTTCGGGGATTACCGGTTCACCGGCCGCCGGAACGCCAGTCGTGACATCGGGCCGGGATGCTGGTTCGATCGGGCAAGTCGTTGATGGGCGCGCGGTGGCGATCGTACGGCTCGATCGGGTGACGGACACGGGGATGGCAACGGTAGGCGATGCAGCGGTAACGCTGAGCCTGCCCCGCTGGGCGACATATGGTTTCGGTGAGGGGGACGGTGAAGAAGCCTGAAAAGCAGGCAGCGGAAACCTTCCCGGCCTGCATTTCCCTGCCATGCTCCTTCCCGCAGAAATGGCGAATCACCCAACCCGTCGCTAGCTTCGCCGCTCGGCGGTAAGGGCGGCGGCGATGGCGAAGACCAGTCAACGGGCATGGCAGCGTATGCTGAGCGGTCGGCGGCTCGACCTGCTCGACCCTTCGCCGCTCGACGTCGAACTTACCGACATTGCGCATGGGTTGGCCCGCGTCGCGCGCTGGAATGGGCAGACGCGCGGCGACTACCCGTTCTCGGTGGCGCAGCACTCGGTTCTGGTGCTTGAAATCTTCAAGGCGCTCGACCCCTCGACCAGCCCCCGCGACCAGCTTTATGCGGTTTTGCATGACGCGCCCGAATATGTGATGGGCGACATCATCTCGCCCTTCAAGGCGGCCATGGGCGGCAATTACAAGGATGTGGAGAACCGCCTGCTGGGTGCGGTGCATCTTCGCTTCGCGCTGACCGCCACACCGCCCGCCGCGCTTACCAAGGCCATCAAGAAAGCGGATCGCGAGGCGGCCTATCTCGAGGCGGTGCACCTCGCAGGCTTCGAGGTGGCTGAAGCGCGGCGCTATTTCGGCGAGCCCAATCTGCCGGTCTTCGAGTTCGACGGCTTTGCGCAACTGATCCGCCCATGGCCAACACGGGAGGCGCATGACCGCTTCGTCGCCGCGGTGGAGAGCCTCAGCGCCGTGATTTCGGGGTAAGGGCGGCTGGCTGAAGCCGTTAAATTAAGCTTAACGCACGTTCCATTTTGACCCAGATCGGCCCGTTATGGTTGATGGATGGTTAATCCATTGCCCGCGAGGACGACCTGTGAATCCGAGAAACCGCACCATTCTGCTCACGGCCGCGAGCTTTACACTGGTGGCTGCCGTGCTGGCGTCGCCGGCCTGGCTGCCGGCCCTGGCAGCGACATCGGAACCGGTCAGCACGCTCGCCACGCAGGCGATCGATATCTTCACCCCGCCGCCGCCCGACTATGGCCGGCTGATCAAGCGCAGCTACCAGGTGGCGCCATCGGTTTCGACCGAGCCGATCCGGCAGTCGGTGGTGCGCAAGATCGAGGCCGGAAGAGTGACCGACATCGTGGTGACCGAGACGGCAACAGGTGTCTACTCTTCGGACGGGCTCGCCAATGCCAATGTCAACTATCCGGGCATCAGGGTGATCGACGAGCCGATTGCGCCCATCGAGATCGCGCTGATGATCAATGGCGAATGGGTGACGCAGCCGGCACTGACCGCCGGATCGATCGTCTACTGGCCGGGGACGAACTAGAACTTCTTCGGAGCGTCCTCGGCTACGGACGTACCGCCTACGGAGACCTGGCGGACGGCAAGGGCAAATTCGCTGCGGCCATCGGCAAAGAAGCGGAACACGCCATCGCGGCCGCTGAAGCCTGACGCAGAGGTGAGCAGCGTCGCAGGATAGGGTGGCGAGGCCTTCGACAGCGGCGCGGCATTGGCGAGGATGGTCGCGGTATAGGCGAGCGTCGCGAAGGGGTGGGGGGCGCTGCCGAACTTGGCCTGGTATTCGGCCGAGAGCGAGGAGAGGCCTGCTTCGTCGACAGCGGGGAATATGGCGCCCGCCAGCGAGGTGGCATTGGCGATGGTCTGGTCATTGTTCCAGTCGGCGGAACCGATGAGCTGGACGCTGCCGGTGGCGACACCCCCTTCGACAAGCAGATTGCCGATCGACGGGGCGGTGGCGCGATCGGGAAGAAAAACGGCATCGACCTGACCGGAGGTCAGGAGCGGCACGAGTTGTGCCACCACGCTGCGCGCCTCGGCCTCGGAGCCGAAACTGTAGAAGGCGCGTGCGCCCAAACCAAGATCGGCAAGAGCCTGACGGAAGGCACCCTCCTGGATCCGGCCGAAATCGGTGGAAGGAAACACGCCGACGAACGCCTTGCGACCGAGCTTCTTGGCATAGCCGAGCGTGCGGCGCGTCTCGGTTTCGGGCAGCACATTCAGCAGGTAGACCCCGGCCGATGCGGCGCCGGAATTGTTGGAAAAGCCGATGAGCGGGATGGCGGCGGCCCTGGCCACCTGGCCAGCCGCGGTCACCTGATCGGCGCGCAGAGGCCCGAGCACGAGGCTTACCCCCCGCGAGACCGCGGCGGTGGCCGCCTGGCTGGCCCCAGCCGCCGTGGGGCCGGTGTCGAAGACGTTGAGGGTAATGTTCTCGCTGAGATTGGGGCTGCTTGCGATGAATGCCATCGCGAGATCGGCCGCGTTCAGCATGGACGTGCCGACGCCCGCGATGGCCGTATCGCCCGTGAGCGGCAGCAGCAGCGCCACCTGCACGGGACCGGCGCCAATGGTGCGGGCTGCCATGGGAGCGGCGCCGGAGCCACCGGCTTGCGACAGGTTGGGGCCGGTGCCGCGGGAAAATCCGCCAAAATCGAAACCACCGGTGGTGCAGGCGGCAAGCAGCGAACTCAGGCCCGCCGAGAGCGCGCCGAGGGCGAAGGTCCTGCGTCGGATGTGATGCGCCAAGCTCCCCTCCCTCGCCTTAGGCCGGTCAGCTGGATTGCAAGAACGGCTCAGGCGTTTATACGCTGTTCGGTGCCGGCCATAAAGCGCGGGCGGAGACCTTGCGTTAACCTCGGGGCGGAAGCGGTGGAAAAAGCGGCGGAGTTCGAGATTGCCGGCACGCGCCACCACGCCCCTCCTCTGTCCGCTGGGCTCCATGTCGTCGCCACCCCGATCGGCAACCTTCGCGACATCACCATACGCGCGCTCGAAACATTGGCGGCGGCCGACCTGATCCTTTGCGAGGACACCCGCCACTCGGCGGTCCTTCTCGAGCATTTCGCCATCCGCACCCCGCGCCGCTCGCTGCACGAGCATAACGAGCGCGAGCGGATCGGCGAGGTGCTGCAGTTGCTTGGCGAGGGCAAGGCGGTGGCGCTGATTTCCGATGCCGGAACGCCCCTGCTCTCCGATCCCGGGTTTCCGCTGGTAAGGGCGGTGCGCGAGGCGGGGCTGCCGCTATTCGCGCTGCCTGGTCCCTCGGCGCTGCTTGCGGCGCTCAGCATTGCCGGTCTGCCGACTGACGCCTTCAGCTTCATGGGCTTCCTGCCCACCAAGCAGGAAGCGCGGGCAACCGCGATCGCGGCGCTCAGGGACCGGCGCGAGACGCTGGTGTTCTATGAATCGCCGCGGCGACTCGATGACATGCTCGCGGCGCTGGCCGAGGTGCTGGGCGCTGAGCGCGAGGCTGCAGTGGCGCTCGAACTCACCAAGCGCTTCGAACGGGTGGAACGCGGCACGCTTGGAAACCTAGCCCGGCAGTTTGCCGAGACGGAAACCAAGGGCGAGGCGGTCGTGTTGGTGGCGGGGGCAGCAGAGCGTATCGTCGACGCCGATGCGTGGCGGGCCCGGCTCGTGGAGGCGCTCGAAACCGAGCCGCTGCGCGCCGCCGTCGACCAGGTGACCGAGGAATTCGGGCTCAAGCGCAAGGAGGTCTACGATGCCGCCCTCGCCATCCGCAGGAACGCGGAAGCGTCGTAGCGCCGAAGGATTCGGGCGGCGCAGCGAAACGCTGGCGCTGTGGTATCTGCGGCTCAAGGGCTACTGGATGCTCGCCCAGCGCTACAGGACGCCATCGGGAGAGATCGACCTCGTGATGCGATGGGGTCGGACGATCGTGTTCGTCGAGGTGAAGAGCCGACAACGCAAAGAGGAATTCGCCCTGGCGCTCGAGCAGGTGAATCGAATCCGCATCGGCCGTGCAGCGCAGCACTATGTCAGCCGGCACCGGCGCGCCCACGGCCTCGACCAGCGCTTCGACGTGATTTTTCTTGCGCCATGGGCCTGGCCGCGCCATGTGAAGAACGCCTTCTGACGCCGCGTTTGCGGTATTCCCGTCCCTCAATTCCGGAGCTGTGCCGTGCTGAAGATCGCCGTGCAGATGGACCCAATCGCCTCGATCAACCCCCTGGGCGACTCGACTTTCGCCCTGATGCTGGAGGGGCAGGCACGCGGCCACCGGATCGACTATTTCGTGCCCGGCACGTTGTCGCTGAGGGACAACAGGGTGTCGGCCTCGGTGGCGCCGATCACCGTCTACGACAAGCCGAAGGGCGAGCATTTCGCGCTCGGCGATTTCGCCCGCACGGACCTTGCCGGATACGACATCGTGATGATGCGGCAGGACCCGCCCTTCGACATGAACTACATCACGATCTCGCATATCCTAGAGCGTCTGCATCCAAAGACCTTCGTGATGAACCCGCCTTCTGCGGTGCGCAATGCGCCCGAGAAGATCCTCGTCACCGAGTTTCCCGAGCTGATGCCGCCGACGCTGGTCACTCGCGACCGCGACGAGATTCGCGCCTTCAAGCGCGAACATGGCAACATTATTCTCAAGCCGCTCTACGGCAATGGCGGGGCCGGGGTGTTCCTCCTCCAGGAGGGCGACCAGAACCTCAACTCGCTGATCGAACTGTTCGAGCAGAGCTTCCGCGAGCCGTTCATGGTGCAGCGCTACCTGCCCGAGGTGCGCAAGGGCGACAAGCGCATCATCCTCGTCGATGGCGAGCCGGTCGCCGGGCTCAACCGCATTCCCGCCGATGGCGAGGCGCGCTCCAACATGCATGTGGGCGGCCGGCCGGAGCTCTCGCCGCTGACCGAGCGCGAGCGTGAGATCTGCGCGACCATCGGCCCGGCGCTCAAGGCGCGCGACATGGTGTTCGTGGGGATCGACGTGATCGGCGGTTATCTCACCGAGATCAATGTCACCTCGCCCACCGGCATCCGCGAAGTGAAGCGCTTTGGCGGCCCGGATATCGCAGTCCTGATCTGGGATGCGCTCGAGCGGCGGCGGGCCTAAAGGCAAAGATTGAAGGGATGCCGCGACGATTGCAGCATCCCCAAGACTGATCGAATCAGAACGACAACTTCAGGCCCGCAAGGACGGAAGTGCGGTTGAACTCGAGGTCGTAGGATCCGACATCATCGGTGACGGAGACCTCAGAAAATGCAGACTGATACCGCGCTTCGGTGAAGAGCGAGACGCCATCGGCGATCTCGGCTTCGATGCCACCGAAGACCTGGCCGGCGGCGCCAAAGCCATCCGCATCGTAGGTATCATCTTCGTTATCGTAAGCGATCAGGACACCACCAAGACCAATGCCGCCATAGACTGCGAAAGTGTCATTGAGCGGCGCGGTGTACACCAGATTGCCCATCAGCGTCAGGGCACCCAGCGAGTTGTCGTAGCTACTGTAGCGCGCTGAGCTGCCAGTCACTTCGAGTTCAGCGGACAGGCCCGGCATCAAGTCGGCACCTAGCGCCGCGCCAGCAATCCAGCCGACGTCCAAGTCGTAGTTGCTGGTGCCGAAGTCGAGGTTCCCTTGCAGAGCAGCACCGCCAAGGACCTTGGCGTAGAGCGACGCATCCGATTCGGCCGCAACAGGTGCCAGGCTATCAACAATCAGGTCAGCGGCGTGAGCGGTGGAGACCATGGCTGCGCACGCAAGCGCGCCAGCGAATGTAGACAACATGATGCGGTTCATGAAACGACCTCTTCCTATGACGGAGCGACGTATACTACCGTCTGTCTGAACCGAAAATGTACATGCACCGCCGACGGTGCTGATTTGTTCGAAGCATTTGCATAACTGCAGCGCCTCGCGAGCAACGGGCGCGCCCCAGCAAGCATCCATGCGAAAGGTGGGCGTTCCGTGCGAACGCTCTCGCCTTTTTCCGACATCCTCGCCATCATGCGCTCATGCCGATCGAAACCTTCCTGCTTGCGTTGACCACGTTCTTTGCCACCATCGGCCCGGCCGACCTGGTGCTGGTCTATGCTGCGCTGACGCAGAAGAACACCCGGGTGGAACGCCGCACGATGGCGCTCAGGGGCGTGCTGATCGCGTCGGCCATCCTCTTGTTCTTCGCGGTGTTCGGGGACGCGATGCTGAAGCTGTTCGGCATAACGCTGCCGGCGCTGAGGATCGCGGGTGGCGTGCTGCTCCTGCTCATTTCCATCGACATGGTGTTCGCGCGCCATTCGGGCGGTACCGGCACGACGCCCGAGGAAGAAAACGAGGCGAAGACGCGTGTCGACATTTCGGTGTTTCCGGTTGCGACGCCGCTGATCGCGGGGCCTGGCGCCATCAGCGCCGTAATCCTGCTCACCACCGGCACGGGCGGGTTCAACCTCGCCTGGCTATCGGTCGTGATTGCGCTGATCCTTATCCTCGCGCTCTGCTACGGCTCGATGCTGCTGGCCATTCCGATCCAGCGGCTATTGGGGATCACCGGGCTTGCGGTGGTCAGCCGCGTGGTGGGCGTGCTGCTTGCGGCGCTTGCCGTGCAGTTCCTCATCGATGGGATCGAGGCAAGCGGGCTGGTGCCGCACCTCAGCACCGTGGCGGCAGCGGCGGCGGAGACTGGCTCCGCCGCGCAATGAGGCGGTAGCCGCCTGTCAGGCGTCCTTCTTCTTCTTGCCGGCACCGGCCGGAACAACAGTTGAAATCAACGGACTGCCGGCAGGCGCGGCCTTCACCTTGTCCTTCTTGGGCTTCTTGGCTTCCTTGTTGGAGCGAAGCTGACCTTTTGCCATGTGCTGGTTCTCCTCCACGGGCGCCGCAGCGCTGATTGTCGGCGCATCGGAAATGAAGTTATGCCTCGGCCCGGCCCCCTACAAGAGGATGGCCGGGTGGAGAGACAGCTATTTCATCGTGCGGCAACGGCCCTGCGCGGCCAGTTCTTCGAAGCGGCGCGGCTCGCAGCCGGTGAGGTAGAAGGTGACGAAATCGTCGGGCGAACCCATGAAGGCGTTTCGATCGACCTCGGCCAGGATGCCCGACATGGTGCCGGTCTGCGTCCACTGCCAGAACAGGTATGGCCGGTTGGCATAGCGCGAGTGCGGCTCGGCGGCGGTAGAGCGCAGCCAGAATGGGCTGTCGAAATGCTCGCCCTCGAGCACATCGTCATGGAAGTTCATGTCGGTATAGATAATCGGCACCTTGCCGGTGTGACGTTCCATGGCCGCGAGCATCACTCGGATCTTCTCGAGCACATCCTCTCGCGGATGCTTGTTCTTGCAGCTGGAATTGTTGTTCCACTCGACGTCCAGCACAGGCGGCAAGGCATCCGGATCATTGGGGACCATCTTCACGAACCAGGCGGCCTGCTCCGAGGCGAGGCTGCACCAGGTCATGAAATGATAGGCGCCCCGCGGCACCCCGGCCTCTGCGGCCTTGCGCCAGTTCTCGTAGAATTTCGGGTCGATATAGTCGCGGCCCTCGGTGGCCTTGATGAAGACGAACTGCGTCCCACCGGCCTTGGCAGCGCGGAAATCGATCTGCCCCTGGTAGCGCGCCACATCGAGTCCCTGAACCGGCATGGCGCGCGCACGATTGACCCCCGGATGAGGATCGTTGTCGCCCGGCACGCCGAGCTGGCTCTGGGGCGAACGCCCACAGGCGGCGAGCGCCATGATCAGCATCAGGACCAGGGCAGAGCGCAGCCAATGTGAAAGGGCGCCGAGGCGGACGGGCATGCTGAACGGACTCCGGGACTATGTCCGTCATCCATCGGCCGGAAGCACTTAATGAAAACTTTCGGCAAGTACTTGATAATTCAGTATGGTTAACGCCGGCGTCGATCGAAAGCCGAGGCAACCCCGTCCGGGATGCCGGATCAGCGCGGGGTCGCCTTGAGTTCGAACACCGCGGGTTCGCCTGCTGCGAGATCGAACTGCTCACGCACGGCACGAACGCGGTGCCAGTGTTTCGAGGCAAAGCGCTCGAAGGCCTCGAACAGATCAAGAATCTCGAAGCCCAGTTCGGTGAGCGCATAGTCGACCCGGGGCGGGATCGTCGCATAGCTGGTGCGGGAGACGAAGCCGTCACGCTCCAGGGCACGCAGGGTGGATGTCAGGGTCTTCTGCGAGATATTGCCGATTTCGCGCTGCAACTCGGAAAAGCGGCGGGTTTCCTTCCTCAGATGAAGGACCACCATGACCGTCCATTTGCTGGCGCGAATTGTGAGGAGTTCCTCCACGGCTTCGTGGTGGTGCGGCGTGGAGACGCTCTTCGACATGTACAAGCTCCTTGGCGGCAAGCGGGCCATGCGCGCGGGAATACTCAGCCGATATCGGCTCGTCCCCTGAGGATTTCCAGAGGCATTGCACAATTTGAATGCGGGTAGGTACTTACGGAGCGTGAATTCGCGGTAAGGCGCGCGCTCAATCGCGCCGGAAGGTAAAGTAAAAGCTCACGAGGCGCCCTTCGCGGCGGGCCTTCTGCTCATAGCGCGTGGGCGCCCAACCGGAATAAGGGATATGCCAATCGCCCGGCGCAGCGGTTTCGAGCCGGAAGCGCGGCTCCCGCAAAGCGTGCGCGAGGGTCCAGTCGGCATAATCCTCGATATCGGTGGCAAAGCGGAACCAGCCAGCAGGCTTTATCACGCGGGCAAGCTCGCCGAGCGTCGTCGGCGAGACGAAACGGCGCTTGTGATGGCGGGTTTTCGGCCACGGGTCGGGATAGAGCAGGTAGACGCCATCGAGCGACGCGTCGGGCAGCTTGAGCAGCAGCTTCAGCGCGTCGTCGGTAAACAGCCGGATGTTGGCGATGTCCGCATCGTCGATCTGCTGCACCGCCTTGGCGATGCCGCCCGAATAGACCTCGCAGCCGATGAAGCCGGTATTTGGTGCCGCCACGGCCTCGCGGATCAGGTGCTCGGCGCCGCCATAGCCGATCTCGACGATGAGCTGTTCCAGCTTGTTCGGGAACAGCGTCACGGGGTCGAGCATCCCCTCAGGCAGGGTGACCGAGAGTTCAGGTAACCGCTCCTTGAACAGCTTGTCTTGCCCGGCATGCAGCTTCTTGCCGACACGACGCCCGAAAAAGGCGCGCAACTCGCCATCGGCATTGAGGGGGTGATGGGGTTTGTCAGTCATATCAATCGCCTAACAGAACGCCACCTCGGCGCCAAACGGCCGTCGACACGGCGCTCCGGGCTCACGGCCCGAAGCGCTTGAGTGGAACGGACTCACGCCGCCTTCACGGCTGCCTTCAAGGCCGCGACCAGATCGGTCTTTTCCCAACTGAACGAACCGTCGCGGCCGGGCTTGCGGCCGAAATGGCCATAGGCCGAGGTGCGCGCATAGATCGGCTTGTTGAGATCGAGCTTGGTGCGAATGCCGCGCGGGGAGAGGTCGAACACTTCGCCCAGCACTTTTTCCAGCTTGTCCTCGGCCACCTTGCCGGTGCCGTGCAGGTCGACATAGATCGAGAGCGGCTTGGCGACGCCGATGGC
>CAYPYV010000067.1:0-15667 GCA_964414845.1 uncultured Devosia sp. | reverse complement strand
TCTGGCCCTGATTGATCTGCTGGGTGCCGTGATAGAGGCCCGAGGTGTCGCCGAGACCGATGGTGTTGGTCGTGGCGAACAGGCGGAAGGCCGGGTGCGGAGTGATGACGCGGTTCTGGTCGAGCAGCGTCAGGCGGCCCGACTGTTCGAGCACGCGCTGGATCACGAACATCACGTCGGGGCGTCCGGCATCGTATTCGTCGAAGACGAGCGCGATGTTGTTCTGCACGGCCCAGGGCAGGATGCCGTCACGGAATTCGGTGATCTGCTTGCCGTCCTTGAGCACGATCGCGTCCTTGCCGACGAGATCGATACGGCTCACATGGCTGTCGAGGTTGACGCGCACCAGCGGCCAGTTGAGCCGCGCCGCGACCTGCTCGATATGGGTCGACTTGCCCGTGCCGTGATAGCCCTGCACCATGACGCGGCGGTTGAACGCAAAGCCGGCGAGAATGGCGAGGGTGGTGTTGCGGTCGAACAGGTAGTCCGGGTCCAGCGGGGGCACATGCGGGTCGGTTTCCGCATAGCCCATCACCTTCATGTCGCTGTCGATGCCGAAAGTCTCGCGGACGGAAAATTCCTTGTTCGGCAGATTGGTGAAGTCGGGCATGGGGGCTCTCGAGGCAAGAAAGGTCAAGGCTGCTGCCTTGAGGTTACCGGGCTCTATAGCAGCATCCCCGCCTGTGGGGTAGGGCGCATTAAGCTTTGTGACGGCGCCGAAGCGCTCCTAACCAAAGCCGGAAACCGGCCACTTGCCGCAGTCTCAGCGTCGCATCGCGCCCGTAAATGGCGTCATCACGAAACTTCATCTCTCGCCGGATGCCTGCCTCGCTCTGCGCGGCAGCGGGCAGTCCTCACCGCCCGACAAAGCCCTTCTGCTTGAGGTGCGTGTACGCGGCTATGATGGCGCGCAGCCGCTCCTCTGACGTCTTGTCGCCGCCATTGATATCCGGGTGGTGAATCTTGACGAGGCTCTTGTAGGCCGCCTTGATCTCCTCGGCCTTCGCCCAGCCCTTGAAGCCCAGCGTCTCGAAGGCCCGCCGGTCCTGTTCCAGCAGCGGTTTCACCTTCTCGGCAGCAGGTGCCTTGGATTGGTGACGACGATAGCGGGCGAACACGCCGAACGGGTCTGCATTGCGGCTGCCATCCGCATTGGTGCGCATGTTGGGCGGCGTCTTCGGCGGCATCCTTGGGCCGGCATTCGCACCAGCCTTTGCGCCGAAGCCCCAGCTGGGGCGGCCGTCGGTCTCGTGTTCGCGTCGGATGGTGCGCTCCATCTCGTCGGGCTTCATGCCTTCGAAGAAATTGAACACCTGATTGTAGTGCCGCACATGCTCGAGGCAGAAATGGTGGTACTGGCCCTCGGCGCGGTTGCCTTTCGGTGCCTTGTACAGGCCCGGCTGGTCGCACCCTTCCCATCCGCAGGGTTCAACCTCCGGCTTGGGTTCCTCTCCATGGCGGGGCCGGATTCGGATCCGGTCGAAATACTTGGATTCCAGCTTCATCAGTCCTAGTTAAGCTCCGCATTCAGCCACAGCGGAAACGGTAGGGATATGTCGGTTCGCGACGCCATTGTCGAAAAACTTTCGGTCAAATTCGTGCCGAGCCATCTTGAAGTGGTTGACGAAAGCCATCGTCACCACGGTCACTCCGGCTGGCGCGAGGGCGGCAATACGCATTTTCGCGTGCGCATAGCGAGCCCCGTTCTCACTCCGCTGTCCCGGCTCGCCCGCCACCGTGCCATAATGGATACGCTGGCCGACGAACTGGCGGGTGGCGTTCACGCGCTTGCCATCGAAGTGCTGGATCCGGCAGCGAAATCCTGAGCCGCCAGCTTCCATGATATCGGCATTTCCCCCTGCTGGCGCAACCGTGCGATGGCAGCGGGCCTGCCACGTCTTTGCGAGCAGGAGCGGCACTGTGGGGCAGAAACCGGGCGAAACCCCGGCCTCCGTGCCCTCTTTTGTCCGAACAATCGCCCAAACACTTGCCTAGCACCACTCTCCGTAACCAACGGAGGATATGATGCGCAGATCATTCGGGGCCATGTTGGTCGTCGCGCTCCTTGCCGCGACCACGGCGGGAAACGCCTTCGCTGCGGATAGCCGCCTGCAACTCGTCATGGGAGGAGAGGCCTATGATGGTCCGCCGCGTTTCGCTGTGTTCTTCAACGGCCGCGCGCTCGGCGAGGCCAATGTCGATGCTGCCATAGATACCGCCTCTGCCGGCCGCTTCGCCGCTGCCAGTGACAAGGCGCCCTATGTGCAGGCCTTCGATTTCGCCATACCCGAAGCGCTGTTCAAGCCGGGTGCCGAAGTGCGTATCCGCTTCCTCAACGAGGCCAATGGCGGCGAGGGCAGCAATCGCGATCGCAACCTGTTTCTCGCCTCCGTCGCGGTGAATGGCCGCGCCGTGACCCTGTCGGGCCTCGGCGTGCAGGGCCAGACCGCAGAAGTGGTGCCGACGACTCTCGGCGAGTTCCTGCTCATCCCGGATGGCACGGTGGAAGCTGTCTCCCGCCCGCCATCGGGCGGCTGGCCGTTGCCGGATGTCACCACTGCCACGATCCAGCCGGTGGCATCCGCGGCAGTAGAGAATGCCGCCGTGGCGTCGCCCGCAGCCGATCCCGCGCCCGCCGTCGACGAGGTGAGGACCGCAAGTATCGCGCCGGATGCGCCCGTGGCCGAAACCGGCACCTGCGCCCGAGACGAACTCTACAATGTCATCGGCTTCAACGAGAGCTCCAACGACCTGACCCCGCGGCTCACCGCGCGGCTCGACCAGATCCTTGCCGATATCCGCGGCCAGAACTGCCGAATCCAGGTCACTGGCTATTCGAGCCGGCAGGGCAACCACGCCACGAGTGCGCTGTTTGCCATCGAGCGTGCGCAGAATGTGCTCGCCTACCTGAAGGGCAAGGGCCTGACCTATGCCCGCGCCACCGTGGCGGGCGGCGGCGCCACCGACCAGTTCGGGCCGGAGCCCGGCGCCAATCGCCGTGTGGTCATAACTGTAAGGCCCTGAGGCCCTCAGGCCGAGCGCATATCGTCGAGATAGGCCCGCACCACCTGGGGCTCCACGCTGCGTTCGATGAAGGCCTGCCCGATCCCGCGCGTCAAAATGAAGGTGAGCGCGCCGCGCACCACCTTCTTGTCCTGCGCGATGGCGTTCATCAGGTAGTCCGTGCCCGGCAGGTCCCCGGGAACGTCCTGCATCCGGGTCGGCAGGCCGGCCGCCTTGAGATGTGCCTCTACCCGCCCCTTGTCCTGGCCCGGTGCAAGCCCCAGCCGCGCCGAAAACCCATGCGCCAGCACCATTCCGATGGCGACGCCCTCGCCATGCAGCAGCCGGCTCGAATAGCCAGTGGCCGATTCGAGCGCATGCCCGAAAGTGTGGCCGAGATTGAGAAGGGCGCGTACGCCCAATTCCTTCTCGTCCTCGATCACCACCCTGGCCTTGGCCGCGCAGCATCGGGCCACCATCTCGGCTCTCAGCGCCACATCACCCGCAAAGATCGAGGCCCGGTGCTGCTCCAGCCACTCGAAAAACGGCGCATCGAAGATCAGCCCGTATTTCACCACCTCGGCATAGCCCGCGGCGAACTCGCGTGTCGGGAGCGTCTGCAGCGCATCGAGGTCCGCCAGCACCAGCTTGGGCTGATGAAACGCGCCGATCAGGTTCTTGCCATGCGGCGAGTTGATGCCGGTCTTGCCGCCCACCGAGGAATCGACCTGCGCGAGCAGCGAGGTCGGCATCTGGATGAAGTTCATGCCCCGCCGCGCGATCGCAGCCGCGAAACCGGCGAGGTCACCGATCACCCCGCCACCCAGCGCGATGATCAGGTCGCCGCGTTCGAGCCGCGCAGCAAGAATGCCTTCAACGACCTCACCGAGCCGGGCGAAGCTCTTGCTGGCTTCGCCATGCGGAACCACGATCTCGGCATGGCTGAGGCCGGCCCTGTCGAGGGACGCCACGAGCCGAGGCAGCTGGGCCACTGCCACCGCATCGTCGGTGACGATGCCGAAGCGCCGGCCGGGAAACAGCGCCTTCAACCGCTCGCCGGCGCCATCGAGCAACCCGCTGCCGATCTCGATGTCATAGGGCGTGCCGGGCAGCGCCACATGCACCCGCTTCACATCACTCGTCATGGCTCGGGCCTTCCGCTTTCATGAGATATGCATGCAGCGCGTCGATCAGTTCGCTGGCAACCTGATCCTGTGGCACGTCGCGTGACACCACGGTCACATCCGCTTCGGCATAGATCGGGTAGCGGGTGTCGATCAGCTTCTGCAGGGTCTCCCGCGGGTTGGCCGTCTTCAGCAGCGGCCGGTTGGAGCGCCGCGAAACTCGTTGGAACAAGAGCTCGAAATCCGCCTTGAGCCAAACCGTAACACCCAGTTCCTTTGCGAGCGCGCGCGTTTCCGCGTTCATGAAGGCGCCGCCGCCTGTACCGAGCACCATTCCGCCCTCGCGCAGCAGGCGCGAGATCACCCGCACCTCGCCGGCGCGGAATTCCGCTTCGCCATGGCTCTTGAACATATCCTCGATGCTCATGCCTGCGGCCTTTTCGATCTCCTCGTCGCTGTCGACGAAGGGCCGGTTGAGCCGGGCCGCCACGCGCCGGCCCACCGTGGTCTTGCCGGCGCCCATCATGCCCACCAGCACGATTGGTCTTTGCCCCAGTAGCCGCAGCAGGTCGGGTTTGTGGTCCTTCGATGTCATGGTCCGCTCCCCGCGCATCTGACGGCGTTCAAACAAGGGCCCCGCAACAAAGTCAATCCTTGCGCGCCCGAAGTGCTTGATCGGGTCGGGCAAACCATGGACACTGCATTCCGCGTGACACGAACGGTATGCCATGCCCACCCTCATTCGCCTCTTCGTCGTTCTGCTTGTCCTTGGCGGCCTCGCTTTCGGCGGCATGGTCGGGCTCACCGTCGTGGTGAAGCCGCGTGAGAAGGACGTGACGATTCGTATCCCCGCGCGGGAACTCGTCGCCTCGCCGGAGCGCGCCCCGCTGGTTAAGCGCGAGATCAACACCTCGCGCCCCTCGGCGCCGGCAACGGACGCACCTCCAGCCCCCGAAACTGCGCCGTCCGAGGCCGTGTCGGCTGATGGTGAAGTGGTGACCGTCGAAAACGGCGCAGAATGAGCGAGACCCACCTGCTCGAGGCCTTCCTCGAGATGATGAGTGCTGAGCGTGGCGCCGCGTCCAATACCATTGCCGCCTATCGCCGCGACCTTTCAGACTATCTCGGCTGGCTCGGACGTCGGCAGGTTTCTGCCCGGGAGGCCGGACGAGAACATGTCACCGCCTATCTCGAACGCCTTGCGGCTGAGGGACTGGCCGCCTCGAGCAGCGCCCGGAAGCTTTCGGCACTGAGGCAATTCCACAAGTTTCTCGCCGCCGATGCCCTGCGCCCCGACGATCCTACGCGCATCGTGGCTTCGCCCAGGGCCCGGCGCGCCCTGCCCAAGGTGCTGTCGGTCGCCGAGGTCGACAAACTCCTGACTCTCGCCGAAGCCGAAGCAGCTGAGCCCTCCGCCTCCGATGCAGAGTGCCACGCGGCGCGTCGGCTACATCTGCTGCTCGAACTGCTCTACGCCACAGGCATGCGCGTGTCCGAACTGGTCGAGCTCCGCCGCGCCGCGGTATTGCGCGATGCCGGCTTCCTCACCATTCGTGGCAAAGGCAACAAGGAGCGCGTCGTGCCGCTGACCGACAAGGCGCGCGACCAGTTGATGGCCTGGCTGCACGACCTGCCGCCCGGCCCGTGGCTCTTTCCTGCCGGGGGCGAAAGCGGCCATGTCGCCCGGCAGGTTTTCGCACGCGACCTCAAGCGCCTCGCTGGCATGGCCGGGCTATCGGCCGACCGCGTTTCTCCGCATGTCCTTCGGCATGCCTTCGCCAGTCATCTTCTGGCTGGCGGTGCCGATCTGCGCGTCGTGCAGACTCTGCTCGGCCACGCCGACATCGCCACGACGCAGATCTATACGCACGTGCTCGAAGAGCGGTTGAAGAGCCTAGTCGAGGGCAGGCACCCCATGGCGGATTGATGCCGGGCCCGCAATCTCGCCTCAGGCGGCCCTGTCGTTCCGGCCCGAGTTTCGCTCGGCATTGAGGCGTACCAGCAGCGCGTCGAGATTGCGCAGCACATCGCTGATGCGCATCGGGTGTTCGGCAAGGCGCCTCGGGAACTCTGCGGCGGCAATTTCGGCCTCCGTCGGCGGTGGATCGCTCCAGCGCTGCCGCAGTTCCCGCAGCTTGGCCTTGCGCCTGAGCCGCGCGCATCTCGCCTCGTCGAGTTCGCGGCGCAAGCCGTCGTCGCTGTCGTCGAGGGTGAAAACTGCTTCGCATTCGGGGCAATAGACTTGCCCCATGGGGCGCACCAGCCGTGCACTTTCGTAAACGGTTTGCCCGCAGTGTGGACATGTAACTGTCACGAGTGGAAAGGCCGGCATGTTCGCGATTCTGTAAGTCGCTGATTGGAATGGAATCAGGCTGTCACCAAACTGTCTTCTATTGGTTAATGGCAGCACTACGGATTGCGACTGCCGTTTCGCGTTTCGGCGACTTCCCTGTGCCCCCTTGGGCGGCTCCGCTTGACTCCTTCGTGCTCCGCCGCCACTTTCCGGCCACTTTGGGGCGCAAGTGACGCGCCTCCCATGGGTCCCTTTTGGCGGGTTGGATGCAAACCTATCTCGATTTCGAAAAGCCGGTCGCCGATCTCGAAGGCAAGATCGCCGAGTTGAAGTCCCTGGCGTCGTCCGACCAGGCGGTTTCGATCGATGAGGAGGTGAGCCGTCTCGCCACCCGGGCGGATGAGGCTTTGGTCGACATCTATCGCCGCCTCACGCCCTGGCAGAAGACACAGGTCGCACGGCATCCGCAGCGCCCGCACTTCTCCGATTACGTTCAGGGCCTCATCACCGAGTGGACACCTCTCGCAGGCGACCGCAAATTTGCCGAGGACTCCGCCCTGCAGGCCGGCTTCGGACGGTTTAACGGCCATCCTGTCGCCATTCTCGGGCAGGAGAAGGGTTCGTCCACCGAGACTCGCCTCAAGCATAATTTCGGCATGGCCCGGCCGGAGGGGTACCGTAAGGCCGTCCGCATCATGGAAATGGCCGACCGCTTCAACATTCCGGTCATTTCCTTTGTCGACACCGCAGGCGCCTTCCCGGGCATCGATGCCGAGGAACGCGGTCAGGCCGAGGCCATCGCTCGTTCCACCGAAAAGAGCCTCGAGCTTGGCGTTCCCAATCTCGCGATCATCATCGGGGAGGGCGGTTCGGGCGGTGCCATCGCCATCGCCACGGCCAATCGCGTGCTGATGCTCGAAAACGCCATCTACTCGGTGATCTCCCCCGAGGCTGGCGCCTCGATCCTCTGGCGCGATGCCGCCAAGGCGCAGGATGCCGCCAACAACATGAAGATCACCGCCGCCGATCTGCTCGGCTTCGGCGTGATCGACGGCATCATCGCCGAGCCGCCCGGCGGCGCCCATCGCCATCACGATCAGGTGATGGCAGCGACGGCGAAGGCCATCGCACAATTCCTCACGGATTTCCCCGGCGGCCGCGGCCGGCTGGAAATTCGCGAGCATCGACGCGAGAAATTCCTCGCCATCGGCACCACGCTCTCTTGATTTGCGCTCGCCATTGGGCGCAAACACCATCGCTGGCAACGCTTCGTTAACCGTTGCGGTCAACCTTGTGTTTACTGCGTCCTCCTAACCCGAGGGCGCTTCCTCTCGACCGGTTGTTGGCCTTGAAGACTTTTTTTCGCCTCGTGATGTCCAGCCTCGTTCTTGGCCTTGTCTTGCTCGGGCTGGCTGCCTGCGCCGGCATCCAGCCCAAGAGTGCCCGGGGCAACCAGCCCATTCCGCAGGAACTGCTGAATCGCCTCGCTGCGCTCGGCTCCTCGCCCGGCGCGCCGATGATGGTGCGCATCTTCAAGCAGACCAACGAGCTTGAAGTCTGGAAGCAGGGCTCGGGCGGCACCTTCAAGCTGGTGAAGACCTACGAAATCTGCGCCTGGTCCGGCGTGCTTGGCCCCAAGGTCAAGGAAGGCGACCGTCAGGCACCCGAGGGCATGTACACCATCACGCCCGGGCTGATGAACCCGAACTCCAACTTTTACCTGGCGTTCAATACCGGTTTCCCGAACAAGTTCGATCGATCCTGGGGCCGCACCGGCTCCAACCTGATGGTGCATGGCGCCTGCTCGTCGAGCGGCTGCTATTCGATGACCGACGCCGCGATCGCCGAGATCTATTCCATGGCGCGCGAAACCTTCAAGGGCGGCAACCCGTCCTTCCTGCTGCAGGTCTTCCCGTTCCGCCTCACCGTCGACAATCTCGCAAAGAACGCCGACAACCCGAGCCTGCCCTTCTGGAAGAACATCAAGGAAGGCTATGACCGCTTCGAGATGACCCGTATCCCGCCCACCTGGGATGTGTGTGAAAAGAAATATGTCTTCGGTCTGCCGGTGGTCTCGAGCCTCGATCCGCAAGCGCCTTGCCCTCCTTCGGTCGCGGCGGCCCGGTCGCCCGAACTGAAGGCCAAGCTGCTTGCCGACGAAGCGGCGCTCGAGCAGAGGATCGCCAGGGCGAATGCCGCAGCCGAAGCGGCAGCAAAGGCACAGGCAGCAGCCAAAGAGCGTGGCGAGGCCATCGGCTCCTTCATCGGTGGCCTGTTCGGCGGTCAGACCGATGGCACGGTGGACCCGACCATCGCGCCGCCCGTGCCCGCCAAGAAGCCCGGCCAGGGCTGATCGACCATGGCAAGAGCCTGCCGGGGCTGACGCAAGTATGCCCCAATCCTGCGACAATCTGCGAGGCGTTCAATGACTTCCTCAGCCGTGACTTCCGCAGGCAAGAGTCCCGCAGGTATCAGGATGCACCGCTATCGCCGGCTGCTGGTCATCGACCGGCTGATCCCCTTCCTTGCCGCGCTGGTGGCCCTGGTGGCCATGGCGGGCATGATTACAGTTGAACTCAACTCCCGTGCCGCCCGTGCGGAGTTGTCGAGCCAGATGGCCGACCTCAAGGCGGCGCTGGAGCAGGGTGCTCCGACCACCTCCAGTGCATCGGCGCAAGGCTCGTCATCCGAAATCACGGCCCAGATCTCCGCCCTTGCCGATCGCATCGCCGGCATCGAAGGCAAGGTCATGACGCTCGAAACCACAGCCGAAACGGCCTCTGCCGCTCCTGCTGGTCTCGCCATCCCCGATACCGTCGCCGCCGCAGGGGGGGATGACACCGCGGCCACCGAAACCGCGGCCATCGACCCCAGCCTGCCCACCACCGATTGCATTCCGCTCGGCACACGTTTCATCGTTACGCCGGGCGAAACCTATCCGCTCTGCCAGTCGAAATCCGTCATCCAGGTCGGCAACATTACCGCCGAGAGCGTCGAGGTGCAGGGCGCCGGCGCCATCGTGAAGACGGGCTTTGCGACCCTTGTCGGCACCAAATGCACCGTGATGGTGTTTTCCGCCGACCCCGCCGGCTTCGGCGAGCTTCGCGTTACTTGCGCCTGACCTGAAGCTCGGGCAAGAGCGAACTGGTCGTCTCCGCCCCTTTGCCCTGAGTCCTGTGCGTGCCCGCCTCGCCCCTTCCCGCCAGTTCCGCACTCGGCCTGCTGCTCGGCGCGGGAGCCTATTCGCTGTTCTCTGTGCACGATACGCTGGTGAAGCTGATGGTGGCCGGGCTTCCGGTCGTGCAGATCCTCTTCATCCGCAGCATCATCATCTCGGTGGCTACGCTGGCAATGTCGCGCGGCGCCGTCATCGGCGAACTGGGCGCCTCCCGCCGCAAGGGCCTCTTGCTCTGGCGTGCCGTCACAACTCTGGCTGCCTGGTGCCTGTACTATGTCAACGGCACCGAGCTTAAGCTGGCCGAAATGACGACCCTCTACTATGTGGCGCCTCTGGTGACGCTGGTCCTCGCCGTGATCTTCCTGAAGGAGAAGCTCACCGCGCCCCGCGTTGTCGCCACCCTTGTCGGCTTCGTCGGGGTTGTTGTCGCCTGTAATCCCGCGGGCATTCCCCTGGGTCTGCCGGCCCTGATGGTCCTCGCCGCCGCGACGTTGTGGTCGATCGCCACCATCCTCATGCGCACGATTTCGAATTCAGATTCGTCCATGCTGCTGATGTTCTCGCTCAACGCCTTCTATGTTCTGGCGCTGCTGCCATTCGCTCTGGTCGGCTGGCAGGCGATGGACCTCGCTTCAGTTATCTTCGCTCTCGGCACCGGTATTGCCGGCGGGCTCGGGCAATTGTTGCTGATCGAGTCGGCGCGGCGGCTGCCGGCCGGTGTGCTGGGCACGGTGGAGTATACCGGCCTAGTCTGGGCCTTCATCTTCGGGGCGCTCGTCTTCCACGAAACACCCGGGGATGTTGTCTACTGGGGCGCCGGGCTTGTAGTCATAGCCGGCCTGATCCTCGCCTGGGGCGAGCGTCTGCGCAGCCGGGTGATCTTCTCCCCGCCAAGCCAATAGGACGCCCTGAGGAAAGTCCCAGGCAGTATTTCACTGGGCCCTCAAGCCAATACAAGGTCCTCAACTGTATAGATATTTCGCTTGGGACCTGAGCTGATCCAGTACAGGAGCGCTGTCCCATTGTTAACTGTCATTCGGTCAGATTTTGCGGTACCGGTGTCTTGTACAGCGCGGGCGAAGCAGTGCGCGCGCCATACGAGGCGAGTCACAAGCTCTGAGGGGGGAAGCCGGTGCGCGCATTCAATGTCGTAAAGTTCAAGGTCAAGCCCGGTCGCGAGGGTGAGTTCCTCGACGCGCACAGGGGCGTGTCCGATCAGTGGCCCGGGTTGATCGCCATGAACATGATCAAGACGGGTGAGGCCGCCTATTGTCTCGTTGGCGAGTGGGACAATTCCGCCGCCTTGGTTGCCGCGCGGCCGGCGATGATCGCCACGCTGAACACGTTCCGCGATACACTTGTCGACATGGGCGAGGGCAAGGGCATCACCGACGCTGTGTCCGGAGAGGTTGTTCTGTCGTCCTGACCTGTCATGTCAATCGCGACGGCGGTCAGGGCCTGCTGCTGCGCTCTGCCGTCCCGGTTGTGACAGCGTCATGCCGCAGGCGGCCCATCGAACCTGTGCACCAGCTCCGGGCGGGTAACCCGGGCGTGAGCGAGTTGAAACTCGTGCCGGTTCACCCCATGCGGCTCGAGCACCGGTCGCAGGGCCTGGTAGCAATACTCGTCATCCGTGATGAGCAGCGGAAACGACAGCAAGACCAACGGTACACGGTGGCGCACCAGTGTCTCCATGAGGATGTAGAAGGCTCCGCCCAAGACGGCCTCCTGCGCGGCGGGGTTTCTGGTCAGCCATAACCCGCCCGGCTGCAGGTTCGGGTCGAGGCCCGCCTGTCGTGCCGCCTCGCTCACCCGCCGGCGACTTTCCGCAGCTTCCGTGAGCTCCCGGATCGGCACAATGACATGCGACAGGCTGATGGTTCCGGCGCTCAATGCTCCGCCCAGCTCGCGAAAGAACCACGGGGACTTGATCACATAGGGGTTGTTGGCCGCCACAAGCGGGCGTTCGAGTCCGGAATTCGCTATCGGGTCGGTGTGGCGCATCACGGTTTCGGCATCGTAGCCGGTTTCGAAATCGAGCGCTGTGAAGAGTTCGACAAGAAATGTCGTTCCCGAGCGACCGACCCCGGTAATGGCGATGCGCTCGCCGATCTCAGGCACGAACTTCCGCGGTTTCAACATCCCGTCCTCTGCTCCCCCACCCGAACTCTGCTGCCCGAAAGCCGGGCCTTGGCTGTCGCCCCGGTCCCTCGCATCAGTTCCGGGCAAATCTCCCACCGCGGCTCAAAGTCCATAGATGCTTCACCGCTGAGCCGACACGGTAACAAGGATTCCTGTCCTCTCATGTGTGCCCGTTGTTCCCGCATGACATCTAACGCTGCTCGGCTGCCCGAGCGACTGATATTGCAGCAGGCATTCGGTGATTATCCGGGGGATGAGAGAGCACCCATCGATCGCTTTGCCTAACGCCCTTACCGCCGATCCTGCGGCCTTATGCATCCGCTCATCAGTGAGACACCAAAGCTCACATGCGCCAGTCGTTGCCCTCTCGGTGGTTGTAACGGCACACCTGAGACCCGACCTATGATGAACTGCATCAGCAAGGAGCGAGCGTTGTGGCCGTTGAGGAACCCAAGTTTCGGCTGGTGAAAGCCGACGGCGATTTCGAACTGCGCGACTATCCCGGTCTCGTTGTAGCTGAGGTGTCCGTGGGCGGGGATCGGAAAGCCGCTTCGAACGAGGGCTTCCGTCTCCTCGCGGGCTACATCTTTGGCGGCAATTCTGGCAGCAGCAGGATCGCCATGACGGCCCCTGTTTCGCAGGCTCAGGTGCAGGGCAGCAAGATTGCCATGACAGCACCGGTAACGCTTTCCGGGGAAGAGGGCAGGTGGACAGTCCAGTTCACGATGCCAAGCGAGTACGCGATGGAGGATCTTCCAACCCCCAACGACAAGCGCGTGCAGCTCAAGTCCCTGCCGCCCGCCAGAATGGCGGTTCTCAAGTTCTCCGGGCTGGCGGGCGATGACCGTGTCGCCCAGCAGACCGAAAGGCTGGAGGCACTGCTGCGCGACAACGCGCTGGCGCCGATCGGCGAGGCGTCACTGGCGCGATATGATCCCCCGTGGACGCCATGGTTCATGCGGCGGAATGAGGTGATGGTCCCCGTTTCGGCCACTTGAGAGGATTTGCTTTGCGTACATACCCCGCCGATGATCCAGATCAAACGGGCGGGTGATCGCGCGCCTAGGCTTCGCTATTCCAGCCTTGATCGAGGCAACGCGGTTCCTTCGACCGGACTGGCCCTGCGGACCGCCAAGAGGGAGGGTTCATCGTGCTACTCAGAGTTCTTGCCTGCGTGCTCGCAATCTTGGCCACGCCTGCCGCTGCGCATCAGCCGGTGGTCGCCGCCGGAGCAAGCTATCCGTTGGATGCGCCTTTCGAGGTGGAGCAGCCGGAGATCTCAAAGGCGTTCTTCGCAAGGCTCGAAGGTCAACCCAACTACTACCGGATCGTCAGCTCGGTCCCCTTCCGCTTCTATGCGGGCATCACGGTGCCCAAGATCGGCGATTGCCCACTGGTGCAGAGGTTTTCCTTCGACGTCCTGGATGGCGACCTCAACCCCATAATAGCCGCAGATGGCGAGGCGTTTGACTGGTGGCCCTGGTACGAGAGCTTCGGCAAGAAGTGGTATTGGGTCGGGCCGGAGATCGGCGCAGACTTCAAGAGTGACCGTGTCTTTGCTGCCGGCACCTACTATATCCGCGTCTTCAACGCCGAAAACGCAGGGCGCTATGTGCTGGCGGTCGGCGACGTGGAGTCTTTTCCGATCGATGTCATCGTCAAGACGATGGTCGTAATGCCCGGCATCAATCGCGACTTCTGGGACAACGTGTCCTGCGAGGGTGAGCAATAGCGAATTTGCTGTAATCGGCCCACGCCAGAGATCTGCCTGTCTCTGTTGGCCGCCGCCAGCTGTCCGGGTTCAGCGGGCTCGCCGACCGTGCGGGTCCGCGAGGCTCCAACCCCGACAGAGGGTGGAGCCAACCCACGCAAGACGACGTACGGCTTCCCCGGATAGGCGCCAGCGATCCTTGCGGCTGGTGCTGGATCACCAACATGCTCATCCCTGTCTCTGGTCGGCAATCAAGCAGATCGCGCCCGGCCTCTGCTGCCCGGACCTGACGCTGAACAAATGGGTGAGGACGGCTGGGATCTACGCCAGCCAGCATGCCGGTGAACGCGACGGAAACATGGATGAGGTGACGCCGCGAGTGACCAACGGTGATCAAGCGCTGGGCCGGACCGAAGTCAACGGGTACAGGGCGGGATGGTATTGCAAACACCACCTCGCCCTGCCGTCGGCTACTTCTGCAGCGTCTCGACGTAGTCGACCAAAGCGATCATGCGAGCGCGGATCAGGAGTTCTGCTCCATAAGGTCCCGCTGTATCGCCGATCTCGCTCTTGAAGACGTCGCCCCATACGGGCATCAGGACGCCATGGCCACGCACCATGGTGCGTCCATCGATTGTCCGCAGAGTGGTCAGGTAGGGAAACTCCCCGTGGTTCCTTGCTGTCAGGGTAGTGAGGTCGGCGGGCTTCACTGTCATCACGTCTGCGAACTCACCGTCGCCCACTCCTGTGGCGCCATGGCAGGCGGCGCAGTGTGTAGCGAAAGTCTCAGCACCAACCAGATTGTCCGCGGCGGCTGTTGTACCAGCCATCAATATGCTCAAGGCCGCAGAATAGACTAGGTGTCTCAGTCGCATGGGCTCCTCCTCGAAGCTGACACCGCGGCTGCCCCGCCTTCGGCGGGAAAGGCCGTGGCGAACTCAGCATGCGCTTTCCGCCGGGTTGGCCAATTGATCTCGATCAACATTTCGTCGGCGACGGAGACCCGGGAGCGGGACGGTCGCGTCAACCCTCTGGAGAAGGGCAATACGCCGGCGTTCATGAAGCGCCAGGCGGCGTTGGTCGTGTCCGGGTCATTCAGCGCGGGGTGATGCCCGGTTGCTCTGCGCTGCCATTTGCCAGTTGCGGGGCTTCCACCTCGCCGCAGAGGCGCTGGGGAAGGCCAAGCGGTCTATTGGTCGGCGCTGAAGTGAACGGCGGGCACATAGCCGCCGCGCAAAGCACCCACTGTGGCCAATGGCGTGAGGACTATGACCTGACCTTCCTCAAGCGGCTGGCGCTCGCCATAGCCGAGAAAGCTCCACTTGAGCCGCTGGCCATGCCAGACAAGCCATGCCGAGCCTCCCAATGCGATCATGGTACCGTTGGGGAGCCTGTTTGCCGGCCAGGTGAAGGTGATACGCTCGCCGGTTCGTGACACGCGGCAAGAGTGAAGTTCGCTATCCAGAACCGGCGCCGCCGGTCGAGTGTCCAGCTTGTTGCCGGCGGTCCAGGCCGTCACGAAGTTCTCAAAGTCCTGTCTCCGACACTCCGCACAAGGGCGGTGACCCGCCGCGAGGGCGGTCGCTTCGTCGAGAAAGAACAGCTCGGTATAGTGTCCCGGCGCCATGAGGGGGCGTTTCCGGCCCTTGAATGACAGTACGCAGGCCACCCAGTTCTTGTGCCTCCAGCGGCTCTTCCCGAGCCGCTGCTCGCTGTCGTGCAAGATGCCGCGATTTCCCATAAGCGATCCCCTGCTGGGATCGACGACTATGTCCCCGAAGGGCGTCACGCGGTTCTGCCGTGGCATGAGGTTTTCCAGACTTGTCTTGGTGACCCGCATAGCGATCACCTCGCCAAATGTCTTGGCGCTGATGGGAATGCCATGTTCGATGCCGAGTTTGAAGTTGTGGAGGGGCTCTTCCGAGCGGCCACGACTACGATGGCAACGTCGCCGGTCATGAGGCTGCGAAGGGCGTGTCTCCCATCCGCCCGAAGCCTAGCTGGCACAGGCCTTGGCGCTCGCAGCGACCGCGCTGTCGCCGACACGCGGCAGGCCCGCCATCCAGCTTGCCTCGCAATGCAAACAGGCACCACATCTGGATATGTGGTGCCTGCGCAAGTATCGATTAATACCTGTTATATTACAGGTGCTTAGAACGAACCGTGGCAGTGCTTGAACTGCCACCGCGAACTAATTGTGTATTCCATATCAACGA
>CAYPYV010000066.1:4721-15891 GCA_964414845.1 uncultured Devosia sp. | reverse complement strand
CCACGATCTTGTCGGCCATGGTCATGGCTTCCACCTGGTCGTGGGTCACGTAGATCGTGGTGGTCTTCAGCCGCTGGTGCAGCTCCTTGATTTCCGAGCGCATCTGCACGCGCAGCTTGGCGTCGAGGTTCGACAGCGGTTCGTCGAACAGGAAGACCTGCGGGTCGCGCACGATGGCGCGGCCCATGGCCACGCGCTGGCGCTGGCCACCGGAGAGTTGCCGCGGCTGGCGGTCGAGCAGGCTCTCGAGGCCCAGGATCTTCGCTGCGCGGTCGACCTTTGCCTTGATCTCGGTCTTGGGCACGCCCTTGAGCTTGAGCGAGAAGCCCATGTTCTGCGCCACCGTCATGTGCGGGTAGAGCGCGTAGTTCTGGAACACCATGGCGATGTCGCGTTCCTTGGGCGGCAGGTCGTTCACCACGCGGTTGCCGATCGAGATCTCGCCCGAGGTGATTTCCTCGAGGCCGGCGATCATGCGCAGCAGGGTGGATTTTCCGCAGCCCGACGGGCCAACCAGCACCACGAACTCGCCATCGGAAATGTCTACCGACACGCCCTTCAGCGCGTGGAAGGCACCATAGTGCTTGCCCGCCTGGTTGATGTTCACATTCGCCATGAGTCTCTCCTCCGCCGGGCCTTCAGCCCCTTGCCATGGGCGAACCTTCGCCGCGGCGGCGCGCGACCGCAAGTCAAAACCGGTTGTATAATACCAAAGTCGTAATGAAGACTGATACTAAAGTATAATCCTGCATCGTTCTGCGCCACGCCAGCCTGCCGTGCTAGACCGAGTGCATGCTGACCCCCGCCGACCTCGCCGCTCTGGACGCGTCCGACCCGCTTGGGCCCATGCGCGCACGCTTTCGCCTGCCGGAGAATGTGATCTATCTCGACGGCAATTCGCTCGGCGCGCTGGTCGCGGATGTGCCGGCGCATGTCGCTGCCGTCACCGAAGCCCAGTGGGGCGAGGGCCTTATCCGATCCTGGAACACGCATGACTGGATCGACCTGCCGGCACGCGTGGGCAATCGCATCGCGCCATTGATCGGAGCAGCCGAGGGCACTGTGGTTGCCACAGACTCCACCTCCATCAACCTCTTCAAGGTGCTGGTCGCGGGGCTCCGGCTGCGGCCTGGCCGCAGCGTCATCCTGACGGAATCAGGGAACTTCCCCACCGATGCCTATATGGCCGCCGCAGTCGCGCAGCTGGTGGGCGCAGGGCATGAAGTTCGCGCGGTTTCTGCGGCCGAGCTGCCGGCTGCGCTGACCGCCGACACCGCGGTGCTGCTGCTGACCGAGGTTAATTACCGCACCGGCGCCCGGCACGATATGGCGGCGCTCACCGCCGCTGCGCACCGCGCCGGCGCCCTCGCCATCTGGGATCTCGCGCATTCCGCCGGTGCCCTGCCGGTCGATCTTGGCGCGGCCGAAGCCGACTTCGCCGTCGGTTGCGGCTACAAGTACCTGAATGGCGGGCCCGGTGCCCCCGCCTTCGTCTATGTCGCGCCGCGGCATCTCGATACCTACCAGCAGCCGCTGCAAGGCTGGCTTGGCCATGCCGCGCCCTTCGCCTTCGCCGAAACCTACCAGCGCGCGGCCGGCATCGACGGCATGCGCGTCGGTACCCCGCCCATCCTCGCGCTCTCTGCGCTCGACAAGGCGCTCGATGCCTTCGAAGGCGTCGACCTCGGGCTGGTAAAGGCCAAGGCTGACAGGCTCTTCGACATCTTCCTCACCACCCTCGCCGCCGCGGGGCAGCCGCTCGAATGCCTGACCCCTGCCGATCCGGCACGGCGCGGCACGCAGGTCTCGCTTCGCCACCCCGAGGCCTATGCTGTCATGCAGGCGCTCATCGCGCGCGGCATCATCGGCGATTTCCGCGAACCCGATATCCTGCGTTTCGGCCTGACCCCGCTCTACTTGCGCCATGCCGATGTCGCCCGCGCGGCAAGCACACTCGCCGAAATCCTGCGCACCGCCGAGTGGGATCGGCCGGCCTACAGGCGCCGCGCCCGGGTCGTCTGAGCACGCACTGTACTTTCCCTCATTCTAGTCTTCACCGCCGGTAAAGCATCCGCCCAGATGCCGGCGGCTCGTAGGATGCGATTAACTGCGCAACGCGCAATAATGTCCCGGCGTCCTGACAGAAGTCTGGGGCAGGGGAGAGCGACGTGCGCCGCCGTCCATCAGTTCAAGCCACAGAAACCGGGTCCTGGCGACCGATTCTGATCCCGGCACTGCTGACATTCTCGATCATGATGGTCGTGGCCTTCTACGCCGTCTCGCAGAATTTCGCCATTTACCGCGAGCAGTTGCGCGCCAGCGTGGCCGAACAGGTCAGCCTGGTCCGCGCGCGGCTGGAGGGCAATCTCGCCGGCAATATCCAGCTGGTGCGCGGGCTCCTCGCCACGATCGAGACCGAGCCTCAGATGGATGCGGCTCGATTCGAAGCCCTGGCCGAGCGCGTGTTTGCCACCGAAACCCAGCTGCGCAACATCGCCGTGGCCAAGGGCATGGTCGTCTCCATGGTCTATCCGCTGCTCGGCAACGAGAAGGCCATCGGGCTCGACTATCGCAAGACACCGGCTCAGTTCGAGGCTGCCGAGCGTGCCCGCCTCACCGGAAACATGGTGCTGGCCGGTCCGGTCGATCTCGTCCAGGGCGGCCGCGGCTTCGTTGCCCGCTTCCCGGTCTTTACCGGCACCGGCCCCGAGCGCAGCTTCTGGGGCCTCCTGGCCGCCGTCATCGACGTCGATCGTCTCTATTCCGCCAGCGGCGTCTTCGAGGCCGAAAAGACCCTCGAAATCGCCATTGCCGGGCGCGATGGTTCCGGCGCGGGGCGCGATCTCTTCTTCGGCAGTCCCGATATCCTCGCCAGCGAGCCGGTTGCCGCTGACGTGATCCTGCCGATGGGCAGCTGGCGCATTTATGCCCGGCCAATCGGGGGCTGGCCCACGTCGGCGCCGACCTCCGGCTGGATCTGGGCTGGCTTCATTCTCATCGGACTGCTCGTCACCGGCCCGATTCTCGTGGCCGGCATGCTGATTGCCGAGCGGCAACGCAACCATGTCGCGCTGCGCGAACGCGAACGCGAACTCGTGCGCCTGTCGCGGCGGCTCAAGCTCGCTCTCGATACCTCCGAGGTTGGCGTGTTCGAGTATGTGCTCGAAACCGGCGATATCACCTGGGACGAGCGGGTTTGCGCCCTCTACGGCGTCCCGCACGGCGCCGCGCCCACCTACACCACGTGGCGGCTCGCCGTGCATCCCGACGACCGCGAGCGCGCCCTTCGCGAGTTCCGCCACGCTATCGATGGCGATGGTCGCTATCACTCCGAATTCCGCATCGTGACACCCGAAGGCATCACCCGGCACATCCGCGCCATCGGGGCCGTCTATGCCGAGCCCGAGGGCGGCCGGAAGATGATCGGCGTCAACTGGGACGTCTCGGCCGACGCCGCGCTCAACGAAAACCTGCGCCTCGCCAACCGCCTGAGCGAGGCGCGCAATGCCGATCTCGAGGCCGCCCGCCAGCGCATTGAACATAATGCGCTGCACGATTCCCTCACCGGGCTGCCCAATCGCCGCTTCCTCGATCAGTGGCTGCAGAACCATCCAGGTCCGGGAGCCGGCGACGGTCCCGCCCTCGCGCTCCTGCATATCGATCTCGATCGCTTCAAGCAGATCAACGACACCCTCGGTCACGCGGCGGGCGATGCCATGCTCGTGCATGTCGCCGATGTCCTGCGGGCGCGCGTCCGTGACGACGAAAATCCCGACGATTTCGTCGCGCGCATCGGCGGCGACGAATTCGTCATGGTCTGCCACACGGACAACGAGGCGCGGCTCGCCGAGATCGCCGATGCCATCGTCTGCGAGATGCGGCGGCCGATCATCTATAGCGGCCACGAGTGCCGGTTTGGCGTCTCGGTCGGCATCGCCGCCGAACATGGCGAAGTGGACGCACGCCGTCTCCTCATCAATGCCGATATCGCGCTCTATCGCGCCAAGTCGCGCGGACGTAACCGTTTCGAGTTCTTCAACCGGGCGCTCGAAGCCGAGGTGATCCGCACCAAGCGCGTCGCCGACGAAATCCTCAACGGGCTCGATTCCGGCCAGTTCGTCGCGTATTTCCAGCCGCAATTCGATGCCCGTACCCGCGAGATCATCGGCGCCGAAGCGCTCGTCCGCTGGAACCATCCCACAGAGGGCCTACTGCCGCCTGCCGCCTTCCTCGACGTCGCCGAGGATCTGAACGTCGTCGCCACCATCGATCGGCTGGTGCTCGAGCAGTCGCTCGCCGCCATGGCCAGGTGGCGCGCCATGGGGCTCGTGGTCCCGCGTGTTTCGGTCAACGTCTCCGCCCGCCGCCTGCAGGACGATCAGTTGATCGCCTCGCTGCGCCATCTGGCCATCGCGCCGGGCACGATTGCCTTCGAACTGGTGGAATCCATCTTTCTCGACGAGACCGACGAGATGGTCCGCTGGAACATCGAGCAGATCAAGGATCTCGGCATCGACATCGAGATCGATGATTTCGGCACCGGCTATGCCTCCATCGTCTCGCTCATGCAGCTGAAGCCGCGCCGGCTGAAGATCGCCCGGCAACTGGTCGAGCCCATTGTCGAATCGGTGGCGCAGCGCCGCCTCCTCGCCTCCATCGTCGATATCGGTCGTGCGCTCGGCATCGAGGTGCTGGGTGAGGGCGTCGAGACCGAGGTCCATGCCCGCATCCTGGGCGATCTGGGCTGTGCGTCGCTTCAGGGCTATTTGCTCGCGCGTCCCATGCCGGCAAGCGAAATCCCCGCATTCGCCGCCGCCCGCAATTGGCTTTCGAGCCCACGCCGTAGCGCCAGTTGAGGTGCTGGCCGCGCTTAACACACCCCGGCGAATCTAATCACTTTTTCGCGAGCAGGCCACACGATGCACAAAGGCCGGCAGCTTGCGCTCCGGCCTTTATTCGCCCGACCAAACGGATGGCTTGAGCCTGGAGCGCTTTCAGGAAAAGTTGCACGGCTTTTCCGGTTCGAAAGCGCGACCAAACAAGGACCCGGAACGTTTCGCCGTTTCATTTGAAACGTGAAATGCTCAGAACAGCTCTGCGTCCCCATGCGAAGGGTGGGTCGCGGTGCCCGAAAGTCCCGGCACGCGCAATTCATCGAGCACCAGACCGGCCCAGATTTCCGCGTAGGTTTCCTCGGTCGCATCGGCCGGCAGCAGCGCAAACTGACGCACCGCATGCGCCATGTTCCTGAGCCGTTGCTCTATGCGGTCCTGCCCCTGCAGGGCATGCACCATGATGTTCACGGCCTCACGGCGCGCGTCCTCGGCGGGTACCCCGCGCTCGGACAGCAGTTCAAGCGCCTGGATAACGCCATCCACCATCACGGCGGTCTGTCTCGCGGTTTCTTCGAGTTCTCGCGAGAGCTTATGAAGTGTCATCTAGAGTCGGGCCCCCAATCTGACCCCGACCTTAGCGGCTAATTCTGAATACCTTCTTGCATCGCTTCAAAAGACTGATCGACCACCAGCCTCGTGGTTAGCGCTTAGCTAACGATTTGGTCCTATCCATGGTAGGCAATGCGAGGTCATCACGCCGATGGGTCTTCCGAGTTCTTTGCCGACTGAGTTCGACCGCGGGGTCGTCACAACCGTCCACCAGGGCGATTGTCTGATATCCGCCGATAACGACGTCACCTTCTCCACGGTGCTGGGCAGCTGCGTTTCCGCCTGCATTCGCGACAAGGTCGCCAATATCGGTGGCATGAATCATTTCCTTCTGGCCGAGCAGTCGGGTTCCTCGCGGGATCGCTACGGCGCGTCTGCGCGCTACGGTGCCTTCGCCATGGAACAGCTGATCAACAAGGTGCTGAGCCGTGGCACCGGCCGCAAGCAGAACCTCGAGATCAAGATTTTCGGCGGCGGCAAGATCAACCCCGCCCTCGACGATGTCGGCGCCAAGAACATCGAATTCGTGCGCCAGTTCCTTGCCGATGAAGGTTATCCCGTCGCGGGCGAGGATCTCGGCGGCACCTATGCCCGCCGGGTCATGTTCCAGCCGGCCACCGGCCGTGCCTTCGTCAAGCGCCTCGACAACAGCGCCAACCAGTCGATCGCCAACGAGGAAATCGCGGTGGCCAAGAGCCGGCGTACGGTGGTCAAGCCGCCCGCGGACGACATCGAATTGTTCTGAGGCGGCGCGGCTTTGCCGCCGCGCTCAAAGTCGGGACGCCCTATTCCATCAGTCGGGATTCCCTCTCCCGCCTGACGGCTACGGCCCGCCGGCACACCCGGATATGCGTGCTTCGCGGCTGAGCGCCACCGGAGCTTTGCAGGAGCGCTCATCACACCTCCCCCGCAAACAGGGGGCGAGTCCCGACATAGAGGGAAAGGCCGCCGACTGCCGTCCCCTTAACCGCCCCTTACCGCCCGCCCCATGCGGTGACCATTGGTTAACCATAGCGGGCTAGCCTCTCCCCAACGGCGCGCGTGCGCTCTGGGGATTCGCTTTCAATGCTGCGTCAGGGCGTCATGGCACGCTTTGCCCATCTGGTCTGGGTCGCCGGCGCAGCTGCCGCAGCCGCAGGCATGGCGCATTTCGGCCCGAGCATGCCTGGCCTCGCCATCGCGCTGCCCGCCATTGTCCTGCCGCTCGTATTCGGCCTCGTCTCCGCCCGTCGCGACCGCCTTGCCGCCGAACGGCGTCTCGCACTGCTCGGTCAGGCCGTCGGCCTCAAGCCCGGCGACGATCCAACCTCCATCGAAGCGATAGCCCGCTGCATCCACGGCCGCCTGGAGCGCGCTCACGTGATTCGGCAGGGCTTTTCCACGCTCGATATTGCCGCCGCCCTTGTCGATACCGACGGTGGCGTCGTCGTCGAAACCGCCGGCCTATCCGATGCGCATCGCGCGCTGCTCGGGGCCCCGGCGGGGGACCATGCCATTGCCGGCCATCCGACCCGGCTCGACCGCCTCGCGCTCGCGTCCGATCGGCACCTGGTGCTGTTCACGCCGCTTGGCGATCGGATCGCGCCCGGCGTCGTCGCCTCCATTCGCGATGCCCGCGCTGGTGGTCGCCTGCCGGCATTCGCCGATACCCCTGCTGAAGTCCTGTTGGCCGAACTCGTTCGGTCCGAGCTTGCCGCCGGGCGCGCCTGCGACGCACTCCTTGCCGGTCAGCCCATCGCTCAATCCGATCTGGCCGTGGCCTCGCCGCTCGCCCGGCGCCTCGCGCAATTGCAGGATATGCAGGGGCTGCTCTACGAGGATCGCGACGATCTCGCCCACCAGGTCGAGCGCCTCGAGGCGAAGCTCAGCGCCATTCTTGAGGCCATCGACCGCTACCGAGCAAGTGTCGCCACGTTCGCCGAACTCGCCGATCGCGGCCGAGAAGGCCTCGCCGCGGCCTCTGACGCCTTCGTCCTCGGCGAGCAGCGCGCCCGCGCCGTCAGGGTGCTCGAGGCCGAAGCCCGCCGCCTCGCCGAAGCCGCCGCGCTTGGCGCAGAGGAAACCCGCACTGCTGCCTCGGGCGCCAGCGCGACCACCGCCGAGATCGATCGGCTCGTCGCCACGGTCGAGGATGTGAGCTTTCGCACCAACCTGCTGGCCCTCAATGCCGCGGTGGAGGCCGCGCGCGCCGGCGACAAGGGCGCCGGTTTCGCTGTCGTCGCCAGCGAGGTTCGCACCCTTGCCCAGGCGACACAGAAGGCGACCCGGGAGATTCGCGATCTGGTCGGCCGCTCGCGCGAGCAGGCCGGGTATTCTGCCGATCACGCACTTAAGCTCAAAAATATCCTCGCCGAGTTGGGTGGGAATTTAGAGAATCTAAGCAATGAAGCGGACATGATGACCGGAGCGTTGCAATCCGGCAGCGGGGCAATCGCCCGTGTCGGGGGCAGCGTCAGCGCACTGGGGACCGAGGCCCAGCGGGCTTTGCAACTGCCGTCGCGGCGCCGTGCCGACTGACGGGATCATGAGGAGAGGCAATGGAATCGGGGGAATTCGCCCTTAGCGACCGGGAGTTTGCCCGGGTCAAGGCAAGGGTCTACGCCGAGGCCGGCATCTCGCTGTCCGACGCCAAGCGCACGCTGGTCGTCTCCCGCCTCTCCAAGCTGGTTCGCGGGCTCGATCTCAATTCCTTCGACGACTATCTCGATTATCTGGAGCGTCATGGCTCGGCAGATGATCAGCAGGATTTCGTCAACGCTCTCACCACCAATCTCACGCGCTTCTGGCGCGAGGATCATCATTTCGAGCATCTGGTCGGCTATGTGGGTGATCTCATCCAGCGCCGGCCGCGCATGGGCATGGGCGGCAAGCCCAAGCTGCGCATCTGGTCCGCCGGATGTTCGACGGGGCAGGAGCCCTACACTATCGCGCTCACCCTGCTCGACGCTTTCCCCGAGCTGAAGCGCTGGGATTTCCGCATCCTCGCCACCGATATCGACACCACGGTCGTCGCCAAGGCTGCGACCGGGCTCTATCCGGTCTCCGAACTCTCAGGCCTCTCGGCGGAGCGGGCCAGGCTCTTCGAGGATGCCGGGGGCGGCAATGTCCGCATTCCGCTCGCCGCGCGCCAGCTGGTTGCATTCAAGCAGCTGAATCTCATGCACAATCCGTGGCCGATGCGCGGACCGTTCGACGCGGTCTTCTGCCGCAACGTGGCAATCTATTTCGACAAGAAGACCCAGGCGACACTGTTCTCGCGCCTCGGGGCCATCCTTGTCCCCGATGGCTTTCTTTATATCGGCCATTCGGAAAATCTCGGCGCCGGCGGCGACAATTTCCGCCTTGTCGGCAAAACCATTTATCAGGCCCGCGCCCAGCACAAGACGAGGGATGCAGCATGACCATCAAGGTATTGGTCGTAGATGACTCCGCATTGATCCGTGAAGTCCTCACCCGCACC
Organism: uncultured Devosia sp.; assembly: GCA_964414845.1. Taxonomy (GTDB): domain Bacteria; phylum Pseudomonadota; class Alphaproteobacteria; order Rhizobiales; family Devosiaceae; genus Devosia_A. The sequence continues at coordinate 6,987 of CAYPYV010000066.1, read as the reverse complement.
CTCGGGCGCGACGGCGACATGGTTGTGGTCGGCACTGCCGCCGATCCGATCGAGGCGCGCCAGAAAGTCAAGGATCTCAGCCCCGATGTGCTGACCCTCGACATCGAAATGCCCAACATGAACGGGCTCGCCTTTCTCGACAAGCTGATGCGGCTGCACCCGCTGCCGGTCGTCATGGTGTCGACCCTCACCACCAAGGGCGCGTCCGAAACCCTGCTCGCGCTCGAGCTCGGTGCCGTCGATTTCGTCGCCAAGCCCAACGCCACGCTCGCCGGCGGACTCGATGCCTTCGGGGAGAACCTGCGGCAAAAGGTGCGGGCCGCCGCGCATTCCGACGTCAAGGGCCGCGCGCTCAAGGCGGCGCCGCCGGTCGTCCATATCCGCACGGCCGCCGCACCGCAGGGCTCGCTGGTTGCCATCGGCGCCTCCACCGGTGGCGTCGAGGCTATCCGTGTCGTGCTCGGTCAGCTCCCTTCCGATTGTCCGCCCGTGGTCATCGCGCAGCACATGCCGCCCGGGTTCACCACGCGCTTCGCCGCCCGTCTCGACGAATTGACCGATCTCAAGGTTGTCGAGGCCGAGGATCGGCTGCAGCTCCTTCCCGGTCACGCCTATGTGGCGCGCGGTGATTATCACCTGCGCATCGAGCGCAGCTCCGGGCAGCTCAAGTGCCGCCTCTCGCAGGATGAGCTCGCCTCCGGCCACCGGCCCAGCGTCGACGTCCTGTTCGAATCCGTCGCTCGCGCCGTCGGGCCCATGGCAGTCGGAGTGATTCTCACTGGCATGGGGCGCGATGGCGCCACCGGCTTGAAGCGCATGCGCGAAGCCGGCGCCTTCACCATTGGGCAGAGTCCAGGCTCCGCCCTCGTCTACGGCATGCCGCGCGTGGCGTTCGAGGAGGGGGCCGTTGTCGAACAGGCCCCGGTCGAAGCCATCGCCGGTCGCCTTGTTTCCGCCCTCTCGCGGTTGAGATCGGCGGCATAGTCTGGTCCGGATTGAAGGATTGGTAACGGATTTTTCCTAGGGTCATTTCGAGGCGGCCGGGACACCCCGGCGAGGCCTCTTTGGTCCAGAAGGCGTGAGCGGTAATGCCGAAGGCAAGTGCAGTCAGCGTGATGATCGTCGATGACCAGCAGTCGATGCGGGGCATCTGTAAGTACATTCTCACCCAGCTTGGCTTCACCAATATCATCGAGGCCAAGTCCGGGCGCGACGCGCTCGGCAAGCTGGAGAAGGGCACGGTTGATCTCATCATTTCCGATTGGAACATGGACGATATCGACGGCCTGACCCTCCTGCGCGTCATTCGGAAGCACCCCAAGACGCAGGCCATGCCCTTCATCATGGCCACCGGGCGCTCCGACAAGGAGCAGGTGAAGGAAGCCATCTCGTCGGGCGTCAACAACTACATCATCAAGCCCTTTGACGCCTCGACCATGAAGAAGCGCATCGAGGCGGTCATCGGTACCCTGTCCTGATCGTCCGATCAGGGGTCCCAGGCACAGCCTTCGCCAGAAGGGCCGCGCAACGCGGCCCTTTCGCTTTTCTGCGCCATGGCGACGCTATCCGGGCATGAATCCGCGATGCAATCGATTGCAGCCGTAAGTCGGCATTAACGCCGCCGCCTTAGTATGGCGCCGTATTGTCCGCGTCAGGGGGATGGGCGCGTTTGGGCTATCGGCCGTGGAGGTGGTCGCTGGTCCTGACATTTCCCACACGCATGAGAGTCTCTTCGAAAGGTGACCGTGATGGGTTTTGCATTGAGGCTGAAGATCGCGCAGAAGCTGCCGCTGGCCATGGTCGGTATCGCGCTTCTCGTCAGCGCGGGTGTCGGCATCTCGAGCTACATGATCGGGTCCGAAATCGTCAGTCGGCTGAGCCTGCAGCAGATCGGCACCGTCTCCACGGGAAAGGCCAAGGCCTTCCAGTCCTATCTCGCCAGCGTCGAGCAGGACCTCGTCAATTCCGCGGCCGCCGAAAGCGTGCAGACCACGCTGCGCGATCTCTCCATCGGCTGGGGCCAGTTCGCCACCTCCAAGCCGCCGGTTGATCCGGTGGCCACCCTGCGCGCCAACTATATCGAGAAAAACCCCAACCCGGCCGGCGAACGCCAGAAGCTCGACACTCCCGCCGACACCTCGGGCAAGAAGTGGAACTATGACTTCTCCCACTCCAAGGTGAACCCGGCCTTCCGGGCACAGGCCGAGCGGCGCGGCTACCGCGACATCTACCTGTTCGATACCAAGGGCAATCTCGTCTATTCGGT
>CAYPYV010000066.1:0-4621 GCA_964414845.1 uncultured Devosia sp. | reverse complement strand
GGCACCGACCGGCTGCTCCGATCGGATTCACTCTTCTCCGAAGCCGATGACACGCTCGCCACCACCTACGACAATCCCATTGTTGCTGCGGCTCTCGACGGTACGCCGGCACAGGGCCTGACCACCGACTACCGCGGCATGCCGATGATCGCGACGGCCGAGCCCGTCGAGTTCCATGGTGCCAAATGGGCTGTGGTCACCACCATCAGCGAGGCTGAGGCAACGGCGCCCGTCGTGCAGCTGCGCAACATGATGCTGATGGTCGGTGGCGCGCTGCTCATAGCCGCCGCCGTGGTCGCGCTCTTCTTCTCGCGGTCCCTCAGCCGCCCCATCACCCGCCTCACCTCCACCATGCGATCCCTCGCCGCCGGCCAGCTCGAAACCGAGGTCAAGGGCGCCGAAGCCAGCGACGAACTGGGCGACATGGCCCGCGCCGTGCAGGTCTTCAAGGAGAATGCCCTCAAGGTCACCGAGATGACCGAGAGCGAGCGGCAGGCCGCCATGCAGCGCCGTACGGATCGTGCCGAGATGATGCAGTCGCTGCAGCGCTCCTTCGGCGAGGTGGTCGATGCCGCCATTGCCGGCGATTTCAGCCGCCGGGTCGCCGCCGACTTCGCCGATCAGGAGCTGAACATCCTGGCCGACCGCGTGAACGAACTCGTCGCCACCGTCGATCGCGGCCTCTCCGAAACCGGCCATGTGCTTGCGGCGCTGGCCGATACCGATCTCACCCGCCGCATCACCGGTGACTACCAGGGTGCCTTCGGTACCCTCAAGTCGTCCACCAATGCCGTGGCCGACAAGCTGGTCGAAATCGTCGGCCAGTTGCAGCAGACCTCCCGCGCCCTCAAGACCGCCACCTCCGAGATCCTGTCGGGCGCCAACGACCTCTCCGAACGCACCACCAAGCAGGCGGCCACCATCGAGGAAACCTCCGCCACCATGGAGCAGCTCGAGCAGACCGTGCTGCTCAATGCCGAGCGTGCCCGCGACGCCTCGAAGGCCGCCGGCAATGTCTCGCATACCGCGGAGGAAGGCGGCGCCGTCATGCGCAAGGCCACCGAGGCCATGGAGCGCATTACCCAGTCTTCGGGCAAGATTTCCAACATCATCGGGCTCATCGACGACATCGCCTTCCAGACCAACCTGCTTGCGCTCAACGCGTCGGTCGAGGCGGCTCGCGCCGGCGAAGCCGGCAAGGGTTTTGCCGTGGTCGCCGTGGAAGTCCGTCGCCTCGCGCAATCCGCCGCCGAGGCGTCCTCTGAGGTCAAGGCGCTCATCGATCAGTCTGCAACCGAGGTGAATTCCGGCTCGCGCCTCGTCGCCGATGCCGCCGGCAAGCTCGAAGCCATGCTCAAGGCCGCCCACGCGTCCACGCAGCTGATGGAATCCATCGCGCGCGGCAGCCAGGAGCAAGCCAATTCCATCGAGGAAGTCACCGCTGCCGTCCGCCAGCTCGACGAGATGACCCAGCATAACGCGGCGCTGGTCGAAGAAACCAATGCCGCCATCGAGCAGACCGAGGCACAGGCCTCTGATCTCGATCGCATCGTCGCCGTCTTCCATATTTCCGATGATGAAGTTTATGAGGCGCCCGCCCGGGTGCAGCAGGCACCTGCCGCGCCGCGCCCGACCGGCATCAAGGCGCTGCAGCAGAAGGTCAAGGCAGCAGCAAAGACATATCTCAGTCGCGGCAATACTGCCGTGAAAGAGGAATGGTCCGAGTTCTGACCTTAGCCTTCACGACGAAGCTCATGGGGACTGCTTAAGCCAGGCTTAAGCAGTCCTTCGTATTTTCTGGTCACGCACTTAATTCCATCGCTCGAACACCCGAAGGCCGCGCGTGATGAAGTTTCAGGATGTCTCCATTCGCCTCAAGCTGATGCTGGCCGTCGGCCTGCTCCTGACCATTGCCATTGGCGGCATCGTGGCCGGCGGGCTGGCCCTCATGTACTCCACCGCCGGCGCCGAAGCCGAGGCGAGGGCTCGTTCCATGCTTGCAGGCTATGCTGCCGAGGCGGTGGACTCCATCAACGGAAGCATAGCGGTCACCAGCGCCGTGCGTTCAGCCGTCGAGGGCGCGCTCAAGACGCAGCCCGTCAGCCGGGACCAACTCGGCGAGATCGTCAAGGCGGCCGTTGCGGCCCATCCCGAATTTGTCGGCATGACTCTGGCCTTCGAGCCAAACGCAGTCGATGGCAACGATGCCGCGGCTATCGGTCACCAGTATTCCGATGCTACCGGGCGCTACGTCCCATATTTCACAAACAGCCCTTCGGGCGTGAACATGGAACTGCTCGACATGCGTCCCGAAGCGGGCACCGGCGAGTGGTATGACAAGCCAATCAAGGAAAACCGCGATCTCCTGACGCCACCCTACATCTACCCGATTGCCGGCAAGGACGTGCTGATGAGCACCACCAGCACGGTGATCCGACGGGATGGCAAGCCCATCGGCATCGTCACCGCTGACATCAGCCTCATGATGGTGGCCGACGCCATGTCGAAGATCCGGCCGCTTGGCGTCGGCAGCGTGGAAATGATCTCCCACGACAATCACTGGATTGCCAGCCGCGATCCTGCGCTGATCGGGCAGCCCCTTGCCAAGGAGATCGCCCAGGGCCTGCTCAATCCCAAGCTGCAGACAGAGGGGCAGGTTTTCGTCGACCCATCCGGCGTGACCCAGTTCGCCGTCACCGCGCCTCTGAAGTTCCGGGGCGTCGACGAAGTGTGGACGATGGCCATGCTCATCCCGCGAGACGCCCTCTATGCCAATGTCGATCAGATGCGGAACATGGGCATACTTGCCGGTATCGCATTGCTTGTCGTCAGTCTTGTGCTGGTCTGGTTCGGTTCGAGCGTGATCTCGAAGCCCATATCCAGCATGACGGCGTTGATGGGCCGCATCGCCAAGGGCGAGTTCAATGTCGATGTGCCCAATGTCACAGCGCGCGACGAAATGGGCGGCATGGCCCGTGCCGTCGAGGTGTTCCGAGAAAATGCCTCGCGCATCTCGCAAATGACCGAGGACGAGAAGCGCGCATCCGACCAGCGCCGCGCCGAGCGCCTCGATATGATGCGCTCCCTGCAGCAGGCTTTCGGTGACGTCGTCTCCGCTGCGCTCGCCGGCGATTTCTCCCGCCGCATCGAGACCCGGTTTGCCGATGCGGAGCTCAACACGCTCGCCAAGGGCATCAACGACCTGATCTCGCTGATGGATGGCTCCATCGCCGATACCGGCCGCGTGCTGGCCGCCCTCGCGAAGCTTGATCTCACCCAGCGCATGGAGGGAAGCTATCAGGGCGCGCTCGAGCAGCTGAAAAACGATACCAACGCGGTAGCCGACGAACTGACCCGCGCAGTATCCAGCCTCAAGGAAACCTCGCGCTCGCTCCGCACCGCCACCGGTGAAATCCTCTCCGGCGCCAACGATCTTTCCGAGCGCACCACCAAGCAGGCCGCCACCATCGAGGAAACTTCGGCCACCATGGACCAGCTTGCTGCGACCGTGCTCGAAAACGCCAAGCGCGCCGAGGTCGCGAGCACGAATGCCGCCGATGTGTCCCGTACCGCCGAAGAAGGTGGCGCCGTCATGCAGCGCGCCACCGAGGCCATGGAGCGGATCACCCAGTCGTCCGGCAAGATTTCCAACATCATCGGGCTGATCGACGATATCGCCTTCCAGACCAACCTCCTCGCGCTGAACGCCTCGGTGGAAGCCGCACGCGCCGGCGAGGCCGGCAAGGGCTTCGCGGTGGTGGCGGTCGAAGTGCGTCGCCTGGCACAGTCCGCCGCCGAAGCCTCGTCAGAGGTCAAGGCACTCATCGACCAGTCCGGTGTCGAGGTTTCCGGCGGCTCGCGCCTCGTGGCAGAGGCCGCGCACAAGCTCGAGGCCATGCTCGATGGCGCTCGCCGCAACCAGGATCTGTTGCAGGGCATTGCGCGCGAAAGCCGCGAGCAGGCCAACTCGATCGAAGAAGTCAACGCCGCGGTTCGCCAGCTCGACGAGATGACCCAGCACAATGCGGCCCTCGTGGAAGAAACCAACGCCGCCATCGAGCAAACGGAATCGCAGGCAGCGCATCTCGACCAGGTGGTCGCCAATTTCACCCTCGCCGAAAGCGCTGCCATGGCCGCCGAGGCCCGCCGCGTCGCACCTGCTGCCCGCACGGCTTCGGCCGCTACCAAGCCGCAGCCGGGCCGCGGCATCAAGGCCCTGCAGGACAAGGTCAAATCCGCCGCCAAGACCTACCTCACCCGCGGCAACGCAGCCGTCAAAGAAGATTGGAATGAGTTCTGACCGCTTTTGGCAAGGCTCCGGTGGAGCCTTGCGCGGTCAGAACGCCCGAAGCGCTACGCGCGTAGGGCCTGATCGAGAGGACCGCTTTTGGCAAGGCTCCGGTGGAGCCTTGCGCGGTCAGAACGCCCGGAGAGCTGTGCTCGCAGGGCCTGATCACCTCCCTCGCATGGAACCCTCAGTCGGTTCCCTCCACCGCCTGCGGGGGAGGGTGGCGCATAGCGCCGGGTGGGGGGTGCCGCTTGCGCTAAGTCACTGACAGACAGTAGTAATTCTACGCAAGGTGCTCCCCTCACCCGCCCTTCGGGCACCCTCTCCCGTAAA
>CAYPYV010000065.1:0-15945 GCA_964414845.1 uncultured Devosia sp. | reverse complement strand
CTTGTTGCTGAGGATAGCTCCCAAGATCCGGACTTTACCGGCCGTCGTATCGTATTTGCTCTGTGATTCCGGGTTGTAGTGGCCCCGCACCCAATCTCGCTGACGGTCCATATGGGCCTGGTCTTCAGGCGGGATTGGGCAATACTGGGTGTCAGGCAATCTGCTATGTCCTGTGTATTATTGTAGAAATGTGCGCGTATTTTGCATCATACGCGCTGCGCAAGTCAATCGCAGTATAGGGCTCGACAGTTCGTCGTCAGTTCATCAGGTCGAACGCGTCGCCCCAGGTGTCGGATACTGCATAGCCATGCGGGTAGGGGTCGCTCGGATCGTGTCCGATCTGGTGGATACCGTGGATCCAGCCGCGCCCCGAAATGATCGGTTGCACGCCGGGCCTTCCTGCCACGGTCACTTCGCCGGCGTGAGTCACGGTAAAGGTGGAATCGATGATCGAGCGGGCGGTGAACACATCGCCGGGCTTCGCGAGCCCGCGCGCCGCCGCCACCGCGAGCCGCGCCGAATTGCCGGTGCCGCAGGGCGAGCGGTCGATCCGGCCCGGCGGCATGATGGTCGCGCCCTTCAGTTCGCCCGCTTCGTTGTGGGAGACGAACATGGTGTAGCTGATGCCCTTGATCGCCTCGATCTCCGGGTGCTCGATGCGCATCTGCTTGTTCACCGCGCGGTGCACCGCCGAGCCCGCCGCCACCAGCTTCCGTGCCTGTTCCGGCACGATCTCAAGGCCGAATTGCGCGGGGTCGATCAGCGCGTAAAATATACCGCCATAGCCGATATCGACCTTTATTCGGCCATAGCCTTCGACATCGACCCAGGCGTCGAGTTCATGTGCATAGGAGGGGTTCATGGTCAGCGTCACGCGCTCGCACTTGCCGTCGCGGCAGGTGGCACGGGCCGTCACGACGCCCGAGGCAGTGTCGATGCGGACGATGGTCTCCGGCTCCTTCATCTCCAGCATGCCGGTTTCGAGCAGCACGGTGGTGAGGCAGATCGAGTTCGAACCCGACATGGCGTGCGCCTTGTCGCCCTGCAGGATGATGAAGCCGACATCGGCATCAGGAACCGTCGGCGGAAAGATCAGGCAGGTGCTCATCTGCGCGGCGGCGCGCGGCTCGAACACGAGGAAGCGACGAAGGGAATCGTCGGTCTCGTTGAGGTAGCGCAGCTTGTCGGCAATGGTTGCGCCCGGCACGTCGATGACGCCGCCGGTCACGATCCGCCCGACCTCGCCCTCGGCATGGGCCTCCACCAGAGTTGCCGTCTTCCGCCAGCGCATGGTCCACTCCTTCGTCGCGTCGCCTCCTTATCAGACCGGCGCGCGAAATCTGTCAATCGGCTTGTCGACAGGTTGCCGACAAATCGCTTCCCTCCTATTGTCATGAGAGATTCCGGTGCGTGGCGGCAGTGCAGGCAACGGCGACATTGAGCGAAACCGCCCTTCACGCTAGGGCTTGATCTCCACTTCCCGAGGGCGAACATGTCGAGCGGAACTGCCAAGGTCGAACTGAAGTCCATCACGCCGGCACGGGTGCGCGGTTCCGGCGCGCAAACCGTGTATGAGCGGGTGCGGCAAGCCATTCTCGACCTGACCCTCGAGCCGGGCAGCCCGCTCGACGAGGTGCAGCTTTCCGAGCAGTTCGACATGTCGCGTACGCCTATCCGCGAGGCGCTTGTGCGGCTGGTTGCCGAAGGGCTCGCGACGACGCTGCCCAACCGCAACACCATCGTCTCGGCGATCGATTTCGTAAGGCTGCCGGTCTATTTCGAGGCGCTGACGCTGATGTATCGCGTCACCACGCGCGGCGCGGCGGTGCACCGCTCCGAGGGTGATCTGGTGCGCATCAATGCCTTCAAGGAGGCCTATGCCACTGCCGTCGAGGCGCGCGATGCGCTGCGCATGATCCAGGCCAATCGCGATTTCCACGTCGCCATCGCGGAGGCGGGCGGCAATGTTTATTTCACCCAGCTGTTCTCGCGGCTGCTCGACGAAGGCCGCCGCATCCTGAGGCTCTATTACCAGTCCTTCGATGACAAGCTGCCACGCCAATATGTCGACGAGCACGAGGCGATCGTGGCGGCCATCCTCGCGCAGGATGCCGACCTGGCCGACGATCTGGCGGCCAGCCACGCCGTGCAGATCGTGCGGCAGATCCAGAGCTACATCGCCCGCGATACCAGCGCGCGGATCAGCCTCAAGGGAATGAGCAGGTAATGCTGAAGGTCGGTATCGTCGGTCAAGGCATAATCGGGTCCTCGATCGCGACCTGGCTCATTGGCGACGGCCACGACGTCACCGTCTATGAGCGCGAGCCGCAGGGCCTGCCGGCCTCGGCCGGCAATGCGGCGCTGATTGCCTTGCCGGAAATCGCGCCCATCGCGAGCCCCGGCGTGCTCACCGCCGTGCCGAAATGGCTGCTCGATCCGCTCGGGCCGTTGACACTGCGCTGGGGTGACCTGCCGGCACTTACCCCCTGGCTCCTGAGCTTCCTCGCCCATGCCACGCCCGGTCATGGCCGACATGCTCGCGCCGCCTTGACGCAGCTGATGACCACCGCGCTTGCCGATCATTTCGCCGTCGCCGGGATCGCCGGACTGGAGGGGCACCTCCGTCAGACTGGCTATATCTCGCTGCATGACACCGAGGCCTCCATCGCCTCGGCGCTTCACGAGGCGGGGCTGGCAAAGGCGGCGCTGGGCTATGACTATCAGCGGCTGACGCCTGCCGAGGCGCGGATGCTGGTGCCCCAGGCCGAGGGCGCATTCCACGCCGCCCTGCACCAGCCGATCTACTGGACCGCCGCCAACCCTCTCGCCATCCTCCGCGCCCATCAGGCCTTCGCGGCCAACCGGGGGCGACGGGTCGCGGCGGAAGTCATCGGCGTGGAGCAGCGGGGCGACGGCGTCTATGTCGTCAATGCCTCCGGGTCGGAGCGCTTCGATCGGGTCGTGGTCGCCGCCGGGGTCTGGTCGCGCGATCTGGTCCGCCAGCTCGGCCTCAAGGTGCTGCTCGAAACCGAGCGCGGCTACAACACCACCTATACCGATCTGGGCTGGAACCTGCCGCTGCCCATCGGGTTCGCCGATCACGGGTTCATCGCCACGCCGCTCGTGGACGGCCTGCGGGTCGGCGGCGCGGTGGAACTCGCCCGGCCCGAGACTGCGCCGAATTTCGGCCGCGCCAGGGCCATGCGCGAAAAGATGCGGCGCTATATCCCGTCGCTCCCCGAGGGCGGGACGGAATGGATGGGCCGCCGGCCCTCCACGCCGGATTCGCTGCCGGTGATCTCGCTGCACCCGCGAGACAATCGCATCGCCTTCGCGTTCGGGCACGGGCATCTGGGGCTGACCCTCAGCGCCGTCACGGCGCGGATGGTGGCTGGGTTGCTTCTCGGCCGCGACATGGCGGCCGACGCCTTCTCGATCGAGCGGTTCCAGTAGAGGCGGGCGGGGGCCTCAGCCCCCGTGGTTGATCATGATGTGGCGCACGGCGGTATAGTCCTCGAGCGCATAGACCGACATGTCCTTGCCATAGCCCGATTGCTTCAACCCGCCATGCGGCATCTCGTTGACCAGCATGAAGTGGGTGTTGATCCAGGTACAGCCATATTGCAGCCGCGCCGCGGTCTGCATGGCCTTGTCGATATCCTTGGTCCAGACCGATGAGGCGAGGCCGTAGTCGCTGTCATTGGCCCATTGGATGGCCTGCTCGGGCTCCGAGAACCGCGTCACCGACACCACCGGGCCGAAGACTTCGCGACGGACGATCTCGTCGGTCTGCAGCGCACCGGCGATCACCGTCGGCTCGTAATAGAAGCCCTTGTCGCCTGATACATGTCCGCCGGTGGTCACCTCGATATGCGGCAGTTCCGCCGCACGCTCGACGAAGCTCGCCACGCGGTCGCGCTGACGGCGCGAAATCAGCGGCCCGATCTCGTTGACGGTATCGTCGGCCTCATTGAACTTCAGCGTCGATACGGCCGCGCTCAGTTCCGCCACCAGCCTGTCATGGATTTTTTCGCCGGCATAGACGCGGCAGGCGGCGGTGCAATCCTGCCCGGCATTGTAATAGCCGAAGGTGCGGAGCCCGCTCACCACCGCATCGAGGTCGGCATCGTCATAGACGATCACCGGCGCCTTGCCGCCGAGTTCTAGATGCGTGCGCTTCACCGATTTCGCGGCGGCTTCCAGCACCTTCTTGCCGGTGGAAATGTCGCCGGTGATCGACACCATGTTGATCTTCGCATGGTTGATCAGCGCATTGCCCACCGTCGCGCCGCGGCCCAGCACGATATTGACCACGCCCTCCGGCAGGATATCGGCCAACAGCCTGCCGAGCTTCAGCGCGGTAAGCGGCGTCTGCTCGGAAGGCTTGAACACGACGGTATTGCCGCCCGCGATGGCCGGGGCAAGTTTCCACGCCATCATCATCAGCGGGTAGTTCCACGGCGCGATCGAGCCGACGATGCCGATCGGGTCGCGGCGAATCATCGAGGTATGGCCGGGCAGGTATTCGCCCGCCGCCATGGCGTGGACATTGCGTACCGCGCCGGCAAAGAAGCGCCAGCAATCGACGATCGCGGGAATTTCGTCATTGCGCACCGCATTGATCGGCTTGCCGCAATTGAGCGCCTCGAGCGCGGCGAAAGCGTCCGCGTCGTCCTCGATGGCCTGTGCGATGCGCAGCAGATAGTTCGAGCGCTGCTGCGGCGTGGTGCGCGACCAGGCGGTAAAGGCCTTCTCGGCCGCAGCGACCGCAGCATCGATCTGCGCAGGGTTGGCCTCGGCAAGCGGCTTGATCAGCGCGCCCGAGCGCGGGTTCAGCACCTGCTCCTCGGTTTCGGTGCCAAGCTCGAAGCGGCTCCCGATCAGCATCTCGATATCCATGGTCTCTCTCCCAGTACTATTTGCCCATGCCGCCGGTGGTCTGTTCCCCGCCGCGCGTTAGGTAGAAGGCAGCGAGGATGGGCAGGAAGGTGACGATGATGACCACCATCGCCACGACATTGGTGACGGGCCGCTGGCGCGGCCTGATGAGTTCTTCCAGCATCCAGATCGGCAGGGTCTGCTGCTGTCCGGCGGTAAATGTGGTGACGATCACCTCGTCGAAGCTGAGCGCAAAGGCCAGCATGCCGCCCGCCAGCAACGCCGTGCCGAGATTGGGCAATATGACGTGCCGAAAAGTCTGGAACTTGTCGGCGCCGAGGTCCATCGCCGCTTCGATCAGCGAGCCATGCAGCCGGCGAAACCGCGCCACTGCATTGTTGTAGACCACCACGATGCAGAAGGTCGCGTGCCCGAGGATGATGGTCCAGAACGAGAAGGGGATATCCATCAGGTTGAAGGCCGAGCGCAGCGAGATGCCGGTGATGATGCCGGGCAGCGCAATGGGCAGGATCACGAGCAGCGAGATGGTCTCGCGCCCGAAGAACTTCGTGCCCGAAACGGCGGCGGCGCAGAGCGTGCCCAGCACCAGCGCGATAGCGGTCGAAATGGCGGCCACCTGCACCGACAATATCAGGGCTTCCCAGACATCAGGCCGGCCCCAGGTGACAGCGAACCACTCGAGCGTCAGGCCCGGCGGCGGCCATTGATAGGTGCGATCCTCCGTAGAGAACGCATAGAGAAAGATCAGCGCCAGGGGCGCCAGCATGAAGATCAGCCCGGCAAAGGCCGCAACCTGCAGGCCGAGCGGGGCACCCTTGTCGCCGGGATCTCGCCTAGAGCGCATTGAACGCCCCCGCGCGCTTGGCGAGCCACAGATAGATGCCCATTATGACGATGGGCACCACGGTAAAGGCCGCGGCCAGAGGGATGTTCCCGGCCGTGCCCTGATGGGAGTACACCGCCTGCCCGATGAAGAACTGCGAGTTCCCCACGATCTGCGGGATGATGTAGTCGCCCAGGGTCAGCGAGAAGGTGAAGATCGAGCCGGCAATCACGCCCGGCAGCGCCAGGGGCAGGATCACCTTCCAGAAGGTCTGGCGCGGCGTGGCGCCGAGGTCTGCGGAAGCATCCAGCAGATTGGTCGGTACCCGTTCGATCGCCGCCTGGATTGGCAGGATCATGAACGGCATCCACACATAGAGGAACACGAGAAAGGTACCGGTATAGCTGATCGACAGCGAGTTGCCGCCGATCACCGGGATGGCGAGCCAGGCCTCGAGCAGCCAGGTGAGATGCAACTGCTCGAACAGCCAGTTGAGGATGCCTTCCTTGGCGAGGATCAGCTTCCAGGCGTAGATCTTGACCAGATAGCTGGCCCAGAGCGGCAGCATGATGCCGAGATAGAACAGCGCCTTCCATTTCCCGCGCGCATAGCGGGCCGCCATATACGCTATCGGGAAGGCGATGATCGCCGAGGCGATGGTGACGAGCGCCGACATCAGCACCGTGCGTACGATGATGTCGAGGTTCTGCGGGCGCAGCAGCTCGGCATAGGTCTTGAGGGTGAATTCGTGATTGATGAGGCCGGAGAACTCGTCGATCGAAAAGAAACTCTGGATCAGCAGCGCCAGCAGCGATCCGAGATAGACGATGCCGAGCCAGAGCACGGCCGGCAGCACCATCAGGAAGATGAGCAGCCCCGGCTTTCGCCAGAAATGGTCCGAAAGCGTACCCAGCCACCCGCGGCGGTTTGGCAGGATGGCGCCGGCGGTTTCGGCCATCGCCGTCACGCGTCGCTCTCCATCAGGTGCAGGGCGTCGTTGCCGAACCCGACGCTGACAGGTTCACCCTCCTGCGGCAGGTCGGTGGCCGAGGGCACCATGGCGGTCAGTCGCAGCCCGTCGATGTCGATGCCGAGCCGGGTGACCGAGCCCATGTAGCTGCGCGTCGCAATCGTGCCCGTAAGCCGCGCATCCGGGCCGGGTGTTCTCTGCACGGAAATGGCTTCTGGCCTGAGGCTCGCCCATTTCTTCGCGCCGCTCAGCCTTTCGACGAAATCCGGCGGCAGCACATTCGAAGAGCCGACGAAATCGGCGACGAAGCGGGTCAGCGGGCGACGGTAGATTTCCTCGGGCGTGCCGACCTGCATGATGCGGCCGGCATTGAATACAGCGACGCGGTCCGCCATGGACAGCGCTTCGCCCTGGTCGTGGGTCACGAAGATGAAGGTGATGCCAAGCTGCTTCTGCAGGGCCTTCAGTTCTTCCTGCATCTGTTCGCGCAGCTTGAGGTCGAGTGCGCCGAGCGGTTCGTCGAGCAGCAGGACCTTGGGTTTGTTGACGATGGCGCGCGCGAGCGCCACGCGTTGTCGCTGTCCGCCGGACAATTGTCCCGGGCGCCGGTCGCCATAGCCCGAGAGCCGCACCATTTCGAGCGCGGCCTCTGCCTGCCGATAGCGTTCGGCGCGGTCGATCTTTTTCAGCATCAGCGAGAACGCGACATTGTCGCGCACATTCATGTGCGGGAACAGCGCATAGTCCTGGAAGACGGTGTTGACGTTGCGCCGGTAGGGCGGAACGCCTTCGACGGCCTCCCCGAAAATGCTGATATGGCCGGATGTCGGCTGCTCGAAGCCGGCGATCAACCTGAGGCAGGTGGTCTTGCCCGACCCGGATGGCCCGAGCATCGCAAAGAACTCGCCGGGCGCGACCTCGAGGTCGACATCGTCCATGGCCCGCACGCTGCCGAAATGGCGCGATACCTGTTGGAGCGAGACAGCCTTGGTCATTGCGGTCCTGTGGCTGGTATCAGGGGGCTGCGCGTCCCCCGCGCGCATGGCGCAGCGAGGTCGGGAGCGGGATAGGCGGCGCAGGTAGTCCCCGCGCCGCCGGATGGAAGGATCAGCGGCCGCCGATCACGCCGACATAGTCCGATACCCAGCGATAATAGGGCACGCATTCGCCCGTCGCGCACTTGGCGGTCGGGGTCCGCCAGAAGCGGATCTTGTCGAAGTCGTCGGCGCCATTGGTGGCGCAACCCGTATCGCCGAGCAGCGCATTGCCCTTGCAGGCGGCCGGAACCGACGGGACCGTGCCGAACCAGGCCGAGACGTCACCCTGCACCTTGGGCGAGAGCGAGTGCTCCATCCACATATAGGCGCAGTTCGGGTGCGGGCTGTCGACATGCAGCATGGTGGTATCGGCCCAGCCCGTCGTGCCTTCGGCCGGGAAGGTCGATGCCACGGGCGCGCCTTCTGCCTTCAGCACATTGACCATGAACGGCCAGGAAGAGGACGCGACCACGCCTTCGTTCTTGAAGTCATCCATCTGGATGAACGCATCATGCCAGTAGCGGCCGACCAGCGTGCGCTGTACGCGCAACAGATCGAGCGCGGCCTTGTACTGCTCCTCGTTCAGCGCATAGGGGTCGGTGATGCCGAGTTCCGGCTTGTGGGTCATCAGGTAGAGCGCGGCATCGGCCACGTAGATCGGGCCGTCGTAAGCCTGCACGCGACCCTTGTTCGACTTGCCGTCTGGCAGCGTGGTTTCCTCGAACACCACGTTCCAGCTGGTCGGCGGCGCGTCCTTGAAGACTTCGGTATTGTACATGAGCACATTGGCGCCCCACACATAGGGGGTGCCGTAATGGACGCCATCCACCGTGTGCCACGGTGCGCTCTCGAGGCGCGGGTCGATGGTCGACCAGGACGGGATCAGCTTGGTGTTGATGGGTTGCACGCGCTTGCCCGCGATCAGGCGCAGCGACGCATCGCCCGAGGCGGTAACGAGGTCGAAGCCGCCCTCATTCATCAGGGCAACCATTTCGTCCGAGGTGGCGGCAGTCTTCACGCTCACCTTGCAGCCCGTATCCGCTTCGAACTTGGTCACCCAGTCGAAGTTCTTGTCCGTCTCGCCGCGCTCGATATAGCCAGCCCAGGCCACGATCGAGACCTCGCCTTCGCCGGCGCCCAGCGACTGCAGCATGTCCTGCGCCACGACACTTCCTGCCGAGAGGCCCGTCATCAACAGGGCCGCGGTGGACCGAATAATCCGCTTCATCGCACATTCCCTCCAAGATTGGTTTTGCTGCCGAACCCCTCGCCCGGCAACCTCGTCTGCCCAAACGGCAGGCGGCTGGAAAATGAGCTTATTTTCTTGTCACCTTATGGCAAACGCATTGTTCCGAAGCCTGCCATCGGAAAAATCGATACCATACCGAATTGTTCGATTCAGCCGCGTTGGCGCGACGATGAACCAGGGCAGTTTGGTCGCGCTGGCGCGATCACGGGTCAGACGCGACGGCGCAGCGTGGTCAATCCCTTTGCCTCGGCGCAGTGGCAAGCCCGATGAAGTCGCGCGCGGCCTGCGACAATTGCGAGCCCTTGCGCCACACCATGCCGACCTGCACCACCGGCAGGGTGCCCGAGATATCGCGGCTTTCGATCCGGTCGCCTTCGAGCGACCATGGCCGGTAGATCAGGTCGGGCAGGATGGCGATGCCGGCGCCGGTTGCGACGAGGCTGCGCACCGCCTCCACCGAGCGCGTGCGGAAGGCCACATGCGGGCGGGTATTGAAGGCCGCGAGCAGCCTGCCGGTGTTTTCCTCGGTCTCGTCGACCGTGAGCATGATCAGCGGATCGCGCGCGATGTCGCCGATCTCGATGCTCTCCATGGTAGCGAGGCGATGGCCGAGCGGCAGCCACAGGCGGTAGGGCGACGTCTCGAAGATTTCCGCCTGCAGCGCCACCCGCTCGCGCAGGTTCGACATGATCATCACCGCGACGTCGAGTTCACCGCCGATCAGGAGGTGCTCCAGATAGTCGCCATTGTCCTCGAGCGCCGTCACCTCCACCCGCGGATAGGTCCGGCGATAGCGCCCCAGCAGGTCGGACAGGACATAGCCCGCCACGAGCGAGGTGACGCCCAGATGCAGCGTGCCTGCCACCGCGTTCGGTTCTTCATAGAAGGCGCGCCGCGCGTCCGAAACACTCGCGAGGATACGCTGCGCATGCCGATAGAACTGGTGGCCGCGATTGGTGAGGGTCAGCCCGCGCCGGTGCCGCTCGAACAAGGCCAGGCCCAGGTCGCCCTCGAGTTCCTTGATCGCGTCGGTGACCGCCGACTGCGAGATCGAGAGGTTCTGCGCCGCGCCCGAAATCGTCTGCGTTTCGCAGACCGCGACGAAATATTGCAGCTGGCGCAGCGTGAAGGCCAAGCGGCGTTCCCTCTTGCTCTATCCCGGCGGCACCGTAGCCTATGTCGAAAAGGGGATACATCTGTGCCGCGCTTTTCCGCCAATCTTTCCATGCTTTATCCCGAGTTGCCGTTTCTCGAGCGCTTCGCCGCCGCGGCGGCGGATGGCTTCCGGGCGTTGGAATATGTCGGCGCCTATGATCATCCGCCCGAGCTGATTGCCGAATTGCTCGCGCGCCATGGGCTCGAACAGGCGCTGTTCAATTTCCCGGCGGGGGCGTGGGACAAGGGGGAGCGCGGCCTCGGCGGTCTCCCCGGCCGAGAGGCGGAGTTCCGCGACAGCATCGAAACCGCCATCCGCTATGCGAAGGCCACGCACTGCACCCGGCTCAACTGCCTCGCAGGCATCCTGCCGCCGGGCGTCGCCCGCGCCGATGCAGAGGCCGTGCTGGTTCGCAATCTGCGCGCCGCCGCCGCCGCCCTGGCCGAACACGGCATCCGGCTGCTGCTCGAGCCGATCAACCCGCGCGACATGCCCGGCTACCTCGTCAATTCCACCGCCGATTTCGAGCGCATCGCCGCGCTGGTCGATCACCCAAACCTCTGGCTGCAATATGATTTCTACCACATGCAGGTGGTGCAGGGCGATCTCATGCCCGGCTTTCTGCGGCTGCAGGCCCGCATCGCCCATGTGCAGGTGGCCGACAACCCCGGCCGCCACGAGCCGGGCACCGGTGAGATCAGCTTTCCCTTCGTCTTCGCGGCGCTGGACCGGGTCGGCTATGATGGCTGGGTGGGCGCGGAATACCGTCCCCTCGCCGGCACAAGCGATGGACTTGGCTGGTACGCGCCCCATCGCCCGCCCCAGGGGGACGCCTAGTCGGTCACGCTCACTCTCGTGCCCCATTCAGCGCAGCGGGCTGCGACATCCTCCGGCAGGGCCCGGTCGGTGAACAATGTGTCGATCTCGGCGAGTGAACCGAGCCGGACCGGCGCCGAGCGTTCGAACTTCGAGTGGTCCGCCACGAGGAAGCGGCGGCGAGCGCGGCCGAGTATGGCGCGCGATACACGCACCTCGGCCAGGTCATAGTCGAGGATGTCGCCGTCGAGATCGAGCGCCGAGCAGCCGATCACCGCATAGTCGACCTTGAACTGCTCGATGATGCTGGTGGTGAGATCGCCCACGAGCCCGCCATCGGATCGCCTGAGCGCGCCACCCGTCACCACGATCTCGCAGCTGGGATTGCCCACCAGGATATTGGCCACGTTCATGTTGTTGGTGATGACGGTGAGGTTGTGGTGGTCCGCGAGCGCTTCGGCCACGGCTTCGGTCGTTGTCCCGAGATTGAGGATAAGCGAGGAATTGTCCGGTATCGCCGCCGCGCAGGCCTTGGCGATCGCGGCCTTCGCGCCCTCGTTCATCCGGCGGCGCTGCTCATAGCCGAGATTGGCGACTCCCGTGGTCGGCACGGCGCCGCCATGCACTCGCTGCAGTTTCCCGCTGCCTGAAAGCTCGGAGAGGTCACGGCGTATGGTCTGCAGCGTCACGTCGAAGCGTCGGGCCAGGTCCTCGACCTCCACCCGCCCCTCGCGGCGGGCGATCTCGACGATTTCGGTCTGGCGCAGGCTGGGGGCCATTGCACTCTCCTTGAGGTGGGCACAGCCGAGAGGCGACGCTTCGCACTAGGCCCATTGCAGCATCAAAGCAATCAGCAGTCTTCGTTTCTCTGTCAGAAACGCTAGTCTGGCTTTCGTTTTCGTCACAATCGCGCATTTTCGCGCAGCAAACGAACATTCCATTTGACCGTGACGGGCGTCGCGCCTAGTGACGTTGCGTATCTGTGTCGCGGCGCTCGGGCCGCGCGGAGCCGGAGTGGTGCCATGGCCGTCGATTCCTCGTCCGTCGTCGATCTCTTCGTCGTCGGTGGCGGCATCAATGGCTGCGCGATCGCGCGCGATGCGGTGGGACGTGGGCTCTCGGTGAAGCTTGCCGAACAGGGCGATCTCGCGCAGGCGACCTCTTCCTCCTCCACCAAGCTCTTCCATGGCGGGCTGCGGTACCTGGAATATTTCGAGTTCCGCCTGGTGCGCGAGGCGCTCGAGGAACGCGAAACCCTGCTCGTCGCCATGCCGCATATCAGCTGGCCGATGCGCTTCGTGCTCCCCTACGCATCCGACATGCGCTTCGAGGGCGACACGCCGACGAGCCGGCTTCTCGGTCTCCTGATGCCTTGGATGAAGGGCCGTCGCCCCGCCTGGCTGATCCGTCTCGGTCTCTTCCTTTACGACACTCTGGGGGGCCGCAAGATCCTGCCCGCCACGCGGACGCTCGATCTGGCAAGCGACCCGGCCGGCAAGCCGCTGCAGCCGCGCTTCCAGCACGCTTACGAGTATTCCGATTGCTGGGTTGAGGATGCAAAGCTGGTGTCCCTCAATGCCCGGGATGCGGCTGAGCGCGGCGCCAGGATCATGACCCGCACCCGCGTTGTCGAAGCCCGTCGCGACGGCGCTCTGTGGACCGTCACCACCGAAGCTGACGGTGTGCGGCAGGTGCATCAGGCGAAGATGCTGGTCAATGCGGCCGGCCCGTGGGTGGGCGAGTTCATCCGCGACGTGGCATCCGTGCCCTCTACCGAAGGCGTGCGGCTCGTGCGCGGCTCGCATATCGTGACGCGCAAGCTGTACGATCACGACCGCTGCTACTTCTTCCAGGGTACGGATGGGCGCATCATCTTCGCCATCCCCTATGAAAACGACTTCACCCTGATCGGCACCACCGATCAGGACCACAAGGGTGCGCCGGGCGACGTGAAGATCTCCGAGGCCGAGCGCGACTACCTGCTCGACTTCGCCTCCCGCTATTTCAAGCAGCCGGTCACTGTCGACGATGTTGTCTGGGCCTATTCCGGCGTGAGGCCGCTCTATAATGATGGCGCCAAGTCGGCGACCGCGGCCACGCGCGACTATGTCCTGAGCGTCGACACCAAGGGCGCGCCGATGCTCAACGTGTTCGGCGGAAAGATCACAACGCATCGCCGCCTCGCCGAGCATGCGCTTGAAAAGATCGTGCCGTTCTTCCCCGGCTCTGCCGGCGCCTGGACGGCGCGGCGGCCCCTTCCCGGCGGCAATTTTCCGCATGACGGAGTGTCGGCGCTGGTTGCCGCGCTGCGGCGCGACTATCCCTTCCTCACCGAGGCATGGGCCCGTCGGCTGGTGAAGGCCTATGGCACCGATGCCCGACCGCTGCTGGGAGATGCGCAGAGCGCCGCCGATCTCGGGGAGGATTTCGGCGCGACACTGACCGCCCGTGAAGTGGATTGGCTGTTCACCCAAGAATTCGCGCGCCGTGGCGAAGATGTCGTCTGGCGCCGTACCAAGCTCGGACTTCGCCTCACCGCACAGCAAGTCGCGCGGATCGATGCCTATATCCTCGCAAAGGCCACTTGATGCAGGTCTTCTTCCGCCTAGTTTGCGGCATTTTGAAACATTTGTAACGATTCCCCACGATGCTGGCCCAAACTGCCGTAGCAGCAGAGTGGAAATATGCCGTCGTGGGGAGCCAAAGCATCGATCATCTGGAAGGCCGTTACACGCGGCTTCAAGGATCTATTTGCCATACCCTATGACGATCCGGAGTTGCTCAAGGCGCAATATGCCGCCTTCGTGCGCCAGATTCCGCTCCTCTACATCATCCTCGTCAGCAATACCTGGATATTGTCGGCAACCTACTGGAACGCTGCGCCGATCTGGCTGACGCTGGTTTGCCCGTTGGTGCTGAGCATGGTCTGCGTGACCCGCGTGGTGCAATGGTGGCGACGCCGCAACGACGCAGTTGAGCCGCGCAAGGCCGCGACAGCGCTATCGCGCACCTTCGTGCTTTCGGGCCTCCTGGCCGCCGCCTTCTCCATCTGGTCGATCGGGCTTTACCCGTTCGGCACGGTAGAGATGCAGGCCCACATCGCCTTCTACATGGCCATCACCGTGATCGGCTGCATCTTCTGCCTGACCCATCTCAGGCCGGCGGCCTTTGTCGTCACGGCGGTGGTCAACACCGCGTTCATCCTGTTCTTTGCCACCACCGGCAGCCAGATCTTCCAGGCCATGGCGCTGAATGTCGCCATGGTATCGGGCGCCATGCTGGCCATCCTGTCGGTCAACTATCGCGACTTCACCTTGCTGGTCCGGTCCCGGCGCGAGCTCCAGGGCATCCAGGCCCAGACCCAGGCGCTCAGCGACGAGAACTTCCGGCTGGCCAATATCGATTCCCTCACCGACTTGCCCAACCGCCGCAGCTTCTTCACCGTGCTGAACCAGCGTGTCGCCGAGGCCAGCCTGACGACGCCGCTTACTCTCGGTGTGCTCGATCTCGACGGCTTCAAGCCGATCAACGACACGCATGGGCACGCGACCGGCGATGCGCTCCTGCAAATGATCGCGGATCGGCTGCGCCTCGTATGCGGGGGCAGGGCAGATATCTTCAGGCTCGGCGGCGACGAATTCGCCATCCTGTTCGGAGAGGCACATGCCGGCGCCGTGCTCGACCTCGGCGAATCGATCTGCACCGCGCTCAGGCAGGCCTTCGAATTGCCCGGTGGCATGGTCCGCGTTTCCGGCACCCTCGGTCTCGCCGTCTATCCGGATATGGCGGCCGACGGGGCGGAGCTCTTCGAGCGTGCCGACTACGCCATGTATCGGGCCAAGCATGGCACCGGTCGGGGCCGTCCATGGTTCTTCGGGCTCGAGGATGAGCAGGCGATCCGGCGCAGCAGCATCATCGAGCAGGCGATCAGGACCGGCGATCTCGAGAGGGAGCTCTATCTCGAGTTCCAGCCGATCGTGGACGCAACGAGCGAGGACCTCATCGGCTTCGAGGCGCTGGCGCGCTGGAACAATCCGGAACTGGGGACCATCAGCCCCGCCGAGTTCATCCCCATTGCGGAGCGAAGCGGCACGATGGGCGCCATCACGCCGGTGCTGTTGTCCAAGGCCCTCGATGCCGCATCGGCATGGCCAGACGATCTCAGGCTGTCGTTCAACCTGTCCATCCAGGACCTGACGACCACCGCCGCGCTGCATCGCATTCTGGGCTTGATCGGCAGTGCCGGCATCCCGGTCAGCCGCATAGATCTCGAAATCACCGAAACCGCGATCCTGAGCGACTTCCGCGCCTTGCTCCACGCCGTGCAGACGCTGAAGCAGACCGGTGTGCTGATCTCGCTCGACGATTTCGGAACAGGCTATACAAGCTTGCGTCAGGTACAGGAGCTGCCGCTCGACCGGTTGAAGATCGACCGCAGCTTCATCACCGGGCTCGACAAGAGCCCGGCCTCGCAGAAAATCGTCAAGCTATTGGCCTCGCTGTGTGACGATCTCAGCATCCAGTGCCTTGTCGAGGGCGTCGAGACCGCCGCCGAGCTGGCCACGGTGCGCGCCATCGGCTGCCACCAGGTGCAGGGGTTCTATTTCGGCCGCCCCATGCCCGAGTCCGCGCTTGCCGGGTTCATCGCAGATTGGGACGCACGAGCGCTGACCGTCGCGGGGTAAGGGGCGGGCCCTGAAGCTGCCTGTCCTGCACTTTCACCTATGTCTCGATTTCGCAGTCACGGCCCCCCTTCAAGAGGCTCGACTCCGATACCGCCTTGCCGGTGAGGATCGCGATCCCCCAAACTTATCCCCGTCCCCAAGACCCGGCGTATACTGCGCCCCATCTTCTCGCATGGAAGCGGAGTCGCGACGAACGGTTCGGCGGGGAGAGATCGGGCGGATGGGGAGTCGTCCCCTTCCGGGCCGCTATCGCATGGCATGGCGCCCCAAAAGGGCCCCGCTGCCAGCGCGTCTTCTTCGTGGCGGGAGC
>CAYPYV010000064.1:0-15985 GCA_964414845.1 uncultured Devosia sp. | reverse complement strand
CGGCATTGACGATGCCCATGTCCATGCCCGCCTTGATGGCGTGGTAGAGGAACACTGCATGCATCGCCTCGCGCACCGGCTCGTTGCCGCGGAAGGAGAACGAGAGGTTGGAAACGCCACCCGAAATATGGACGTGGGGCAGGTCCTCGCGAATCCTCTTGGTGGCTTCGATGAAGGCAACGCCATAGCCGGCGTGCTCCTCGATGCCCGTCGCGACCGCGAAGATATTCGGGTCGAAGATGATGTCCTCTGGCGGGAAACCAACCTTGTCCACGAGGATGCGATAGGCGCGGGTGCAGATCGACACCTTGCGCTCGAACGTATCGGCCTGGCCTAGCTCGTCAAACGCCATCACGACGACTGCAGCGCCATAGCGGCGCACCAGCGTCGCGGCGGCGATGAATTTCTCCTCGCCTTCCTTGAGCGAGATCGAGTTCACCAAGGCCTTGCCCTGCACGCATTTGAGCCCGGCCTCGATGACCTCGAACTTCGAGCTGTCGATCATCAAGGGCACGCGGGCAATATCCGGTTCGGCCGCGAGCAGGTTGAGGAAATCGCGCATGACGGCGGCGCTGTCGATCAGGCCCTCGTCCATGTTGACGTCGATGATCTGCGCTCCGTTCTGAACCTGGTCGCGCGCCACGTCGAGCGCGGCCGTGTAGTCGCCCGCGGTGATGAGCTTGCGGAAGCGGGCCGAGCCGGTGACGTTGGTGCGCTCGCCGATATTCACGAAGGGGATTTCGTCGGTGAGCGTAAAGGGCTCAAGACCCGAAAGCCTGAGACGACGCTCGATCTCGGGGACCTGGCGCGGCTTGTACTTGCCGACGGCCTGCGCAATCGCCTCGATATGGTCGGGCGTCGAACCACAGCAGCCGCCCACGATGTTGAGGAAGCCGTCGCGCGCGAAGCCTTCGAGCTGGCGGGCCATCATCTCGGGCGTCTCGTCATAGCCGCCGAATTCGTTGGGCAGGCCGGCATTCGGATAGGCGCAGATCAGCGTATCGGCGACGTCGCTCAACTCAGCGATATGGGCGCGCATCGCATTGGCGCCGAGCGCGCAGTTGAGCCCGATGGTGAAAGGGTCGGCGTGGCGCACCGAGTACCAGAAGGCCGTTGGCGTCTGGCCCGACAGCGTGCGGCCGGAAAGATCGGTGATGGTGCCCGAGATCATGATCGGCAGATCGTAGCCACGCTCTTCGAAGATGCGGTGCGCGGCAAATATGCCGGCCTTGGTGTTGAGCGTGTCCGTGATGGTTTCGAACAGCAGCAGGTCGGTGCCGCCGTCGATGAGCCCGTTGATCTGCTCCGCATAGGTCTCGACGATTTCGTCGAAGGTGACGCTGCGATGTCCGGGGCTGTTCACGTCGGTGGACATCGAGGCCGTCTTGTTGAGCGGCCCGAGCGAGCCAGCCACATAGCGGCGGCGGCCATCCTTCGCCTCGGCAATGGCGGCGGCCTCGCGCGCGATGCGTGCCCCTTCGAAATTCAGCTCATAGGCGAGAGCCTGCATGCCGTAATCGGCCATGACGATCGACGTGGACGAGAACGTGTTGGTTTCGCAGATATCGGCGCCGGCCATGTAGTACTGCACATGGATGTCGCGGATGGCATCCGGCATGGTGAGGTTGAGCAGATCGTTGTTTCCTCGCACATCGATATGCCAGTCCTTGAAGCGGTCGCCGCGATAATCGGACTCGCCGAGCTTCAGCCGCTGAACCATGGTGCCATAGGCGCCATCGAAGATCAGGATGCGTTCGCTGGCCGCCTTGAGAAGGCTTGCCCTCACCTCCTCGCCTCGCGGCAAGGAATTTCCATTTCCATCAGTGACTTGCGGCACGGACATTACTCGACTTCCATGTGAGGGGGCGGCAGGATACGCCCGAAGCAATCTGAGCGCGAACTCGGGATATAAAGATATCTTTATATGATGCGGACAAGCGGAGCAAGCAAGGGCATCCGGGTTCGCTGATGAGTATCGCAGCCGACGGGTGAAGGAACCGCCAACATGAGCCTGCCGATACTCCTGATTCCGGGATTGAACTGCACTGCGGAGATCTGGGCGCCGCAACTGGCCGGGTTATGGCAGCATGGTTCGCTGACCGTGGCCGACACGCGCGGGGGCGAGACCATGGCGGAGATTGCCGCGGCCATTCTCGAAATGGCGCCGCCGCGTTTTGTTCTGGCTGGAATCTCAATGGGCGGCTACCTGAGTTTCGAGATCTGGAGGCAGGCGCCGGAACGGGTCCGCGGGATCGGCTTCGTCGACACGTCCGCACGGCCGGACGCGCCAGAGGCAACCGAGCGACGGCGTTCTGCCATGACGCTGGCGAGGGAAGGGCGGTTTGGCCTCGTGGTGTCGAACGCCTTTACGCTCGCAGTGCATGAGCAGCATGTGGGGCGGGATGACCTCAGGGCCATCCATACCCGGATGTCGCACTCCGTTGGGGTCGACGCCTATCTTCGCCAGCAGGAGGCCATCATCGCCCGGCCTGATTCCCGCCCGTCGCTGAACACCATCGATGTCCCGGTCACTGTGATTGTGGGCGAGGGTGATCGGCTGACGCCACCGGAACTGGCTGTCGAGATCGCTGCCGGCATTGCGGGAGCCGAACTCGTGACGGTTCCAGATGCCGGTCATATGTCCACCCTGGAAAACCCGGAAGCGGTAACCAAAGCCTTGGGTAACCTGCTGGCACGGGTGCATCATTAAGCCGGCGGAAACCATATGGTGCGGGAACGCTTCGCGCTTTTGATGAAACTTGTAATTTGCCCTGAGTTCGACCAGCTCAGCGATTTGCAGTGATTAAACGCGACCTCCGCGCGGCCGCCCGGCTGCTTATCCTTGGCCTCCTGCTCGCGCCCGTCGTGGCGGCGTGCTCATCCGACAGCTTCCATGTTCCGCATGTGAAGCGGGACGCGTTTACCTCGAAGGAATTCGGGGTGAAGGCGTCACCGCGCGTTACCAAGGCGAAGAACCCGCCGCGCGGTGGTGGTCGCTATCTCGTCGGACAGCCCTATGTGGTTCGCGGCGAAACCTATGAGCCGATCGCGAACCCCATCGGTTATGTCGAAACAGGGTCGGCAAGCTGGTACGGAGCGGACTTCCACGGGCGGCTTACCGCCAATGGAGAGATATTCGCGGCGACCGCCATAACCTGTGCGAGCCCTGTGCTGCCGCTGCCCAGCTATGTGCGGGTGACTAACCTCGACAATGGCCGCTCCATGGTTTGCCGCGTGAATGATCGCGGTCCGTATCTGCACGGACGTGTCATGGACATGAGTTATCGCGCGGCCGCAATCCTCGGCTACGCAGAACAGGGCATCGGCAATATCAAGGTTCAGTATATCGGACCGGCGCCGCTCGAAGGCGACGATACCCGGATGCTGCTCGCCAGCGTCAACCAACCTACACGGCTCGAACAGGGCAATACCCGCCTCGCATCCGTGGGCAAGGCGCAGGGCGGCGACGTGATCGGCGGGCTGCTGACCTCGCTGTTCGGCTATGCGGAAACCCCCGCTGACTCGCTGTCAACCGACACCAATAACGCCATCAGCGCCGCTGCAGCGCTCGCAGACGGCAGGCTGAATGTCGAGGATGCGGCAGTGGTGCCGGTTGATCTCGGGACCTATGCCGACGCGGCGCAGGCAGAGGAGATCGGAGCGCGCTTTGCATATCTGGGCGCGGTAGACCGCATCGACTCACCCGCGGGCGTATCCCTCACGCTCGGAAAATTGAAGCCCGGCGTGGAACGAGAAGATGTGTCCCGGCTTGCACGCGAACTTGGTTTCACCAATTTCATTCTCTATTAATACTGAGCGGCGCACCGGGCGCGCTGCCCGGATCGATCGAGGGGTCGTAGTTGCGCCAGATTCTCTCCATCCTGCTGCTTGCCATTGCGACGATGGCTGCCCCATTGGGTGGCGCTTCCGCGCAGGAATTCGACACCAAGGCGAAGTTCGCCGTCTTGATGGACTATGAGTCCGGCACCATCCTCTTCGACAAGGCCGCCGATGAGCGGCTAGAACCGGCGAGCATGGCGAAGCTGATGACGCTCGCCGTCGTGTTCGACGAGTTGCAGCGAAAGAAGGTGCAGCCGACCGACGAGTTCTTCATTTCGGAACATGCCTGGCGAACCGGCGGTGCCTCATCCGGCGGGTCCACAATGTTCGCGGTGCTGAACTCCAAGGTGCCGGTCATAGATCTGGTGCGCAGCGTCATCATCCAATCCGGCAACGATGCCGCCATAGCGCTGGCCGAAGGCATCGCCGGCAGCGAGCCCGCTTTCGCGCAGATGATGAACCGATTGGGGGCGGAGATCGGGCTGACGGGGTCGAACTTTGTCAACTCGACCGGCCTGCCTGACCCCGATCAGTACTCGACCGCGAGGGATCTGGCGATCATCGCGCGCTTCCTCATTGCGCAATTCCCGGAATATTATCCGATCTTCTCGGAGACCGAATTCACCTGGAACAAGATCCGGCAGCTCAACCGAAACTCCCTGCTGGAAGTCGGCATTGGCGTAGATGGCCTGAAGACTGGCCATACCGAGGCCTCGGGCTATGGCGAGGTCGTATCCACTGCGGCTACCGGACGCCGCCTGATTGCCGTGCTGCATGGCATGAAGAGCATGTCGGAACGCGCCGAGGAGGCGCGCAAGCTCGTCACATGGGGCACGCGCGGATTCGAGCTGGTGCCGGTGTACCCCGAGGGCAAAACCGTTGCGAGCGCAGACGTCTATGGCGGGGCGAGCCCACAGGTTTCGCTGGTTGGAAAGGGCAGCATCGACCTGTTCCTGCCAAAGGGTGCGGAAAAGTGTCCGGAGGCGACGGTGACCTACAAGGCGCCGATCCTGCCGCCGGTTACCAAGGGCGAGGAACTTGCTAAGCTCAACGTCATGTGCAACGGCAAGCTCGTGCAGGTCACGCCGCTCTATGCCGGCGAGGACGTCGGAGAGGGCGACATCATCCGCAAGGCGACCGACGCGCTCAAGGAACTTGCGCTGGGCTGGTTGTAACAGGGACCTTGTGATGCTCGACATGACCGCGCCGCGCGCCGCGCGCTTCATCACGTTCGAGGGTGGTGAGGGGGTCGGCAAATCCACCCAGGTCAAGCGCCTGCTTGTGCGGCTGAACCGGGGCAACATCGAGGCCGTGCGCACCCGCGAGCCTGGCGGGACGCCTACGGCAGAGGCGGTGCGAGCCTTTATCCTGCAAGGCCGCTCCGAGGCCTGGGGACCGGGCGCAGAGGCTGTTCTGTTTGCGGCGGCTCGCCTCAACCACGTCAATGAGCTTGTGGCGCCTAACCTCGCTCAGGGCCGGTGGGTTATCTCCGACCGTTTCCATGATTCGACGCGTGCCTATCAGGGGCTGACCGGTGGCGTGGACGAAAAGCTGATCCGCGGGCTTGAGACGCTGGCGCTCAATGGCCACCAGCCCGATCTCACGTTCGTGCTCGACATGGACCCCACGGTCGCCTTCGCCCGTGTCGGCAGTCGGCAGATCGAGGCGGCTCTGGCCGAGACCGGCGACCGGTTCGAGAAGGAAGATCTCACCTGGCATGCACGCCTGAGGCAGGCGTTCCTCGATATTGCAGCCGCAAACCCGCAGCGCTGTGTCGTACTGCCTGCAAACCAGCAGGAGGACGCCCTGGAGCAGGAAATCTGGGACACACTCGTGCGGAGATATCCTGAACTCGGGACCTTGCCCAATTGAGCGAGGACCTGCGCGAGCCGGATCAGCTCGACGGCGTGCCCCTGCCTGAAACCCGCTCCGACCTGCAAGGCCATGAAGAAGCCGAGGCGATGCTGCTTGCCCGCCTTGCGCAGGGTCGCATGCCGTCGGGCGTGATGATCCACGGGCCTAGAGGCATCGGAAAGGCGACACTGGCCTTCCGCTTCGCACGCAAGGTTTTCACCGAAACGTCGGACGAAAGCGAAGAACATATCGCGGCACAGGTTGCTGCGGGGGCTTACCCAAACCTGTTCGTCATGCGCAAGACGCCAAGGGACACAGGCAAGGGCTTCAACAGCGCCATCAGGATCGACGAGGTACGCCGCTTTGTCGAAGAGCTGCGCATGACCCGGGGTCGTGCAGGGCACCGCGTGGCAGTCATCGATCCGATCGACGATTGCAATGCGGCATCAGCCAACGCGCTGCTGAAGATTCTCGAGGAGCCTCCCGCGGACACCACATTCATCCTGATCTCGCACCGGCCGGGCGGCCTGCTGCCGACCATACGGTCGCGGTGTTTTCCATTGGCACTCCGCCCGATAGCGGACCAGCATGTAAGGGCTATCCTTGAAACCGCACTCCCGGCGCATCGGGCGGAACTCGACCGCGCCGTTACGCTCTCGGGCGGTGTACCGAGGCGCGGTTTCGAGGCCCTGCTACTGGCTGATGCCGGCGTACTCGGCGCGCTGGCCGAGTGGCTGGAGGAACCCGCGTCGCAGCCTGCTGCCGCGCGGCTTGCCATTGCCGAGACGCTAGCGG
Source organism: uncultured Devosia sp. (assembly GCA_964414845.1). GTDB lineage: Bacteria > Pseudomonadota > Alphaproteobacteria > Rhizobiales > Devosiaceae > Devosia_A. The sequence goes on along the minus strand of CAYPYV010000064.1, from coordinate 9,496 downwards.
CGGGTAAGGATGGGGCGGAAATGGGTTTTGCGCGAGAAATGATCTTCGGCGCCATTGCCACCTACGCAAGGTCGGCCGCCGCAGCGCCGTCAGCCGACCGGCGCAAGCTGGACTCGGCAAGTGAGCTGTGGGACAAGGCGCGACTTTCGCTGGCCGATGCCGACACCTACAATCTCGACATGCGGCAGACACTGATCGGCATCTTCGATGCCATCCGGAAACACCACCTTCTGTTCGCGGTACCCACCGAGCCATGACCGACCCGTTCTATATCACGACCGCAATCGCGTATCCCAATGGCGACCCGCATGTGGGCCACGCCTATGAGATGATTGCGACCGATGCGATCGCTCGCTGGGCGCGGCTGGAGGGCCGGTCGACCTGGTTCCTGACCGGGACGGACGAACATGGGATCAAGATGGCGCAGACCGCCGCGGCACTCGGGATCACCGCGCAGGAACTGGCGGACCGCAATTCGGCGCGGTTCCGAGAGCTCGCGGCCCGGCTGAATCTCTCGAACGACGACTTCATCCGTACGACGGAAGCCCGGCATCGTGAGTCGAGCCAGGAAATCTGGCGTCGCATGCTGAAGAATGGCGACATCTATGAGGGCGCCTACGAGGGCTGGTACTCGGTACGGGACGAGGCCTATTTCGACGAAAGCGAACTGACAGACGGGGAGGGCGGCAAGAAGCTCGCCCCCACCGGCGCAGAAGTCAGCTGGGTGCGCGAGCCGAGCTATTTCTTCAAGCTGTCGGCCTATGCCGAGAAGCTGCTGGCTCATTACGAGGCCAACCCCGACTTCATCGCGCCCGAAGAGCGGCGGAATGAGATCATCTCCTTCGTGAAGGGCGGTCTGCGCGATCTCTCCATCTCGCGCACAACCTTCGACTGGGGCATTCCGGTGCCGGATGCGCCGGGCCACGTGATGTATGTGTGGATCGACGCGCTCACCAATTACATTACCGGCGTCGGGTTCCCGAACGATACGAGCGATCAGTTCAAGACGTTCTGGCCTGCCAATGTCCATGTGATCGGCAAGGACATCATCCGCTTCCATACCGTCTATTGGCCGGCCTTCCTGATGAGCGCTGGCGTAGCGCCGCCGCGTCGCGTCTTTGCCCATGGCTTCATCACCAGCGACGGCAAGAAGATGTCGAAGTCGCTCGGCAACGTGGTGGACCCCAATGCGCTACTCGACGAGTTTGGCACGGATCCGGTGCGGTATTTCTTCCTTAGGGAAGTGATATTCGGGCAGGACGGCGACTATAGCCGCGAGAAATTCGTCAATCGGAACAATGCGGACCTTGCCAATAACTTCGGCAACCTCGCGCAGCGCTCGCTGGCAATGATCCAGAAGAATTTCGGCGGCCTGCTGCCTGACGCGGTGCCGGACACGGTGGATACCGCGATCGTTGACGCTGCCAAGGCCGCGATCGGCCGGATGCAGGCAGCGATGGCTGATCAGCTGGTGCACGAGGTGGCGGCAGAACTGGTGACGCTGCTGAGCGCCGCCAATCTCTATTTTGCCGAGCAGGCACCCTGGGGCCTGAAAGACAATCTGCCTCGCATGGGCACCATACTCGCCACGACAGCCGACGTGGTGCGCCGTGCAGCGATCGTGGCGCAGCCGCTCGTGCCTGAGGCCGCAGCCAAGTTCCTCGATGCCCTGTCGGTTCCGGCGGACAAGCGAACCCTGGCCGACGCGCTGGGTGCGGCGCTGCCGGCCGGCACGCAATTGCCGCCTCCCGCACCCGTTTTCAGGAAGTTCGAACATGTGAAGCCGGCCTGAGCCGGCTGATCACTCCGAGAACGCGATGATGCGGTGGCGAATTACGGTCGGGCGGGTTGGTACGATTTCGATAGCCGTCGCGACGCCGCGCGCATTTATTGGATTGTTGCCAGCCGAAAGTTCGGTGTGAAGGTCAAACGCCGAGGCAATGGGTTCGAGCCCGACGGCGCGGAACTGATGGTTCCAGGGCTCGCCGCCGATACCGCCATCCGTGTGCCAGATCATCAGCGAGGGCAGCAATGTCCGATCCCAATCGAGCAGGATGCCGGCACCCTCATCGAGCCAGCGCGCCCTGAGTGGTCCCTTCATGCCGCAAAGCTGGACATTGCGGTCCATGCGCGGGGAAATCGGGATGCGGCTCATGGTGATATCACCCTCGCCATTGGGCACGGCATCGAGCGTGTGGAATTCCTGCCGCCCATCCTTTCCGACATAGCCTGGATGCAGCAGGCCGAAAGCGAATTCGGCGTCGATGGCGAGGCGGCCTGGCCGCTCGGGAAGGCGGAAATTCGGGTGGAGCCCGGCCGAGATGCGCGCCGCGCGGCGGGCGTGGATGGTGAATGTGAACTCGAGCCCAGGAGTGTCGCCGATGGCACGGACTTCGCGCTCGACCCAGGCCACGGGCGAGTCCTCGGAGTAATCGAGCCGCAGCCGCACATGCTCGTCGTCTCCGCCGATGATGGCCCAATCGGCATCTGCCACGGGACCATGAATCGGGTGGAGCGGCTCATGGACCATCAGGTCGCGCCAGACAGGAGGGGCGTTCGGTACCGGGCGGCCGGCACCAAAGGGCAACCCGACAAAATCGCCAGCCAGGACGCGCAAGTGCCCCACAATGGACGGATCGTCCACCGTGCCGAGCCACGGCGCCCGGGCGAAGGGCCGGAACTGGCCGCTTGGCAGGGCAAAGACACAATCGGACAGCATGGCTGCCGTCGAAAGGACGGTCGCCTCTCCCTTCGACCATTTCAGTTGATGAGATGCCGCCATTTTCCCCTCCATTTTCAGGGGATTATGACGGAATGCCGCCGAAGTCGGAAGCGGACTTTGGGCCTAGACGCGTGCGTATGCAAAGCACTCAGATCGCCTTGCCCTGCTCACCCGCCAAGGCGCGGACAAACTGGATGGCTACACGTCCAGACCTTGCTCCGCGCGTCATCGACCACTCAATTGCCCGGGCGCGAAGGCTTTCATCGGAAATCTCCAGCCCATACTCGTCGCAATAGCCGCGGATCATGGCGAGGAAGGTGGGCTGATCGCAATTGTGGAAGCCCAGCCACAGCCCGAAACGATCGGAGAGGGACACCTTCTCATCGACTGCCTCGCCGGGGCTGATAGCAGTCGCGCGCTCGTTCTCGACCATTTCGCGCGGCATGAGATGCCGGCGATTTGAGGTCGCGTAGAAGATGACATTTTCCGGCCGACCTTCGAGGCCGCCATCGAGAATGGTCTTCAGCGACTTGTAGCTGGTCTCGTCCTTGTCGAAGCTCAGGTCGTCGCAGAAGACGATGAAGCGCGCATCCTGCTGGGCGATGAGGCGCATGAGCCGGGGCAGGGCCTCGATATCCTCCCGAGCAATCTCGATGAGGATCAGCCGTTTGAGGCCGGGCTCGCCAAGCGCGTTGATATGTGCGTGTACAGCCTTGACCGAAGAACTCTTGCCCATGCCCCGCGCGCCCCAGAGCAGGGCGTTGTTGGCGGCGAACCCGCGGGCGAACTGCAGCGTGTTGGAGAGCAGGATCTGCTTAACGTCGTCGATGCCCTGCAGGCGGTCGAAGGGCACACGGGACACCTTCTTCACCGGCATCAGGGTGTCCGACGCGGCATCCCAGTGATAGGCCTCGGCTGCGGAGAAATCCGGAGCAGCCCTTGTCGCTACCGGCTGAAGGGCCTCGACGGCCTTGGCGATGCGGGCGAGTTCGGCGAGGATCGCTGCGGAATGTTCGTCGCTCATCAAGGGCTTATCCTTTTCGGTGGACGCCCGTTTTGCCGCAGGCCGATTGGCTTTGCAATCCTGACCTCACGCAACTATATTCCGCGCGATTTTTTGCGAAGGTGACGCGTACTGACGTCGTGCACCTTTGCCCAGCCGGACAGCATCCAAGGAGCCCGACTAATGTTCATTACCCCCGCTTTTGCACAGGCCGCAGCGACAGGGACGGCCGCGGCGCCGGGGGGAGCAGACTTGCTCATCCAGTTCGCCCCCATCCTCATCATGGTGGTGATCTTCTGGTTCCTGATTTTCCGCCCGCAGCAGAAGCGCATGAAGGCCCATCAGGCGATGCTGGCAGCCGTGTCGCGTGGCGACACCGTGGTGACCACCGGCGGCCTCGTCGGCAAGGTGACCAAAGCCGTTGCCAACGAAGACCTGGAAGTCGAGATCGCCCAGGGGACACGCGTGAAGATTTCGCGCTCGGGCATTGCCGACGTGCGCTCGAAGTCGACGCCCGTAAACGACAACAAGCCGGCATGACCGGACCACACTCGTGACGGTGGGCCGGCGGCCCGCCTGATTACTGAAGCTTGAGCGCGGTCCGAAAGGGCCGCGCTGCCTCAATTGGGGCACGAAACGGGATCACCATCCAGCATGCAATTCTCGCCTCTGCGTACCGCCATCATCGCCCTGGTTTCCCTTATAGGGTTGCTGATGGCGATCCCGAACTTCCTGCCCAAGGATCTGCAGCCGGGATGGCTGCCCAAGCCTGGCATCGTACTGGGCCTCGACCTGCAGGGCGGATCGCATCTGCTGCTGCAGGTCAACAAGGACGGCATTGTCACCGAGCGGATCAAGACCCTCCGGCGTGACGTTCGGCAGGCCCTCGCCAGCGCCGACGGCATCGGAAACCTGATTACGACAGGCCCCGACTCGATCACCGTCGAACTTACCGATCCGACGCAGAAGGCTGCGGCCCTCGCGGCCATCGAGAAGCTGCAGAACAATATCGCGGGCACGGGCATCGGCATTGCCGGCGTGCCGGAACTGGCCTTCTCGGAAACGGCGGATGGCAAGATCGTCGTGGCGCTGACGCCCGATGGCATCAACAACCGCATGTCGTCGCTGGTGGCGCAGTCCATCGAGGTGATCCGCAACCGTGTCGACCAGGTGGGCACGACCGAGCCTTCCATCCAGCGGCAGGGCGTGGACCGCATCCTGCTGCAGGTTCCGGGCTTCGAGGATTCCGCGCGGCTGAAGGACCTGATCGCAAAGACCGCGCGCCTGACCTTCCATCTCGTACACCCGACCATGACCGCTGCGCAGGCAGAGGCGCAGGGCGTGCCGGCCGGCTACGTGATCATGGAAGGGCAAGACGGTGGCGCCGAACTGCTGAACGAGAACGTAGAACTGGGCGGTGAGTCACTCACCAACGCGCAGCCGGCATTCGACCAGCAGACCGGCCAATCGGTGGTGAGCTTCACCTTCGATACCCGTGGCGCCATCACCTTCGGCGAAATCACCTCCAAGAATGTCGGCAAGCGCTTCGCCATCGTGCTCGACGACAAGGTCATCACCGCGCCGGTCATCCAGACGGCAATCACCGGTGGCTCGGGGCAGATCTCCGGTAATTTCACCGCACAGAGCGCCAACGACCTGGCCGTGCTGCTGCGCGCCGGCGCGTTGCCTGCCAGCCTCGACGTGGTGGAAGAGCGCTCGGTCGGCCCGAGCCTTGGCGCCGACTCGATCCGTGCGGGCCTGACGGCCGGTGTGATCGCCTCGGTGCTCGTGCTCGCCTTCATGGTCATCGCCTACGGCCTGTTCGGCGTGTTCGCCAATGTCGCGCTTGTGCTCAATATCGTGCTGATCCTGGCGTCGCTGTCGGGGTTGGGCGCGACGCTGACCCTGCCGGGCATTGCAGGTATCGTGCTGACGATCGGCGTGGCGGTGGACGCTAACGTGCTGATTTACGAACGAATGCGTGAGGAGCAGCGCGCGGGCAAATCGATTCTCGCGTCCCTGGACGCGGGTTTTCATCGCGCCTGGGGCACGATCATCGACTCGCACCTGACGCAGCTTATCGCAGCCATCGTGCTGTATTTCCTCGGATCGGGCCCGATCCAGGGTTTCGCAGTGACGCTGGGGCTCGGCATCCTGACCTCACTGTTCACCGCCTACACCGTGACGCGTTTCTTCATTTCGATCTGGTACCGCGTGCGCCGGCCCAAGACGCTGCGAATCCAGCATTTCAGGTTCATTCCGGATGGCACGAAGATCGACTTCATGAAGATGTCGCGCGTGGCGATCATCGTGTCGGTCGTACTGACCGTGCTCGCCATCGGCTCGGCGTTCACGAGGGGCTTCAACCTGGGCATCGACTTTATCGGTGGCTCGGCACTGGAAGTTCAGCACACTGCAGAAGGCGATGCGGATCCGGCGAAGGTCCGCGAACTCCTCGAGCCGCTCTCGCTTGGCGAAGTGCAGGTCCAGAGCTTTGGTACAGCGCAGGACCTGCTGGTGCGCATCCAGCTGCAGCCGGGTGGTGACTCGGCACAACAGGCCGCAGTTGCCAAGGTGACAGAGGCGCTGAAGACCGACAGCTACGAAGTGCGTCGTACGGAGGCGGTGTCCGGTACGGTGTCGGGAGAGCTCGCTGTCAACGGCACGATTGCGGTTCTGGTCTCGCTGGTCGCCATCCTTATCTATGTGTGGTTCCGCTTCGAGTGGCAGTTCGGCCTCGCCGCCGTGACGACCACCGCCCATGACGTGATCATGACGGTGGGCCTGTTCTCATTCACCGGAATGGAGTTCAACCTCAGCTCGATTGCAGCGGTGCTGACGCTTGTCGGCCTCAGCCTCAACGAGACGGTGGTCATTTCGGACCGAGTTCGAGAAAACCTCCGAAAATACAAGAAGATGTCGGTTCCGGAGATCATCAACCTCTCGATCAACCAGACCATCGTGCGAACGTCTCTGACGCAATTCACGGTGCTGCTGGCGCTGTTTCCGCTGGTGTTCTTCGGTGGCGAATCGATCCGTGGGTTCACCATTGCGATGACCTTCGGCTCGATCTTCGGCATGTACTCGTCGGTTTTCATCGGCGGTCCGATCCTGATCTATTTCGGGCTGAAGCCGCGCAGCGAAGCCGAAGAGGCCGCCCGGGAGAAGGCAAAGGCGGCACGCCGCGCCGATGGCGCCGCGACCTAAGTGATGAACGGCGACCGACAGGGGCATCTGCCCCAGCAGGTGCAGATAGATGCCTATGGCAATGGCGGATTCCGCTTCGGCGGAGTCAGCCATCGCGGGTCGCTCCTGTGCCTGCCGACCGGCATGTGGAGCTGGCCGGTATCGGGTGTTTCCGAAGTAAGTCTCGCAAGCCTCGCCCCGGTGCTCGACGCCAGCGAACAGATCGACGTGCTGCTTGTGGGTCTTGGACCCGACATCGCCGCATTCGACCCGCAATTGCGCCAAGCGCTCAAGGAACGGGGCATCATTGTCGAGGCGGTGTCCACCGGCAGTGCCGTACGCACCTATAATGTGCTGATGGCAGAGCAGCGCGCGGTTGCTGCGGCACTCATTGCGGTCGAGTCGGCGCGATGAGCGCTGACGAGGCTACCTATGTCGCAAGCTTCCTGAAGGAAGCCGACCGCAACCGCTACTTCGCCACGCTCGTCGTGCCCGAAGCGCCTCGCGCCGCCATACAGGCGCTGTTTGCGTTTTCCGCCGACGTAGCATCGATTCGCGACCGGGCGCGGGAGCCGGCAGCGGGGGAAATCCGCCTGCAATGGTGGGTGGATGCGCTGAAGGGCGAGGGGCACGGTAATGTGCGGCAGAACCCTATCGCTGCTGCCTTGCTCGATGTCATTGCGGGCTATGGCCTGCCAACGGTTCCGCTGCTGCGATTGATTGCGGCGCGGCGCTTCGACCTCTACCAGGACCCGATGCCGGACCGCCAGAGCTTCGAAGGCTATGCCGGGGAGACGGTGTCGGTGCTCTACCAGATGGCGGCCATGGTGCTGAACGGCGGGGCCGAGATAGAGACGGGCGACGCAGCGGGACATCTTGGTGTCGCCGATGCGCTGGTCGGACATAGCCGGGCTTTCGGCTACAATGCCAGCAAGGGCCGGATTTTTCTGCCGATGGATATCCTCGGCGCGAATGGTGTCACCGACGGCGAGATCCTGTCGGGCACCGAGAGCGAGGGCCTGCACGCGGCGCTCGGACAAATCGCGGACCTGGCGGCCGAGCACCTGCTGAAGGCGCGTGCGGCGATTGCCAAGCTTCCGAAGCCGCTGCGTCCGGCTTTTTCGACGATGCCGATCATTGCCGTCGAACTGAAGCGCCTGCCTCTGAGTCGTCCGTTCTCCGCGCCTGAGGCCGTGGCGGACTGGAGGAAGATCGGGGCACTGTTCTTCCCAGGGCGCTAGGCGGTAGTCGGCGAGCGGCAGCGCTACAGAGAAACCCTCATGTGCTCCTCTTGCAGATGGAGGGCACCCGTGCCAACTTGTCCATTATTATATTCGGGTTATTGAGATGCGCTTCATTGTCGTTCTATTGACTAGCCTCGCATTATGCATCTCCTTGGCGCCATTTGGGCGTGCCAACGCTCAGCAATATTTCCGATGCCCCGAGCCGGTTGGCTACCAGCTGGCGCTCAACGAGTTCACAGTCCTCGAAAGTGTAGCGAGAGAAAGGGACCCAGGCAGAGCGGGGGATTGGTACTCAAGTTCCATTGAGACTGCCGCAGTCGTTTACAAGACACCCGAGCCAATAGTGGTTCCAGTTGACTCATTCCCTTACTTGATCGGGCGGGTGCGTGGTACCGCCAACGCCGGCAGCAGGCTAGCGCACGCTTTGACCTGCGGCTTCTCGGTTTCACTTTCGGGCTGGATCGCTACATTAGAGTGGGACGGCTATGGCTTCGCGAGCTTTGATGTGCGCGATGCGCTCTCAGGCCTACCGGTACCAGACACAGGCGATACGGATGCCCTAGGAAGTCCACCACTGCCCCTGCCCATGTATCAGTTTGAGTTTTCGGTCGGCGAAGAACAGTTCGCGTTTTTGCTCACGGGCATCGCGGCTGCGATGAACACTGTTTACCGGCCTGATCTGGTTGCGAGCCAGCCTGAGGGAAGCAGCCTTGAGGACGACTTGTTCCTATCGCTCGAAAGTGTCTCCGGCTTGGTGGTGGCATCGGGGTCATTCGAGTGGATGTCAGGGTGGAGGGATATTGCAGAGCATGATGTGGCGGATAATGATTATTCGGCCAGTCTTCGCATTGCAGGCAGTTCAACCCAGCCCGTCGATGTGTCGGAGACCCCAGTCTATCTGGGACAATTCTCCACATCATCATCGTCGCACGGGAGCCAGGCGGACCGCGCTACAAGCCTATCGCTGAAGGGTGGCATGCTCACCGTATCCCTCTCCAACGGCAGCAAAAAGTCACTCGATGTGTCGCGGTGGATTGCAACGCGGATGAGCCTCGGGGTTGACGGCATCGCCAAGCCAGCCTTGCGCTTCGATATAGAGGGGCACGTCTTCAACTACGTTGTAGCCTTGATCCAGCCGTCGGCCGGGCTGATCATGGGTGACCTGTTTGCGAGCGAACAGCCAGTGCTGAAACCCGAAAGCCCGCGCAGCGCCGAGCCGAGCCAGCAGCGAGGTTCGAATTGAAACAAGCATTTGCAAACCTCCTGCCGGATGTGGCGCGGACAGTTCGGCGCTATGCCTTCGCCATCATGCTGTGCGGCGCGGCGACGGTGGCGCTGCTC
>CAYPYV010000063.1:0-16279 GCA_964414845.1 uncultured Devosia sp. | reverse complement strand
ACTCGGTGACCGTCAGGGTCACGCGCTGGCCTTTCCAGGTGCAGGTGTGGCGCTCTTCGTCCATCACCAGGGATCCGCGCTCGATGAGGGCCTTGCCCGGCTGCGGCTCTCCGCCCTGGGCCTGTGGCGCCGACGGGTCGCGCGGCGCGGCGCGGCGCAGCACCGACTTCACGCGCTCGACGAGCAGCCGCTGGCTGAACGGCTTGGTGATGAAGTCGTCGGCGCCCATCTTGAGGCCAAACAACTCGTCGATCTCCTCGTCCTTCGACGTGAGAAAAATCACTGGAACATCAGACTTCTGGCGCAACCGGCGGAGCAGTTCCATGCCGTCCATCCGCGGCATCTTGATGTCAAGTATGGCGAGATCGGGCCGGTCGGCGGTCAGCCCCTCCAGGCCCGAGGCACCGTCGGTATAGGTCGCCACCGTGTAGCCTTCCGCCTCGAGCGTCAGCGACACCGAGGTCAGGATATTCCGGTCGTCGTCCACCAGGGCAATTTTGGGCATTTTCGTCCCTTTCCGGGCTTGAGCCGATGCCGAAGCACCAATTGTGGCAAAGGTAGACTGCCACAATTGCGCATAAATAAGGCGGACAGGTGCGATTTTCGAGAGCAGGACCCTACGAAATAATGCTGAGACTTCTGTCGTAAGACCAGTTTCGGGATGGTTTGGGCCCGTTCCGCGCCGCACACAATCCGCGCATCGAAGGCCTTGCGAGTGTGCAGGGCCAAGAGGATGACGCCATGGGCCTTGAGCAGACCAACCCTCTGACGACCCCTCCCGAGCGGTTCTTCGCCGAAGATGTGCATGGGCTGATTGCCGGCACGCTCGCCCGCACGGCTCGATCCCTTCGCTGGGACGAGCTGCCGCCGACGCTGGTGTCTACCGCGCTGCAGAATGGCGAGGGGCGGCTGGCACGCGGCGGGGCCCTGGCGGTGACGACCGGCATATACACGGGCCGCTCGGTGAAGGACAAGTTCATCGTGCGGGACGCGGCGACGGCGCCCAAGGTCTGGTGGGCCAACAACCAGGCGCTCGAGCCCGCGCAGTTCGAACTGCTGCTCGCCGACATGCTCGCCCATGCCGAGGGTCGAGATCTCCATGCCCAGCATCTCGAAGCCGGCGCCGATCCGGCGCACAAGCTGGCCGTCGATGTCTATTGCGAGACGGCCTGGCATGCGCTGTTCATCCGCAACCTGCTGATCCGCCCCGAGGGGCTGGCAGCGGGGCTGCCGGTGACGATCCTGCACTTGCCGAGCTTCGCCGCCGACCCCGTGCGGCACGGCACGCGGACCGGCACGGTGATCGCCCTCGACATGGAGCGGCGCGTGGTGCTGATCGGCGGTACGGCCTATGCCGGCGAAATCAAGAAATCGGTGTTCTCGCTGTTCAACTACCTCGCGCCCGCCGCCGATGTGCTGCCGATGCATTGCTCGGCGAACATCGGCCGCGACGGCGATACCGCGCTGTTCTTCGGCCTGTCGGGCACGGGCAAGACCACGCTCAGCAATGATCCGGAACGGCCGCTGATCGGCGACGACGAGCATGGCTGGACCACGAGCGGTGTCTTCAACCTCGAAGGCGGCTGCTACGCCAAGACAGTCAAGCTCAGTGCGACAGCCGAGCCGGAGATCTTTGCCGCGACGCAGCAATTCGGCACGGTGCTCGAGAACCTGAACCTCGATGATCGGCTGATGCCGCTCTATGACGATATCTCGCTCACCGAAAACACCCGAGCCGCCTATCCACTCGAGACACTGCCGGTTGTGGCTCCCGGCGGTGTGGGCGGCGTTCCGAAGACGGTGGTTTTCCTCACCGCCGACGCATTCGGCGTGCTGCCGCCCATCGCGCGGCTGACGCCGGAGCAGGCGGCGTTCCACTTCCTCTCGGGCTATACCGCGAAGGTCGCGGGTACCGAGCGCGGCGTGACCGAACCTGTTGCGACATTCTCGGCCTGCTTTGGCGCGCCCTTCATGCCACTGCACCCCAAGGTGTATGGGCAGTTGCTCGAAGAGCGGCTCAAGTCCAGCGGTGCCCGCGTCTATCTCATCAATACCGGCTGGACCGGCGGCGGCTATGGCGTGGGCAAGCGCATTGATATCGCGACGACACGCCGGTTGCTGTCAGCCGCGCTTTCGGGCGAACTTGATACGGCTGAGATGCGGATCGAGCCGCTTTTCGGCATGGAAGTGCCGCTGAGGGTGGAGGGCGTGGAGAAGCGTGCGCTCGACCCGCGGGCCAACTGGGCCGATGTCGGGGCCTATGACCAGATGGCAGAGAAGCTCAAGGCGATGTTCGCCGAGAACTTCCGGAAGTTCGAGCCCGCGGCAAGAGCCGCCGAATAAGGCGAAAGGTGGAACGGGGCTGGTCCAAGTGGCCGCTCCGTTCAGCTGGCGGCCAAGGTTCCGCCACCGGTCGTCCGTCTCGATGAACGGAGTGTGAGCGCGTCGGCGGTGGCGACAGCGGGCCATTGGTCCGACCATTTGTCTCACGAGGCCATGCCAGGACGCTCAGCCAGGACTCTCATGGGCCGAGCCCCGCCACCAACTCCCGGACGAGGCAGGCGAGCCATGGGCAGCAGCTTGCATCCAGCGCAACGGGACATGACGGAGTGCGGTCCAAGGCAGCGGGCGTGGCCGATGGGCCAAATCTCGCTGTGACCTTGTTCAGGACGCTGAAGTCAGTTCGCGGAGTAGAAGATGTGGTCGCCGATGGACGCGACGCGGCGGAACTTGTCTGACCAACTGGGGCTCACCGCAGTGGTGTGGTAGTAGAGTACCGAGTTGGGTACGACGCCGGGGCGCCTGCCATTCTGGAACTCGCGGAACGCCTCGTCAGCCAGATCCAGCGCCCGGTTCCAGGCAGCCCGCTCCGTGCCGTTGTCCGACCGGCCGTCGCAGGCGAAGGTAAACTGGCACTTGAACTTGCCCTTGTCGGCATTCTGGAAGACCACGCCGCAGATCGTCGTGGGGTACTTCTTGCTCATCGCCCGATTGATGACGACGTTAGCCACGGCCAACTGGCCTTCCTTCGGCTCGCCGCGCGCCTCGTGGTAGATGGCCTGGGCGAGGCAGTTCCGCTCGCTATCGGCGAGCTTCACGCGCTTGACGGTGGGGATAAAGCCATCCTCGGCATAGGAGGCAAGCACGTCGGAAGTGAGTGCCGCGGCGTCCGAGCCGATATCGACGGTCTCGATGGCATCAAGGGCCTGGTTCTGCCGGCGGGTGATGTAGCCCATCAGCATATCCGGGGTGATCTCCGGAGTGGCGGCGGGAACTTCGAAGCCCTTGAAGGATTTCAGTTCCTGCTGGCGGGCCACATAGGCCGCGAGAAGCTGCGGGGTCAGTGCCGGGATCGCTTCGCTCGCCGTTTCGGCGCGCTTGTCGAGAATGAACTGCGGCATGGGAAGCGGAATGACGGCCGGGCTGCCGTCTTCGGCAGCACTGGTAACGACTGACCCGACGCTGAAAAGCACCACCGCAAAAGCGGCGAGGAGCCACGCAATCGGCTTGTGGAGTCGTGTGACCGGCCCTGCCCGCAAACTGCCTACCTTCCCCCGATGCGCCTTTACGGCACACAGCTTGGTTCGTTTTCCGAGGCGCACCCTAGCGCAGGGTTGCGCTGGATGGAAACAGATTTTTACCGATGCTTAACCATGCCGATTAGCATCTTAAAATGAGGTTAACGGCCTTTCCTTCTGGGGGAAAGACCAAGAATTACAGAGCGTTGTGAGTGGTAAGGACGAGCTTGCCGCGGCTCGGCCAAGTTAATTCAAATGCGATGTATTAATTTCTGTCGCAGTTTGATTCGTCCGTGCGCCGAAGGCGCAGGCAGGCCGGAGGGCGGAATTGTCCCTCAGCTATGCGGGTGTCTTCAGCCGCGGAAAGCGGCGTGCCGAAGGTGGTGGAGGCTGGGCAGGATCGCCGCGCAGAAACTGCGGATCTCGGTATTGGGCTCGATCAGGTCGGGCACCATGATGGTCTGCATGCCCGCCGCATGTGCGGACCGCACGCCGGCATGGGAGTCTTCGACAGCGATGCAGGTTTCCGGCCTGAGGCCAAGCAGGTTGGCGGCCAGCAGGTAGGGCTCGGGATGAGGCTTCGGGTGCGTGACGTCATCGCGGGTGACGATGGCCCGGAATGCCGACAGCAGCCCGGCCTCGCCCAGATGCGTGAGGGCATGATGAGAGCGCGATGAGGTGGCTACCGCCGCCGGGATGCGTCTTGCCTTCAGCTCGGCGAGCAATTCGTGCACGCCGGGCTTTACCGGCACGATCTCGGTCATCTTCGCCTGCATCAGTTCGCGGCACTTGGCATCGAAGATGGTGTAGGGGAAGGTGACGCCATAGGCTTCGACCAGCATACGGGTGGTTGCCTCATGCGAGGAGCCCACCATGGCCTTGTGGATCGGGTCGGTCATCTCGAAGCCGAGCTCGCCGCTCACATGATAGACCACCTCGCGGAACACCGCTTCGGTATCGAGCAGCGTGCCATCCATATCGAAGACGATGCCGGAAAACGGCTTGAGGTCGGGCAGGTGGTCGGCAGCGAGCAGGGTCATGCTGGCGATATAGGCAGATTTGGCGGCAAGGACCAGTGGGCTTTCAGCGAAGGGGCCATGCGAATAGGCGCTTCCGCAATGCTGCTTCAGGTTGACGCCGACTTGCTTCAAACCGCGCGCCGAAGCTGCTAATGAGCAGGCGATGAGCATGTTCGACCCTTATGAAATCCTCGGCCTCGCGCGCAGCGCGACCCAGCAGGCCGTGAAGGCAGCGTACCGGCAGAAGGTGCAGCTGGCGCATCCCGATCGCGGCGGCGATCCGGAGGATTTCATTCTCGTCGTCCGCGCCTTCGACCTGCTGTCCGACCCAGATGCACGCCGGCTCTTCGACGAGGCGGGCATTGTCGACGACGATGGGGTGCGCAATTACCGCAAGGAAGTCGGCGTCATCCTCGCCGACATGTTCGACACCGCCGTCGAAACGGCGATCGCCACTGGGCTCGGGCTCGACAATGTCAACTTCATCTCGCAGATGTCGGTGGCGGTCGAGAGCGGATTGCTCGACGCCAAGAAGCGGCTATCGCGTACCGATCGCGAGATCCTGGCGCTGCAGGGCCTGCGCGCCCGCATCCGCCGCAATGACGCTGACCGCAACCTGTTCGCCGAGCGGCTCGACGCACAGATTACCGCCAAGACCGGGCAGCACCTGCAGATCAAGCACCGCGTCGCCATCCTTGAAACGGCGCTCCTCGAACTGGGCAATTACGAGAGCGAGATCGAACTCCTGGCCGCGCTCGAAGCCGACGCCTGAGCCTCACGAGAAACTTCTGCCGAGTTTGTCGATTCTTCCCCCCGGCGTTCGTCGGGTTGGCAGCGTGGCCGAGCCGGCCGCCGCACATGAAGGAGAACAGCATGCGTGTCGTCGTATTCGTCAAAGCCACCATCGACAGCGAGAACGAGATTACCCCGGCTCCGTCGCCGGAACTGCTCGAAGCCATGGGCCGCTACAATGAGGAACTGGTGAATGCAGGCATCATGCTGGGCGGCGACGGGCTGAAGCCCAGCCGGTTCGGCAAGCGCGTTGCCTTCGATGGCGCGTCGCGCGCGGTGATCGACGGACCTTTCGCCGAGACCCGCGAACTGGTCGCCGGCTACTGGCTGTGGCAGGTGAAGGACATGGACGAGGCGGTGGAATGGGTGAAGCGTTGCCCCAACCCGATGCCGGGCCCATCGGAGATTGAGATCCGTCCGATCTGGGAGGCGAGCGATTTCGGCGAGGCGATGACGGAAGCTGCGGCCGAGGTGCATGAGCGGGTGCGCCAGAAGCTCGAAGGCGGGGCGTGAGCGCTGGGGCTGGTCCTGGTCAAGGGCGGCACGCGAGCAGTCGGGTCGTCCTCCCCTGAATGGGGAGGGCGGGGTGTGTGACGATGTGTACACGCAACAATCCACCACCCGGCGTCGCCAAGGCGCTTGCGCGTCAAGTTGCGCAGCCCTTCCTGCAAAGGGGAAGGGAGGGACCGCTGCACGTTGAAGCGCTGGCAAACAGATCACGGTCCTCTGGGGCCTCCGCACTTGCCGGAGGCTTTTCTTTTCTCGCAACAGTCAGTTAGCTCGAGGAATGAGCACCAGTGCCCACCAGAGTGTCGAAGCTGTGTTCCGCATCGAGCGGGCGCGGCTGATTGCGGGGCTGACCCGGATCGTGCGCGATATCGGGCTGGCGGAGGACCTGGCGCAGGAAGCGCTGGTCGCTGCGCTCAGCGACTGGCCGAAAAACGGCGTGCCGGAAAGACCCGGAGCCTGGCTGATGGCGACGGCCAAGCGGCGGGCTATCGACCAGTTCCGCCGCAGGCGGATGATCGCGCTCAAGCATCTCGAAATCGGGGCACTCGCTGAAGAGGCGGACGAGGGTGTGGTGGCGCGCACCGAGGCGCGGCTCGACGACGAGGTGGGCGACGAGCTGCTGAGCCTCATCTTCGTCTCCTGCCACCCGGTGCTGAGCCGAGAGGCGCGCGCGGCGCTCACTCTCAGGGTGGTCGGCGGGCTGACGGTGGAGGAGATCGCCCGGGCCTTCCTGCAAACGGAGCCGACCATCGCGCAGCGCATCGTGAGGGCGAAGCGCGCCTTGGCGGATTCGGGCAGCGCCTACGAGGTGCCGCGTGGCGTCGACCGTCAGGCGCGGCTCGCCTCGGTGCTGGAGGTGATCTACCTGATCTTCAACGAGGGCTACGCCGCAACATCGGGCGAGGACCTGATCAGGCGGCCGCTGGCGGAGGAAGCGATGCGGCTCGGGCGCATCCTCGTGCGGCTGGTGCCCAATGACCCGGAGGTGCTGGGCCTGCTTGCGCTGATGGAGCTCAATGCCTCGCGCTTTGCCGCGCGCGAGGCACCGGACGGACTGCCGATCCCGATAACAGAGCAGAACCGGGCGCGCTGGGATCGCGTGCTGATCACGCGCGGGCTCCTGGGTCTCGCAGAGGCGATAAGGCTCCGCGGGCTCGATGGCCCCTATCGGCTGCAGGCGGCGATCATCGCGTGCCACGCGCGCGCCCTGCGCGCCGAGGATACGGACTGGCACGAGATCGCCGCGCATTACCGGCGGCTCCATGAGCTAACGCAGAGCCCGGTAGTGGCGCTCAACGGCGCGGTGGCCAGGGGAATGGCGGAGGGGCCGGCCGCAGGACTGGGGGCGATCACAGCGCTCGAGGGCGGCATTCTCGACGGCTTTGCTCCGCTCCATGCGGCGCGGGGCGAGATGCTGGCGCGGCTCGACCGGAACACGGAGGCCGCAGACGCATTTGCGCGGGCCGCCGAGCTGTCGTCGAATGCCGGCGAGCGGGCATTTCTGGAAAGAAGGGCAGGTGAGGTGAGGCATCACTCTCAGTCGGTCACCTCCACCGTTTACGGGGGAGGGTCCGGCGGAGCCGGGGGTTGGGGGAGCCGCTTGCGCTAACTCATTGATGTTGTGGGGGCTTCAGCGCAAGGTGCCCCCCTCACCCGGCGCTGACGCGCCACCCTCTCCCTCACGAGGGAGAGGGTTCGCCGACTGTACGCCTTCTCGGAGTTAAGCCCGCGCGCGGCGGCAGCCCGAGGCGAGATCGGAAACGAGCGAGGTGACCGCCGCGACAGTGCGTTCGGTGGCCTTGCCCTCGACCAATGTGTCGGCCAGGGCGTTGCAGATGGCGGTGCCAACCACGACGCCGTCGGAATCGGCGCCGATGCGCGCCGCGTCCTCGGAAGTCTTGATGCCGAAGCCCACGGCGACGGGCAGGTCGGTATGGCCCTTGATGCGCTTCACCGCATCGCCCACCGCCGCAAGGCTCTTGATCGCCGCGCCGGTGATGCCGTTCATCGAGACGTAGTAGACGAAGCCCGAGGTGTTGGCGAGCACGGCCGGCAGGCGCTTGTCGTCGGTGGTGGGGGTGGTGAGCCGCACGAAGTTCAGGTCGGCCGCGAGCGCGGGGATGCAGAGCTCGTCATCTTCCTCGGGTGGCAGGTCGACGACGATCAGGCCATCGACACCGGCGGCCTTGGCATCGGCGAGGAAGCGGTCGACACCATAGATGTAGATGGGGTTGTAGTAGCCCATCAGCACGATGGGTGTATCGGCATCCTTACCGCGGAAGCTCTCGACCATGCCGAGCGTCTTCTTCAGCGTCTGGCCGGATTTCAGCGCGCGCTGGCCGGCGGCCTGCACGCCGGGACCATCGGCCATGGGGTCGGAGAACGGCATGCCGAGCTCGATGACATCGGCGCCCGCGCCGGGCAGGGCGTCGAGGATCTGCTGCGCGGTGTCGAGGTCCGGATCGCCTGCCATGATGAAGGTCACGAGCGCAGGCCGGTTCTGGGCAGCGCAGGCGGCGAAGCGGGCGGGAATGCGGGTCGTCATCGGACGGCGGGACCTTTCTCGGAGCGGCCCCCTGTCTAGGAGGGCCGCCACGCAGGAGTCAATCAGGAGCGGTGCGAAGTCCGGGGTCAGCCGTTCTGGCGCGAGGCGAGGTACTTGCCGACGGACTCGACGTCCTTGTCGCCACGACCCGACATGCACAGCACGATGGTTTCGTCCTTGCGCATTTTCGGGGCGAGTTTCAGCACATGGGCAAGCCCATGCGCACTTTCGAGCGCCGGGATGATGCCCTCGAGACGGGTGCAGAGCTGGAAGGCATCGAGCGCCTCGTCGTCGGTAACGGGCACGTACTTGACGCGCCGCGTGTCGTGCAGGAACGAGTGCTCCGGCCCGACGCCCGGATAGTCGAGGCCGGCGGAGATCGAGTGACCCTCGAGGATCTGCCCGTCATCGTCCTGCAGCAGATAGGTGCGGTTGCCGTGCAGCACGCCGGGGCGGCCGCCGGTCATGGATGCCGCATGGCCGTTCTCGACATCGATGCCGTGGCCACCGGCCTCGGCGCCGTAGATCGCCACATCGGGATCATCGAGGAAGGCATGGAAGGTGCCGATGGCATTGGAGCCGCCGCCGACGCAGGCGACGACCGCGTCCGGCAGCTTGCCCTCGCGTTCGAGATGCTGCTCGCGGATCTCTTCGCCGATCACCGACTGGAAGTCGCGCACGATCTCCGGATAGGGATGCGGGCCCGCGGCCGTGCCGATCAGGTAATAGGTGGTCTCGACATTGGTGACCCAGTCGCGGAGCGCCTCGTTCATGGCGTCCTTGAGCGTGCCGGCGCCTGAGGTGACGGCGCGCACTTCGGCGCCCAGCATGCGCATGCGCAACACGTTCGGGGCCTGGCGGGCGACGTCGGTCGCGCCCATGAACACCGTGCAGGGCAGGTTGAACTTGGCGCACACCGTCGCCGTCGCCACGCCGTGCTGGCCGGCGCCCGTCTCGGCGATGATACGGCCCTTGCCCATGCGTCGGGCGAGCAGGATCTGCCCGAGCGTGTTGTTGATCTTGTGCGAACCGGTGTGGTTCAGGTCCTCGCGCTTGAAATAGACCTTGGCGCCACCGAGTTCGGCGGTGAGGCGCTCGGCCAGGTAGAGCGGCGAAGGCCGGCCGGCATAGTGGGTGCGCAGCGAGGCGAGTTCGGCGATGAATTCCGGATCTTCCTTGGCGGCCCGATAGGCCTGCTCGAGATCCAGAATGAGCGGCATCAGTGTTTCGGCGACGAAGCGGCCACCATAAAGTCCGAAACGACCCTTGTCGTCCGGGCCATTGCGCAGGGAATTGGCCCCCTCGATACCCACAGCCATTCTCCTCAAATCTCAGGTTTGGGCTGCGCGTGCAGCCGCGATGAACGTCCTGATCAGCGCGGCATCCTTGACGCCGGGCGCTGTCTCCACACCGGATGATACGTCGATACCGAAGGGTCGGATTGCTCCTACCGCCTCGCCGACATTATTGGGTGTCAGGCCACCGGAAAGCATATAGCCGAGCCCCGGGTCAAGCGCGCGCAGCAGTGACCAATCGAATGTGATCCCAAGGCCGCCTGTCCGATCGGCGCCCTTGGGTGGCTTGGCGTCGAGCAGCAGCCGGTCGGCGACATCGGCATAGGCGGCCACCTGGGCGACGTCTTCCTCCGAGCCGATGCCGAGCGCCTTCATCACGGCGATGCCGGCTTCCTCCCGGATTGCCTCGACGCGATGCGGTGTCTCGGGGCCGTGGAGCTGTATCCAGTCCGGCGACAGCGCAGCCACTTCCATCACGGTGGAATTATCGGGGTTGACCAGCACGACGCAGGTCTCGATGCGCCCGCGCGCGGCGGAGATCAGCGTCTGCAAGGTGTCGATATCGACATGCCGCGGACTGCGCGAGAAATGCATGAAGCCGACCATATCGGCCCCGGCGTCGATGGCGGCATCGAGCAGGGGGACGGACTTTATGCCACAGATCTTGATGACGAGAGGCTCGGACATTGCCAGATCAGCCAGGGTTGGTCAGCTACACTTGGTCAGCTACGGTTGGGCGCGGGAAATTCGTCGCCGGCCATGGCCGCGTTGCCGGGCGAACGGCGCGCCACTTCCAGCTCGCGGTGCAGCCGCTCGGTTTCCCGGCGGAAATGTTTCTCGTCGCGGCGATGCGGCCCCTGCGCAAACCATGCGGCGATGCCACCGAGGATCACGCCGAGCAGCAGGGCGCCGAACAGCACGAGATAGAGCGGAACGGCCACGCTGGTCGGCCCGGTTTCACCCGGTGCGATGAGCGGGTTGAAATTCACCAGTACCGACTGCCGGTTGGCGAGCGCAAAAACGATCAGGACCGCGCAAAGCGGTACGAGCACAAACCAGCCCACTATGCGCTTGATCATCGGCGCCTGTTCTTCAGTCCTGCGCGCAGATCAGCCGCCACGGTTGATCTTTTCGCGGATTTCCTTGCCGGCCTTGAACTGCGGCACGTATTTCTCGCCCACGTCCACGGTTTCGCCGGTGCGGGGATTGCGGCCGACGCGCGCCGGCCGGTTCTTGACGGAGAAGGCTCCGAAACCGCGCAGCTCCACCCTGTCGCCCCGCGCCATGGCATCCCCGACCTCGTCGAGGATGGCATTGACGATATTTTCGATATCGCGCTGGAAAAGATGCGGATTTTCGTCGGCCAGTCGCTGCACGAGCTCGGACTTGATCATACCGCCCTCCAGGCGTTCACCAGAATTGTCACACTTCCGAACCGGAAAACCGTTCCCGCTGTTCCTGGAAACACTCCAGGGCATATCAAGTCTTTGGTTGAGCCTGCCAAAGCGAAATGAGCCCGTCAAGCGCGATCGGACCTTCGGCGGGCAGGCCAATGGCGGAACGCGCACTCTGACCGAGCCAACGCGATACGCCACCCCACCCGGTTTCCGGCAATGGCCAGGCATCGGTGACGTTCAGATCCTTGGCGATGCCTTTTTCGGCTTCGAGCCAGGAGATGGCTTCGCGCTCGCCACCGGTCGCGTCGATCAGCTTTGCCGCCAGCGCCTGTCGTCCGGTCAGGATCCGGCCGTCGGCCAAGGGCAGCACCGCGTTGCGGTCGAGGCCGCGACGCTCGGCGACAATATCGACAAACCACTGGAAACTGTCGTCGACCAGCGCCTGCAGCTCGACTCTCGGCGCACCGGCAAGGGGCTCGTCGATATCGGGCTCGGCTTTCAGCGGACCAGTCTGCACCTTGTCGAAATTGAGCCCGATGGTGTCGAGCAGCTTGCCGGCATTGACGTGCTGGTAGAGGACGCCGATCGAGCCGACGATCGAGAGCCGCCGCGCGAAGATGCGGTCGGACGCGATGGCGGTCATGTAGGCCGCGGAGGCACCCAGTTCGTTGATGACGGCGACCACCGGCTTCCTGGCGCGGATGAGGCTCAGGGCCTCATAAAGCTCCTCGCCGCCTGCCGTCGTGCCGCCAGGCGAGTTGATCGCGATGATCACCGCCTTCACATGCTCGTCCTCCGCGAGCTCCTCGAGCAGCCTTTCGCGGGCCGGGTCGGTGGTGATGGTGCCGGTGATCGAGACGCGCGCCACATGGTCGGCGACCATCTGATCGGATCCCAGAATCCGCGCCGAAACGGCGAGGATCGCGACCACTGCCATCAGGAGGAACAGCAGGCGCCACAGCCGGCGCGAACGCCGCAAGCGCTGATTGGCGGGGATCAGGTGGGCCGGATCTGCAGAATAGCTGGACATGGGGGCCTCGCCGCAAAGCTCGCGCGGCAAGGGGTAAAGAGGCGGCGGCGCAAATGCAAGCGCCGAGGCTGAGCCCTGGCGCGGCAGCTTATCGCGGCAGGTGCTTCACCATGTAGCGCGCCGTCTCGTCATAGGAGAGCAGCTTGGCATAGAGTTCGGGCACCTCGGCTATGGCAAAGCCGTGCTTTTCCCAGAACGGTATCGAGCCGTTCACCGCCACCAGCGTCATGGTCTGGTAGCCCTCGGCATCGGCGTGCTTGATCAGCGCCTTGACGATCTTCGAGGCCGCGCCGACCCGCCGCGCCACCGGCAGCAGTGCGAGATCATGGATATAGTAGGTGTCGGCGCCCTCGGGTATGGCGCCCAGCAGCGAGTTGAGCGCCGGCAGGCTGCCATAGCGCCAGGGGTGGCTCAGCACATAGCCCGCAGGGCGCTCCCCGAGCTCGAGCAGGTAGCAGCCATTGCGGTAGAGCCGCTGCCGCTCGGCCAGCACTTCGGGGGCCTCGAAGAAATCGGGGTGTACGACATCGGCAATGCCCTCGACAGCGGCGAGGTCATAGCCGGTCATGGCGCGCCAGGAGACGCCGGTCAGCATCATTGTGGTCATTTCACCCCACCCGATCTGCTCCCCGCACAGGGCGCGACGGCCGATTGCATTCGCATGCGGCCGGTCAGCGTTCAAGCGCGCCCTTGCCGGCGAGGATCTTTGGACGGAACTTCTCGATCCGTGCGATGCGCGTCGCCGATGCCTTGGCGGCGTTGAGGCTGAACAGGTAGCTCTTCTGCCGGCCCGGTGTCAGGGCGTGGAAGGCTTCCGCCAGCTCAGGGTCGCTGTCGAGCGCATCGACAAGTTCGTCCGGCATGTCGAGCACGCGCTCGGTCCGCTCGGGCAGGATGCCCGCCTCGGCGTAACCCATCGCCTCCCGAAGATAGGCGCGGATCGTCTCGGCCATCGCCGCGGGCTGGGCATTGTCGGTGAAGCGGATCATGTCGGGGTGCTGCGTGTTGGGTCCCTGGTTCTCCAGCAGGCACTGAGGGTCCCTGAGCAGCGCGGCATTCATGAAGCTCAGGCGGAAGTCGGCGCGGAAGGCGCCGAAAATGGCAATGTTGCGCCCCGCATGCATGTAGCAGGGATGCGCCCACTTCACCGTTTCGACGAGACCGACATCACGACAGATGCCACGCAGTGCCTTGAGGCCCTCTATCCAGAAGCGCGTCGAGCAATCGGGGGTGGCGAAGCGCGCGCAGCGCCCGCAGCCCAATACGAAGAAATCTTCGATGTCGGTGATCATCATGGCGGCGTTCCCCTCATGAACAGACAGGGCCCGCACGTTGCCGCGCGAGCCCTGCCGGAAAGGACAGGCCGGAACCGAGCCGGTCCGGCCATGCAGCTTAGTTGTCGCCGCGGCCCTTGAGGGCGGCGCCGAGGATGTCGCCGAGCGAAGCGCCCGAGTCCGACGAACCATAGGCAGCCACGGCTTCCTTCTCTTCGGCGATTTCGAGCGCCTTGATCGAAAGCTGGATGCGGCCGGTCTTGCGGTCGTACTGAGTGATGCGCGCGTCGACCTTCTCGCCCTTGGAGAAGCGCTCCGGACGCTGGTCGTTGCGGTCGCGGCTCAAGTCGGCGCGACGGATGAAGGCGGTGACGTCGGTATCGGCGATACGGACTTCGATGCCCCCATCATTGACCTCGGTCACGGTGCCGGTCACCACGGCGTTCTTGCGCAGGCCGTCGCCCGAAGCGGCCTCGGCCGTGTCGGTCGCCAGCTGCTTGATGCCGAGCGAGATGCGTTCCTTCTCGACATCGACGTCGAGCACCTTGGCCTTGACCATGTCGCCACGGTTGTACTCGTCGAGCGCCTGCTCGCCGGGCTTCTGCCAGTCGAGGTCGGAGAGGTGCACCATGCCGTCCACGTCGCCGTCGAGGCCGATGAACAGGCCGAACTCGGTCTTGTTCTTGACTTCGCCTTCCACAGTGGCGCCAACCGGGTACTTGTCGGCAAACACTTCCCACGGGTTCGCGAGGGTCTGCTTGAGGCCCAGCGAGATGCGGCGCTTGTCGGGATCGACCTCGAGCACCATGACTTCCACTTCCTGCGAGGTGGAGACGATCTTGCCCGGGTGGACGTTCTTCTTGGTCCAGCTCATTTCGGAGACGTGGATCAGGCCTTCGATGCCCGGCTCCAGTTCCACGAACGCACCATAGTCGGTGATGTTGGTCACGCGGCCGGTGAACTTGGCGCCGACCGGGTACTTCGCCGCGATGCCATCCCACGGATCGGCCTGCAGCTGCTTCATGCCGAGGCTGATGCGGTGGCTCTCGTGGTTGATGCGGACGATCTGGACCTTGATGGTCTCGCCGATCGACAGCACTTCGGACGGGTGGTTGACGCGGCGCCACGCGATATCGGTGACGTGCAGCAGACCGTCGATGCCGCCGAGATCAACGAACGCACCGTAATCGGTGATGTTCTTGACCACGCCGTCGACAACCTGGCCCTCTTCGAGCTGCTGGACGATCTCGGAACGCTGCTCGGCGCGGCTTTCCTCGAGGATGGCACGGCGCGACACGACGATATTGCCGCGACGCTTGTCCATCTTCAGGATCTGGAACGGCTGCGGCACGTTCATGAGCGGGCCGATGTCGCGGATCGGGCGGATATCCACCTGCGAGCGCGGCAGGAAGGCCACGGCGCCTTCGAGGTCGACGGTGAAGCCGCCCTTGACCTGGTTGAAGATGACGCCTTCGACGCGCTGGTTGGCGTTGTACATCTCTTCGAGCTTGACCCAGCTCTCTTCGCGGCGGGCCTTCTCGCGGGAGAGGACGGCCTCGCCCATGGCGTTCTCGACGCGGTCGACATAGACCTCGACCTCGGAGCCCACCTTGATGGAGCCGTCACGGCCGGCGGCGCCGAATTCCTTCAGCGCGATGCGGCCCTCGGTCTTCAGACCGACGTCAATGATCGCGAGGTCCTTTTCGATCGCGACGACGCGACCCTTGACCACGGTACCTTCCATCGGCTCGTTCTCCATGAACGAGTCCATCAGGAGGGCTTCGAAATCTTCCTTGATAACAGACTGAGCTGCCAATCGATTCTCCAGCTGCGCCCGGCGGCTTGTGTGAATGATCCGACGGATATTCCCATGGGGAATCCGGTGCGCAATCCGCTCGTGATCATGATTTCAGGGTCGTCTTTTCGCGGGCCAGGCTTTGACATGCCGGGGGCTAGGTGCCGCGGGTTGGATTTGGGAGCGCTCAGCGCTCCACCCGGCGGGCCATGACCCCATCGACAATACCGATGGCGGCGCGAAGTGCGGCCTCTATATCGAGAAGCGTCGTATCCAGCAAGTGGGCATCTTCGGCGGGGTAGAAGCCGCCATTGGGGTTGGCCATGTCGCGCGCGTCGCGTTCTTCTATCTGGTGGTAGAGAGCGTAGCGGTCGACCGCAATGCCCCGTGCCTCGAGCTGGCGGGCGCGGCGCTCCATACGGGCCTTGCTGTCGGCCTTGATGAAGAGCTTCACGTCGGCATCGGGGCAGATCACCGTGCCGATGTCGCGGCCATCGAGCACGGCGCCCCCGGGCTGGCTGGCGAAATCGCGCTGGTACTGACGGAGCAGCAGGCGCACCTCGGCGATCACCGCAACCTTGCTCGCGAGGTTGCCGGCTTCGGCGGTGGTGAGGGCGGCAACATCGCCCAGATGCGCGGGCTGGAGCGCCCGGGCAGCGGCGATGGCGCGGGTTTCGAAACCTGCGCTTTCGACGCTGCCAACGACTGCGAGCCCCACAGCCCGATAGAGCAATCCGGTATCGAGATGGGCGAGACCGTAGTGCCGGGCAAGGC
This sequence comes from uncultured Devosia sp., assembly GCA_964414845.1. GTDB lineage: Bacteria > Pseudomonadota > Alphaproteobacteria > Rhizobiales > Devosiaceae > Devosia_A. The sequence continues at coordinate 330 of CAYPYV010000063.1, read as the reverse complement.
CGGCCGCGAGCGTGCCCTTGCCCGAGGCGGCGGGGCCATCCACTGCGATGATCATGCCGCCCTCCTGAGTTCCTGCACACTGACCGGGGGTCTGGTATCACGAGCCAGAGGGGCCTCGCCAGCCATGCAGCGGGCGCAATCCCAAGCCGGGTTCGGCCCCGAGCCGCATTTTCGATTTGACAGGGCGCGGCATTGGCCCTAACCGGACCACTCTCTGCGGGAGGCCCCGCGTTTCTATGACGAGGAAGCAATTGGCCAAGGAAGACCGCGGTACCAAGCGGGAAGACCCCGATACCGGCAAGAAGTTCTACGACCTGAACAAGGATCCGA
>CAYPYV010000062.1:0-16492 GCA_964414845.1 uncultured Devosia sp. | reverse complement strand
CTGGCTCGCCTGGTCTGTGATGCTCTCGCGTTCAGTCGGTCGCCAGGCACCGCATCCAACGCAACCTCATCCTGAGCCTGTCGAATGACGAGGTTCACCAGACCAGGCCGTCCTCCTGGTGAGCCTTCCCATCGTGAGCCTGTCGAACGACGAACCACGAGGACGGACGCGGGCCTTACTTCACGCCCCGCATGGCGAGTGCCCGCTGGGCGCGGATCGAGAACAGCACCAGTGCGGCAATGGTCACGACAAAGGGGATCATGCGGATCAGTTCCGCAGGCATCCAGTTGAACAGGCCCGGCAGCACCACGGCGAAGGCCTCGAACGTGCCGAACAGCAGCGCCGCCAGCAGGGCGCCCACCGGGTGCCGTGCACCAAGCAGCACCGCACCAAGCGCGATGAAGCCACGGCCCGCCGTCATGTCGCGCGTGAAGCCGACATAGTTGAACATCGCGAGCTGGGCGCCGCCGAGGCCGGCAAGGGCGCCCGAGACGACGAGGCTCCATGTCCTCACCTTGGCGACGGGTATGCCGGCGGCTTCCGGCGCGCCCGGATATTCGCCGACGCCGCGCAGCCACAGGCCCCATGGCGTGCGGTAGAGGAAATACCACACTGCGAACACGAGGAACGCCGCGATCCAGCTCAGCACCGAGTGGCCGGACAGGAACGACGTCAGGATCGGGCCGATGCCGGGAATCGCATTGAGGAAACTCAGGTCAACCGCCGGAATCGCCTGCGACTTGAGGTTGATCGAAGTTCCCTTGTCGCCCCCCGTCGCGAGCGCCAGCGCGAAGACCGTGCCGCCCGCCGCGAGGATGTTGACGGCAAAGCCGACGAGGATGATGTCGGCCTTGAGCCGATAGGCGAAGAACGCCATCATCGAGCCCAGCAGCCCACCGACGCTGAGCCCTGCGAGGACCGCGACATACCAAGGTGCATAGACCGATACGATAACGGCGGTCAGGCAGCCGATCAGCATCATGCCTTCGAGCGCCACGTTGAGCGCGCCAGAGAGGTCGGCGATGAGACCGCCCAGCGTCGCAAGCAGAAGCGGCGTCGCCGTGCGGATGATGGTGACGAAGAAGGTCGCCGAGAAAACGGTGATGAAGATGTCCATCATTTGGCGGCACTCTGCGCTGCGGCGACTGCCGGCGCGCGCCGGAACAGCCTGGTGATGAAATTGACCGAGAAGCTCGACGAGACGAGAAGTATGATGATCGCCGTCACGACGCCGATTACTTCCGCCGGCACGTCAGTACGCACATTCATCAGCGACGCGCCCTGCCTGAGATAGGCGTAGAAGATCGCGACAATGGGCACCGCCAGGGGTCGGCTCCGCGCCACGATGGCGACAAGTATGCCTTCGAAGGCAAGCCCGCCCTCGAACTGCACGGTAAGCTTGCCCCAGGTCTGTCCCTGAACGAATACCGCGCCTAGCAAGCCGCCCAGGGCACCCGAGGCGGTCATGGCCGACACCATGATGAAGGTCGAGTTGATGCCCGAATACTCCGCGAACCGGGCGTTGTGACCCACCAGCCGCAACTTCAGGCCCCAGCTGGTGCGGTAGAGCGCAAACCACACCACGATCACCGCAACGATCGCGAAGATCAGCCCCAGGTCGATACGGGTATTGGCAACCAGCGCGGGCAATACCGATTGCTCGGGGAAGTCGACGGTCGTCAGCACGCCGGCCTGCGGCAGCGGCAATGTCGTGCGGACGAGGAAATTGCACAGCTCGATGGCGATATAGTTCAGCATCAGCGACGAGACGATCTCGTTGGCGCCGAGCTTTGCCTTGGCGATGCCGGGCAGGAAGCCGTAGAAGGCACCCGCCGCCATGGCTGCGAGCACGCCGGCCGCGAGCCCGAAGGGAGTCGAGCCGATGGGGGAAAGCACCACGAAGCTCGCCGCGAGCGCGCCGATATAGACCTGTCCCTGCACGCCCATGGCAAATTGCCGGGCCTGGAAAACCAGGCTGAAGGCGAGACCGGTCAGCGTCAGCTTGGCGATATCGTCCACCCAGAGCCCGATGGTCCGGGGCTTCGCCGCCGGAGCAGTGAACAGCTGCGTCAGCGCATCGAGCGGTGCCTTCGAGGTCAGGAACACGATGACCGAGGTCACCGCGAGCGCGATGACCAGCGCGCCCACCGATCGTGTCACTTCCTGCCTGAAGGCCTTGAAGCGCGATGACTTGTCGATTGCGGGGACATTGCTCATTTGAGGGCGGGCCTCATGTCTTCAGCGGTCTGCGTGGAAAGCCCGAGCATGTAGGTGCCCAGTGTTTCCGGCGTCAGGTCCGGCGTATTGAGGAAGGCGGCGACGAGCCGCCCGCGATAGAGCACCAGCAACCTGTCGCTCAGCGCCAGCAGTTCCGACAGGTCCGCCGAAGACAGCAGCACGGCGGCTCCGGCATCGCGCGCGTCGGTGATCGTGCGCCAGATGAACTGCGTCGCACCGAGGTCCACGCCGCGTGTCGGCTGGTTGACCAGGAGCAATTGCGGCTGTTCGGAGAGCTCGCGCGCCACCACCACCTTCTGCATGTTGCCGCCGGAAAGCGTGCCCACGGCATAGCCTGGTCCACCCACGCGGATCGAGTGCTCGGCAATCAGCTTTAGCGCGTTGTCGCGGATGGCCTTCAGGTCCAGCAATCCGCTCCGCACGAAGCGGCTGTCCGCGAGCTTGGTCGAAACCAGGTTCTCGGCCACCGTTGCGCCCGTGGCGAGGCCCTCGGAAATGCGATCCTCCGGGATGGAAGCGAGCCCCAGCCCGCGCCGCGCCAGCACCGAAAGTCCATTGATTGCCGTGCCGGAGAGCTTGATGTCGCCAGCAGCGATCGGCTTGAGGCCCGCGATCGCCTCCAGCGTTTCCGCCTGACCGTTACCTTCGACACCTACCAGCCCGACGATTTCACCCGCGTTGACGTTGAGGTCTAGCCCTGCCACCACTTCGGTGCCGCGGGCATTCACCACCCGCAATCCCCGCACTTCGGCCACGCGCTTCGACTGGTCGGTGGGCTTGCGATCGACGCGCAGCGTGACTTCGCGGCCCACCATCAATGCGGCGAGGCTCTTTTCGGTCACCTCGCGGCTCTTGACCTGTCCGACTGTCTTGCCCTGCCGCATGACGGTGATGCGGTCGGAGATCTGCAGCACTTCGGGCAGCTTGTGGGCGATGAAGATCACCGTCTTGCCCTGCGCCACCAGAGAGCGGATGGCGACGAAGAGTTCCTGCACCTCCTGTGGCGCCAGGACGGCGGTCGGCTCGTCGAGGATCAGTATGCGCGCATTGCGATAGAGCGCCTTCAGGATTTCGACGCGCTGCTGTTGTCCTACCGGCAGGCTCGAGACAGGCGGCAGCGGATCGACCTTCAGTCGAAACTTGTCGGAGAGCGCCTGCACCTCGGCGATCGCCCTCTTGCGATCGAACCTTATGCCCTGGCGAGGCTCCGAGCCCATCACCACGTTTTCGTAGACGGCAAAGCTCGGCACCAACGAAAAATGCTGGAACACCATTCCGATGCCGGCATCGATCGCTGCGCGCGGACCGGCAAAGCTCACGTCCTTGCCGTCGAGCACCAGCCGCCCTGCATTGGGCTGCTCGATACCGAACAGGATTTTCATCAGGGTGGACTTGCCCGCGCCGTTCTCGCCGACCACGGCATGAACTTCGCCCGGCTCGATGACGAGATCTACCCCGTCATTGGCCACCACACCGCCGGGATAGGTCTTGCCGATCCCGATTGCTTCAAGAAGCGCCATGCTGCCCCGTACGTCTGGCGTGAGTTGCGGCGCGCCCGCCGCTTCTGGTGCGCGTCCTGGAAAAGTTGCAGAACTTTTCCGCCCTGGAAGCGCGAGAATTCAGACACCTGGATCATATTGCCGTCCTGTCGGACGCCTTGCATGATCCCGAAAGGATCGGGGCGCCGGACCATTGTGGCCCGGCGCCCCAAAAGGCTTACTTCATGTCGGTGGCGACTTCGATCTCGCCCGAGATGATCTTCTTCTCGATGGCGTCGACTTCAGCGCGCACATCGGCCGGCACCAGCTTCTCGTACCACTGGTTCTTGGCGATGCCGACGGCGTCGTCCTTGATGCCGAGCAGCTGGCGCGTGCCGTACGGGGCGGTGCCGTCGATGGTCGCCTTCAGCGCCTGATGCAGCGAGTTGCCGACCTTCTTGAGCACCGAGGTGAAGATCACGTCGGCCTGGGCCGGGTCGGAGGCTGCGAAGATCGTGGCCTGATCGCTGTCGACGCCGACGGCGAGCTTGCCCGAATCCTTTACCGCCTGCAGCGAGCCAATGCCGGTGCCGCCGGCGATCGGGAAGATCACGTCAGCGCCCTGGTTGATCTGGGCGAGCGCGATTTCCTTGCCCTTGGCGGGGTCATTGAATGCGCCGGCCACGGCATTGAGGATGTTCACGTTCGGGTTGGCAGCCTTGGCGCCCTGGTCGAAACCGGTCTTGAAGTCGGTGACGGTCGGGAATTCCATGCCGAGGATCGTGCCGAGCGTGCCCGACTTCGAGATCTTGGCGGCGGCGTAGCCGGCGAGGTAGCCCGCGGCAGCGGTGGTGTACTGCACGCCGAGCACGTTCTTGCACTCGCACTTGGTGAAGTCCGGCGTGTCGTCGAAGTCGATGAACTTGACGTCCGGGTACTGCGGCGAAAGCTCGGTGATGTAGCCGGTCATGTCGAACGTGCCGGCGATCACCACGTCATAGCCCGAGTCCGCGGCGTCGGCGAGGCCGGCCTGCCACTTCGAACGGTCATAGCCGAGTTCGATGATCTTCACCGAAACCGGCAGGTCAGCCTCGGCGGCCTTCATGCCGGCGGCAGCGTCGTCGAAGAAGCTCTTGTCGCCCAGCGTGCCATGCAGCACCAGCGCGACCTTCAGCGGGTTTTCCTTGGTATATTCGGCGGCAATGGCCGGCACGGCAGCGACGGCGATGCTCGCCGACATGAGGAAGCCGGCGGCGACCTTCGTGAAGCTCGAGAACAGAGACATGCGCACTCCTGTCTGACTTAGTCTCATTGAGGTTTGTAGGCGACGGATACGCCGTAGAAGTGGTCGACACGCGCGGTATCGACCTCCTCGACGAACGTAATCTTGGGGGTGCCGAGCCGGCCCGACGGGTCGACCAGCGTCATGCCGCGCGTGATCCCCGGGGCAAGCGCCACCGAACTCGAGGCATGTATGGATTTGGTCACGATGCTCGGGTCGAGCACCACCGCGGCTGCGAGCGGGTCAACATAGAGGAACCGATCCGGGTTGCCGCGGCTGACGCTGTTGTCGCGGGCATGGCCGGCCAGCGCCATGTTGAAGTCCTTCAACGGGCTTTCCGCCACGGTGTCGAACAGCGCCGAAACGCGCTCGCCTTCCATGTAGTGCGTGGTGCAGGGCTCCCACGGCACCACCACCGTCTCGATGCCGGCCGTGAGCACGATATGCGCGCCTTCGGGGTCGGCATAGATGTTGAACTCTGCCGCGGGCGTCGTATTCCCGCGGCCATAGACATTGCCGCCCATGATGGTCAGCGTTCCGATGCCTGCGACGATACCGGGGTCGAGCCTGAGCGCCAGCGCCAGGTTCGTCAGCGGCCCGATCATCAGGATATCGGCCTTGTCGCCCTTCTTTGCCGCCGCATTGAACGTGTCGATCAACACGCCGATGGCGTTGTCAGAGACATGGCTTTCCTGCTGCGCTGGCCGCGGCGCACCGCCCAGGCCGTCGTCGCCATGCACATATTTCGCGTCGATGACCGGCTGGGTCAGCGGCCGGTCCGCCCCGCGATGCACGGGAATGGACACGCCGAGCTGGGCGCACACCGCCAGCAGGTTCACCGTGGCCTGGTCGCGGCCGACATTGCCGAACACCGTGGTGATGATGTCGGGCACCTTGCCGTTCGCCACGAGCATGATCAGCGCCTGCGCGTCATCCACGCCGCCGTCGCTGTCGAAAATGAAAGTCCTCTTGGTCAAGCTACGTCTTTCTTCTGTTTTGCCGCTTCGACCCGGGACCAGAAGTCCCGATAAGTTGCGGAATAATCTCGCCGGATCTCGGCATAGGGGCGACGGGTCAGCTCGCGGTCCTTCACGATCTGCTCCCCGCCCACCCAGAGCTGCCTCAGGTCTCGGCCAAAGCCCGAGTAAATCAGGACTGTCGCGAAATCGGGAGTCTCCGAATAGCCCGCTCCACGCAAATCGAATCCAGCGATATCTGCCGCCTTGCCGACCTCGATGCTGCCGATTTCGTGCTCGAGTCCCAGGGCCTTGGCGCCTTCGATCGTCGCCATGCGGAGCAGGTCGCGGCTCGAAAGCGGCTGTGCGCGGCCCTCGCGATGGCTTGCCACCAGCCCCGCCACCCGCATTTCCTGCACCATGTCGTAGGAATTGTTTGCCGCCACATTGTCGGTGCCGAGCGCCACCGTCACTCCGGCTTCCCTCAGCTTCACCGCCGGGCAGATGCCCTCGCGGCCCGATCGCAACCCCGCCGTGGCGTTGTAGGAAATCGATGCATGCGGCGCCCGAGCGAACACGGCAATGTCCTCGTCCGACAGATCGAGGCAGTGGGCCGCATGGATGCGGCCATTGAAGAAGCCGATCTTTTCGAGCGCCACGCTCGCCGTCGTGCCGTAGCGGCTGAGCGTCTCCTCATTGTCCTCGGGCCCGCAGGCCATATGGAGGTGCAGCCCGACGCCATATTCGTTGGCAACCTTGACCTCTTCGAGCAGCAGGTCCTCGGAATTGTCGACATAGGGCGCATGCGGCCCGAACCAGGGGATCACCCGCCCGTCCGGCGAGCGCTGCTGCTGAAGGAATGCCGTCGCCTTGGCCAGTTCCTCTTGCCCGCGTTGCTTGTCGCCCAGCTGCACGATGCCATAGGCAATCACCGATCGGAGCCCGGCCTCCTTCACCGCCGCCGCGATTTCCTCGGCGAAGAAATACTGGTCACAGAAGGTCGTGGTGCCCGAAAGCGCCATCTCGGCGCAGGAGAGTGCCACCGCCGGCCCGATATCGGAGGCAATGAGCGAAAGCTCCGGCTCACGGATCGTGTTGTACCAGCCATCCATGGTCAGAAGGCTATGGCCTTCGCTCCGCCCGCGGAACAGCACCATGACGGAGTGTGTATGCGCATTGACGAGCCCCGGCGTCACGAGATGGCCGGTGAGGTCCATCGCCTCGTCGAAACTGCGCTTGTCCGGGCATTCCGACATCGGGCCGACAGCAGCGATCCGGCCATCGCGGATAGCGACATATCCCGCATCGAAAATCGTGTCAGCCGCATCCACGGTGAGGATAGTCGCCCCGTGGATAAGCGTCGATGCCATTTGACCCCCGTCAGGTAAACCGGTTTACATGGCGATGTAACGACACCTCAAAGCCGCTTGTCAAATGCAATTGCGGCATGGGTCGACCCCGCATCGAGTGAGGGCAAGATGAGCCACAATCCCTTCACCGCTGACGCGGCGCTGGCCGCGCGCATCGAGCGCCTCGAGCAATCCGTCGGCGCCGCGCTTCATGAAGCTGTTGCGCTGCTGGCCCCGTTCTCGCCCGTGCGCCTCGCAGATAACTCAGGCGGTATCATCTTCCGCGCCGATGCCGAGGCGCTCATTGCCCGCTTCGAACTCGCCTCCACCGACGAATTGATGCGCCTCCTCGTCCCCGTCGCGCGGCAGGCGGCGCGGCCGCCCATCTCGAACTTCTTCGTCGGCGCCGTCGGGCTCGAAAGCGAAACCGGCAACCTCATCCTCGGCGGCAATATCGAGTTTCCCCACACCACTCTGACCACCACCGTGCATGGCGAAACCTGCCTCGCCATGCGCGCCTTCTCGCGCGGCACCTCGCTCTCGGTCATCGCGCTCGGCGAGGCGCACCCTTGTGCCCATTGCCGGCAATTCCTCTCCGAGTTCGTCTGGAGCCGCTCGCTCGCCCTCATCGATCGCATCGGCCACACGCTGACCCTCGCCGAGCTCTACCCCTGGCCCTTCGACCCCGCCTATCTCGGCGATGACGGCGCAGTCCCGGGCCGCAGCGATGGCAGCCTTGCGCTTGGCCCCCATAACACTGATCCGGCCGTCGCTACCGCGCTCCTCGCCACAGGCCGTCGCGCCCACGCGCCTTACAGCAAGTGTCCCGGCGCCGTCGTCCTACGCATCAAGGGTGGCGGAATTGTCACCGGCGCATCGCTCGAAAGCGTCGCCTTCAACCCTTCCATGGGCCCGGTCTCCGCTGCCATGATCGATCTCTTCGCCCACGGCCTGGACCCGCGCGATATCGAGGATGCGACGCTGGCGGAAAGGAAGGGCGGCGCTGTCGATTACGCCGCCTCCGCCCACGAGCAGCTTGCCGCCCTAAGGCGCGGCCTTCCCCTCACCGTCCTGGATTGGCTCTGATGCTCGATGCCGCGACCACCGCCTGGCCCGAAATCGCCGCCGCCATTGAGCGCGGCCTCGTTGGCATCCTGCCCGTCGGTGCGGTGGAGCAGCATGGTGCGCACCTGCCGCTCACGACGGATACGGTCATGGCCACCGGCGTCGCCCGTCGCATCGCCGAACTGACCGATACGCTGCTCCTCCCCGCCATCGCCTATGGCGAGTGCTGGACCACCGAGGGCTGGCCGGGCACGCTGTCCGTCTCGCCCGAAACGCTGCGTGCCCATGTCCTCGATCTCGGCCGTGGCCTCAAGCGCATGGGCGTGCGCGGGCTTGTCACCGTCAACGGCCATTTCGGCAATCGCGAGCCCATCTCGCAGGTTGCGCGCATCCTCCATGCAGAGGGCTTCCCTTTGCTGCATCTCGATTACCCGCGCTTCGAGGAACTGGCGAAGGAGTTGATGGACACCAGGCCTGCGGGCCCCGGCTTCTTCCATGCCGACGAAGTCGAGACCTCCTTCATGCTGGCGCTCGCGCCCGAAAGCGTCGACATGTCCCGCGCCGCGCCCGAGTATCCCGAGTTTCCTCCGCTCTTCGGCTCTGTGCCCATGCCGCTGTCGGATTTCAACACGAGCGGCGTCTTCGGTGATCCGCGGCCGGCCACCGCCGAAAAGGGCAGGGCGATGATCGAGGGCATCGCCGCCGAAAGCGCCCGGCTCATCGGGCTGTGGCGCGAAAAATCCGGGATATGAGGCACCGGCTTTGCCATTCTCTCACCCCACCCTCTATCCCTCGCCATCAAGGGGAGGGAGACGCAGAGGCTCGGGCGGTGCCACACCGCCCCCCTCTCTATCGTGGGGAGGGACCGAGGGTGGGGGCGTCTAGACAAGAGTATTCAACATGACCACCCCGTTCCCCGCCGACCTCCACATCACCGCCGCCGATGAAGTGAAGATCCGGCAGGATCTTCTCCTCGTCGCGCTCGGCAAGCGCCCGGCGGATCGCATCCTCCGGGTCGGCCGCCTGCTCGATGTGCATTCCCGCCAATGGCTCGACGATCAGGAGATCGTCATCAAGGGCCGCCGCATCGCCTGGGTCGGGCCTGCTGGCCAATATGCCGGCACTGCCGCCGAGCACGTCCACGAGCCTGATCTTGCCGCCGTCCCCGGCTTCGGCGAGGTGCACAAGCATATCGAAAGCTCGCACCTGACCCCGGAATACGAGGCCGCCCTCGTCATTCCGCGCGGCAATACCTGGACCTGCGAGGCCTCGCACGAATTCTCCAATGTGGATGGGCCCAACAACCTGAGCTTCTGGTTCGCCGCCCGCGCCGCCGGCTCGCCGCTCAAGATCTTCCCGCAGCCCGGGTCCGCTGTGCCCCCGACGGCCTACGAGTGGGGCGGCGGCTGGTTCGGAAAGTCCGAGCAGGCGGGCTTCATGGCCCAGAGCCTCATGGTTACCGGCCTCGACGAGGTGATGGATTGGCCGGCGGTCTGGAACCCCGACAATCCCTCGCACGATCGGCTCTGGGGCATGATCGAGGCGACCATTGCCGCCCGCGGCGTCGTCGAAGGCCATGCCGCAGGCCTCCGCGCCCTGCCGGAAATCAACGCCTTCGCGGCCGCCGGCATGGCGTCCGACCATGAAATGTTCACCGCCGAGGAAGCGTGGGAAAAACTCCGCCGGGGGCTCTTCATCGAAATCCGCATCCACACCATGCCCGAGATCATCAAGGGCCTGTTGGAGCGTGGCCTCGCGGATTGGTCGCAGGTCGCCTTTGCCACCGATGACCGCTCCTCACCGCTTACCCTCGAAATCGGCGCAACCGATCACAATGTCCGCACGGCGATTGCCGCCGGGCTTTCGCCCGAAATCGCCATCCAGTGCGTCACCATCAACCCGGCCCGTCACATGCGGCTGACCCCGCATGTGGGGTCCATCGCGCCCGGCCGTTATGCCGATATCGTGCTCTTGTCCGATCTGCCCTCGCTCAGGATTGAGAAGGTCTGGGCCGATGGCCGTCCGGCCTCCGAAGGCACCCGCTATCTCGCCGAAATCCCCAAGGTCGCGTGGCCGCAATGGGCTAGGGCGACCATCAACATAACACGCGATATCACCGCGTCCGATTTCGCCATCAAGGCCGAATCCGGCCGCGAGACCATGCAGGCGGCGGTCATCCGGCCCTTCCACTGGCACCCGGATTTCTTCACCGTCGAAATGCCGGTCGAGAATGGCGAGGTGCAGCGCCGGCCGGACGAGAACATCACCAAGTTTGCCATCGTCGATCGCTTCTCGGGCGAGGGCAAGGTCTCGAAAATGTTCTGGCGCGGCTGCGGCCCGCGCGACCCAGATACGGCGCTTGCCTGCTCCGTCGCGCATGACAAGCACAATATCTGGGTCTGCGGCTCGTCCGACGCGGCCATGGCCAAGGCCGTCAACCAGCTTCGCGCCCAGCAGGGCGGCTGGGCGCTGGTGCACAAGGGCGAACTCGTGGCGACCGTCCGCTTCGAGATCGGCGGGCTCATGTCGCAGCGCCCCGCCGAAGCGTTGGCGGCGGACATGGCGAACCTCCGCGACAAGGCGGCGAAGATCGACTGGATGTACGAGCCCACCTGGCACCCGCGCTGGCACCCCGGGTTCCCCGAGCGGCTGATGTTCGCGACGCTGACCTGCGCGCCATGGACCTGGGTGCTCGTCGCCCCGTCGCCCCTCGCGCCCGAAGGTTTCGTCAATGTCGCGACGGGCGAAACGCATCCCGTCGTGTGGTGATCACGCCTTGCGAGGGCTGCCATTCGCTGATGAGGCGGTTCCATCGTCACCTCCCCCCTTGCGGGGGAGGGACAGTGAGGCAGATATCGTTGATCAATGGGTCACCGTTATCCAACCGTTCTTCGGCACCGCAATCGCGACATTATGGTTTACGAAACCGCTTTACTAAAGCGGTTACCCGCGGCTAGCCTGTCGCTTGCGAGTGGGGAGGGCAGATGGCGACCATTCACGACGTAGCCGAACGGGCAGGGGTCTCGCCGACCACCGTCTCGCGTTATCTCAACCGCCGGATCGAACTGCCCGCCGGCACCGCAGGCCGGATCGACGCGGCCATCGCCGCCCTCGATTATCGACCCAACCGGCTGGCGCAGCGCCTCTCCACTGGCCGCACCGAGGCCGTAGGGCTGGTCGTGCCCGAGATCCGCGAGCCCTTCTTCGCCGAATTGGCCGGCTGGGTCGCCGACGAGGCCGAGCAGCATGGCTATTCCGTACTCATCATCCCCACCCGCTCCGACCGTGCCCGCGAAATCCGCGCGCTGGAAGGTCTCGACGACCGGCAGGTCGATGGCCTCCTGCTGATGACCAACACACCGGATGACGGCACGCTTGCCCGCCTCATCGCCGGACGCCGCGATGTCGTCATCCTCGACGAGGATATCCCCGGCGTTGCCGTTCCGCGCCTCTTTGTCGAAAACACCGAGGGCACCTACGAGGCTACCCGCCACCTCATCGCGATCGGCCACCGCGACATCGCCTATATCGCCGGGCCCACCGGGCTGCTGACCGTTACCGAGCGCCGTCGTGGGTTCGAGCGCGCCATGGCCGAGGCCGGCATAAGGGTCCGGCCAGAACTCGTTGCCGCCGGCAGCTTCGCCGCCGACACGGCGCGCCTTGCCGTCCATGGCTTCTTCGCGTTGCCCCGCCCGCCCACTGCCATTCTCGCGTCGTCCGATTTCATCGCCATGGGCACCATCACTGCCATCCGCGAACTCGGCCTCGTCTTGCCGCGCGATGTGTCGCTGGTCGGCTTCGACGACATGCCATTCGGCGTCCTGCTGACCCCGCCGCTCACCGCGGTGCGGCAGCCTGTCGAAACCCTTGGGCGCGTCGGCTTCCGCACCTTGCTCGCCCAGATGCGCGGCGAGCCGGTCCCGCAGGTCACCCGCCTTCCTGTCCAGTTGATGGTGCGCCAATCCGTAGGCGCGCCGCCAGCTGATGTCGCCTCTTCGCGCCAGAATGATATCCCGAATAAAGGAGCAGCAAATTGACCAAGTCGGTCCTCATCGCCGGTGAATCCTGGGTCACGACCTCGGTGCATACCAAGGGTTTCGACAGCTTCACCACCACCGAGTACAATGAAGGTGTCGCCTGGCTGCGCAATGCGCTGGAGCACCATGGCTGGCAGGTGACTTTCCTGCCCAACCATCTGGCGCCGCGGCAGTTTCCGCTCACTCTCGAGGCTCTGGAAGCCTATGATGCGGTCATCCTCTCCGATATCGGCGCCAATTCGCTCCTCCTGCACCCCGATACCTTCGTACGCTCGGTGCCCCTGCCCAACCGGCTCGAACTCTTGCGCGACTATGTGAGGAAGGGCGGCGGCCTCGTCATGGTTGGCGGCTACCTCACCTTCCAGGGCATTGAGGCCAAGGGCAAATGGGCCGGCTCGCCGGTCGAGGAGGTGCTGCCCGTCACCATCAAGTATCACGATGATCGCGTCGAGGCGCCGCAGGGCGTCGTGCCCAGGGTGGTTGCGGAGCACAAGCTGCTGGCGGGCCTGCCGTCCGAATGGCCGGCGCTTCTCGGCTACAATCAGGTGACGCCAAAGCCAGAGGCCGATGTGCTCGTCACCGTTGGCGAGGATCCGCTGCTCGTCGTCGGCTCCTATGGCGAAGGTCGCGCCGCTGCCTTTACGTCCGATTGCGGACCGCACTGGGCGCCGCCGCCCTTCTGCGACTGGCAGGGCTATGCCACGCTGTGGAATGGCCTCGTCGACTGGGTCGCGGGCCGCTGATCCGGCGGATTCCGCGGGTTCGGCCTTTACATCCGCGCCAATCGCAGCAAGTTTCGGCTCTGCGAGTGAACATCCTCGTGGGGCGTCTGCCCCGCGAGGTCAGGTGAAGGCGCGGCCTGCGCATCCGGCGGGCCGTGGCGGGAGTAGAGCATGTCAAAGGCGCCTGTCGCCGTTCTCGGCATTTTCGTCGCCGATCTTGCCTTCAGGGCGCCGCGGCTGCCCGTCATGGGCGAAACCATACTGGGGCAGGGCTTCAAGGCCGGTCCGGGGGGCAAGGGCTCCAACCAGGCCATCGCGGCCGCCCGTGCCGGTGCCGATGCCCGCATGATTACCCGCATCGGGCGCGACGCCTTCGGCGATATGGCCCGCGCCGCCTGGGCCGCCGACCACATCGATGTCTCCATGGTCGTCACCGACGACAGCCTGCCCACTGGCGCCGCCTTCATTTTCGTCTCAACCGAAACCGGCAACAACGCCATCATCGTCGAATCCGGGGCCGCTGCCGCACTCTCCCCGGCCGATGTCATCGCGGCCGAAGGCGCGATCGCGTCCTCCCGTGTACTGCTCACCCAATTCGAGCAGCCCATCGAAACCGCCCGCATGGGCCTCGGCGCGGCCCGGCGCAACGGCGTCACCACCATTCTCAACCCGGCGCCGGCACTGCCCAATGATGGCGAAATCTACCGCCTCTGCGATTTTGTCACCCCCAATGAGACCGAGGCCGCAACACTGACCGGTATTGCTGTCGAGACCGTCGACGATGCTCGCGCAGCAGCCGAAATCTTCATTGCCCGGGGCGCACGCAACGCGCTGATTACCTTGGGCGACAAGGGCGCGCTGCTTCACGGCGATGCGGGCAGCCTGCATGTCCCGGCCTTCCCCGTGGCGCAGGTCGTAGACACTACCGGCGCCGGCGACGCCTTCAATGGCGGCTTCGCGCTCGCTCTGGCCGAGGGCATGGCTGCGCCCGACGCCGTCCGCTTCGGCTGTGCCACTGCTGCGCTGTCGGTACAGAAGCCCGGCACCGCGCCCTCCATGCCCCGCCGTGGCGAGATCGAGGCGCTGCTGCGCCGCGGCTAGTTTGTCGCGCTTCGTCCCCCACATTTAAGAATTGGTTCGAACTTAGTGTTCATTCTGCCGCTTGAACTAGCGGTGGCCGGCGATTCTCGTTCTTGGTCCGCACCGCATAACGAACCGGGGGCATCCCGTGTCCCACTCGCTCTGGAGGAATGCATGCGCTTCAAGGATATGAAGATCAGCATCAAGACCATCATCCCCGTGCTGGTGCTTGTCGCTGTCATGGCCATCAGTTCCTTCGTCGGTCTGTCCAGCCTGCAGACCGTCACCTCCGAAGCGCGCGTCACAATCGGAAAAACCGACCCGGCGACCGTGTTGATCGCCCGGACAAACCGGCAGATCCAGGCCCTGGGCTACATGATCTACAAGACTCTGAGCTATCCGGACGACAGCCCGGAATATGAGCAGATCCAGAAGGATTTCGATGCTGCGCTCACCACCATTGACGGCAATCTCATCAAGGTGGCGGAACTCCTGCCACAGCATGGGCAGGCCGTGGATGCGCTCCGCGTCCAGTTCGAAGCTCTCATCCCCGAGATCAGGAAGCAGTTCGACGAGAGCCATCGCGCCAAGGGCATAACCAACGGCACCTCGCTCACCCCCGAGGACCTGCGCTGGATCGGCCAGGTCGCCAACGCCCAGATCGAGCTCGACAAGAAGCTGGCTGAGTGGTCCAAGACATCCGTTGCCCTCAATGACAGCATCCTTGCCGAAAGCCACGAACAGGCGCTGAAGCTTGAAGAGACCGCCGCATCGTCCATCCAGGTGATGCTGGCGGTTGCGGTGGGCGGGGCTATCCTCGGCATCGGCATCGCGCTCCTCGTCACCAGTCGCCAGATCAGCCTGCCCATCAACCGCCTCAACTCCACGATGCGGCAGCTGGCCGACGGCAAGTTCGACGTCGAAGTTCCGGGTACCGATCGCAAGGATGAACTCGGCCAGATGGCCAATGCCGTGCAGATCTTCAAGGAGGCTGGCCTTGAGAACGCCCGGCTGAGCACCGAGGCCGAGGCCAATCGGCGCGAAACCGAAGAAACACGCCGTGCCAACGAGGCTGAGCGCCGCCGCACCGAGGAAGAGGCCGCCATGGTCGCGGCCCGCACGGCCAACGCCGTCAAGATGCTCGGCCAGGGCCTTGCCCGCCTCGCCGATGGTGACCTGACCGCGCAGATTGCCGAGCCCTTCGAGGGGCCCGGAGACATTCTGCGCGTTCAGTTCAACGAAGCGGTGACCAAGTTCGCGGCCATCATGGCGCAGCTCAAGGAAACCTCCTCCTCCATCAAGTCGGCGACGGGCGAAATCCTCTCCGGCGCCAACGATCTCTCCGAGCGCACCACCAAGCAGGCGGCCGCCATCGAGGAAACCTCCGCCGCCATCGAGCAGCTATCGACCACCGTCAACGAAAATGCCCGACGCGCAGACGAGGCGAGTAACAAGGCGCGCGCTGTGTCCGTTGCCGCAGAGGAAACCGGCGCCGTGATGCAGAGGTCCAACGAGGCCATGGAGCGCATCAGCACATCGAGCCAGAAGATCTCGAACATCATCGGCATGATCGACGACATCGCCTTCCAGACCAACCTGCTCGCTCTCAACGCCTCTGTCGAGGCGGCGCGTGCCGGCGAGGCGGGCAAGGGCTTTGCGGTCGTCGCCGTCGAAGTTCGCCGTCTTGCCCAGTCCGCCGCCGAAGCCTCTTCCGAGGTCAAGGCGCTCATCGACCAGTCGGCCACCGAGGTCGGCGCCGGCACGCGCCTCGTGGCCGATGCGACGCAGAAACTCGTCGCCATGGTCAGCGACGTGAAGCAGTCTGCCGAGCTGCTGGTCAACATTTCCGGCGCCACCCGCGATCAGGCGTCCGCCATCTCCGAAGTGTCCACGGCCATCCGCCAGATGGACGAGATGACCCAGCACAATGCCGCGCTGGTCGAACAAACCAATGCCGCAATCGAGCAGACCGAGACGCGCGCCAACGATCTCGATCGCATCGTCGAGCAGTTTGTCATCGATGGCCGCGCCACCGCAGCCCCGGCTCCGGTGCGAGCCGCTGCAAAGCCCTCGGCCCCTGCGCCCGCCAAGGGCATCAAGGCTCTGCAGGACAAGGTGAAGACCGCCGCAAGAACCTATCTGACCCGCGGCAACACTGCCGTGAAAGAGGATTGGAACGAGTTCTGATCTTCGAGGGTTAAGCTCTGCCGGGCGTCCGTCCGGCAGGCACTGAGTTGACCACAAGGTCCCATGCAGGCGGCGTCGGAGCGATCCGGCGCCGTTGC
>CAYPYV010000061.1:0-16665 GCA_964414845.1 uncultured Devosia sp. | reverse complement strand
GGCGCAGCGCTCGGCGGAGCGACGGCACTGCCAGATGACACAGGGCGCGATCGGTGTGAGCGTCGCCCGATCCCAGACCACGATCGACTCGCGCTGATTGGAAATCGCCACGCCCGCGATGGCATCTGCGCCCACGGTCCGGACGATACCGGCGATCACTGCCCGGACGCTTTGCCAGATCTCCTCGGCAGATTGCTCTGCCCAGCCCGGCTCTGGATAGCTGACACCCATGGGCGCCGAGGCGCTCGCTGCGATGCGACCGTCGCGGCCGACGGCGAGAGCCTTGGTGTTGGTTGTGCCCTGGTCGACCGCGAGGATGTAGCTGGTCACCGGCGCACCTTCGCGAGCAGTTCGCGCGCCGCCTTCGCGATGCCATCGGGCGTCAGGCCAAAGTGCTCCATCAGGAACTCGGCGGAGCCGGTGGGCAGGAAGCCGGGGAAGCCGAGGATGCGCATCGGCACCGGCTGCTCGGTGGCCACCACTTCGGCAATTGCACCGCCCAGGCCACCGCGTACGCCATGCTCCTCAACCGTCACGATGGCGCCGGTCTCGGCAGCGGAGACGATGGCTTCGCGGTCGAGCGGACTGATAGTCGACATGTTGACAACGCGCGCCGAAATCCCCTCACGCGCCAACGCCTCGGCCGCGCGGAGTGCCCGATGTACCATTGTGCCATTGGCAATGATGGCGATGTCGCCACCATCGCGCAGGGTCTCTGCCTTGCCGACGGTGAAGCGCGCAGCTTCCGGGCGGGGCAAATGCGGCACTGGCATGCGGCTCACGCGTACAAAGACCGGTCCGTCGATTTCGGCTGCCGCGCGGATCGCCTGCTCCGTCTCCCATGGGTCAGACGGCGCAATGATGGTGAGGTTGTTGAGCACCCTCAACCAAGCAAAGTCCTCGATCGAGTGATGCGTCGGCCCGAGTTCGCCATAGGCGATACCGCTTGATTGCCCGATCAGCTTCACATTGACATTGGAATAGGCGATGTCGGCCTTCACCTGCTCCAGCGCGCGGCCGGTGAGAAAGCAGGATGCCGCCGAAACAAACGGGATCTTGCCGCCATTGGCGAGCCCTGCCCCCACGGCAACGACGGTCTGCTCGGCAATGCCGACATTGACCATTCGTTCGGGCCAGCGCTTCCTGAAGCCGGTGAGCTTGGACGAGCCGACACTGTCGCTGACCACCGTGACGATGCGGCTGTCGGTTTCGGCCAAGGCCTCGATGGTCTTGGCGAATGCGTCGCGGCAATCGAAGAAGCCGGCGACGGAAGGTGCTGCGGCGCTCATTACACAAGCTCCCGCATGGCTTGCTCGAACTGCTCCTTGTTGGGCACACCATGGTGCCAGGCGACATTGTCATGCATGAAGCTGACGCCCTTGCCCTTGAAGGTATTGGCGATAACGCATAGCGGCTTGCCGCGCCCCTTGGGCGAGGCACCCAGCACATCGAGCAATTGCCCGACATCGTGGCCGTCGACCATTTCGACATGCCAGCCGAAGGCACGGAATTTGTCGTCGAGCGGGTCCAGGCCGGCCGTGTCCTCAGTACGGGCGCCCTGCTGCAACCGGTTTCGATCGATGATGAGGGTTAGGTTCTCGAGCTTGCGGTGCCCGGCGGTCAGCGCGGCTTCCCAGTTGCTGCCTTCCTGGATTTCGCCGTCGCCGGTAAGGACGAATGTACGGAAAGGCGCATTGTCGAGCTGACCGGCAATGGCGATGCCCAGCGCAACCGGCAAGCCGTGTCCAAGCGGTCCGGTATTGGTTTCCACCCCCGGCAGGTAGTTGCGGTTGGGGTGGCCGTTGAGCCGGGAAAGAGGTTGCATATAGGTCTGGAGCTCCGCCTCCGGAAAATAGCCGGCGCGAGCGAGCACGGCATAAAACACACCGGTACAGTGCCCTTTGCTCATCACGAAGCGGTCACGGCCCGGGTCCGCTGGGCGCTTCGCGTCATAGCGCATGATGCCGAAATAGAGGGTCGCCAGCACATCCGCGGCGCTGAAATCGCCGCCAGGATGGCCAAGCTGCGCCTCGTAGACCATCTGGAAGCTGCGTCGGCGCAGCCAGAGCGCTTCGGCGCGGATGGCTTCCGCGAGATCGTTTCGGCCGGCTGGTCGGGCCTCACTGACGCTTGCCACGGGGCAAAACTCCTTCAACGCACGAAAGGATGGGGCGGCGCGAAGCTCGGCACCGCCTCATGGTGATAATTCTGCCAGCCGAGATAGCGGCTGACCGCCTCGTCGACGACCTGCGCATGGTGGCCTCGCACCATCGCCACGTGATGCTCGAAGCCATTACGGGTGATGAAGCGCAACAGGTCGCGCAGCCGCGGCACGTCGGTAACGGCGATGCCGCCATCCATCGGGAAAGGATCATCGGTGAACTGGCCCTCACCGACATAGGTCTTGATCACGCCGTTACGGTCATCGGTCGAGAGCCGGAAATAGGTCAGCGGGCCGGGCTGCACCTTGCCCTTGACCGCGCCGAAGCATTTCTCTGGCCCAACCACGGTGCCGATCACCCCGAGATTGGAGATTTCCGGCTCCTCGCCGATGAAACTCTTGGGGAAATTCCCGCAATGGGTGCAGACGCATTTGTCGACCGCATCGCCGTAATTGTTGTTCCAGTCGAGCAGTGCCGGCGGCGTGCCCGCGGCGAGCGCCAGCGCATACATCGAGATGGCGCCCGCCACATCGACCTCGCAGGCCGAGGGCATCAGCTTTTCGCCCATCATCGACATGGCGAGGCAAGTGGCGCAGCCGAAATTCTCCTCGACCGAGGTCCAGCACTGGATGGACGAGGCGTCGCACTCGTTCTCCTGCATCCAGCGGTCGACAACGATGCCGAGCCGCGCCTGCTTCACGATATTGTCGTGCTGGATATAGCTCGGGATGCGGCCATAGCCGAAGATCTCCTCGAGCCGCTGCTTGACCTCCGGGTCATCGCCCGAGAGCTTCTGCGCCTTTCCTATGATCTCGCTCAGATCGACCGTCACCACCGAAATGCCCGAGGACTGCAAGAGCTTTTCGGAAAAGCGCATGGTCTGGAACGGCGTAGTGCGGGCGCCGATGGCGCCGATACGGGCGCGGCGCAACCCGCGCACCGTGCGGCACACCCGGATGAAACGGTCGAGATCGCCGAGGAACTCCGCTCCGCTCAAGTCCGACGTGTGGGACGTCGTGTCGGTGAAGGGGATGTTGTACTGCCAGAGGTTGGAGGTGACCGAGATCTTGCCGCAGAAGGCGTCGCGGCGACCCTTGAGGTCCGTCTTGTCGAGCGTGTCGTTGCTCGCCTGCACCAGTACCGGCACCTTCAGATCGGCCATGGCGAGGGTTTCGACCACCGCGATCTCGTCGCCGAAATTCGGCAGCGCCACGACGATACCGTCGATGTCGTCACGATGGGCGCGGAAGAAATTCGCGTATTTGCGCGCGTCGTCGCGGGTTTCCACCGCGCCGTTGGGCGTCGCATCCATCGGCAGAATGAGGGCCTTGGCACCCGCCGCTGCGCAGGCTGCCAGCAATTCTTCGCGGGCGGTGGGCGCATAGGCCGAATTGAAGAACGCCCGGCTCGATACGACGAGCCCCAAAGTCACCTCGCGCCGGAACGCCTTCATCCCCGAACTCCTCTCCCGTGCGGCTTTTTGCCTTGGCGTCGAAGGTAACTGGTCGAGGAAAGCTACGCAACTGAGAATATTTTTGATTTCTGCGGATTCCCGTTCTCGGCCTTTCTATCTGTTTTTAATAGCATAAATCTGCTTGCTGGCGATGGCGTCCCGAATTGACTTTCGCTTTTTGCTGCTGCACAACCCATAAAACTGAAAAATCGAAAGCGACGGGAAACGTCGCAATGGGAGGAATGCCCTTGGCCATGTCGGCTCGACGCTTGTCGTTGCTTGCCTTCGCGCTGCTGCTGCCCATGGGGATGGGCGGCTGCAAGGTCGTTTCGATCACCGAGAACAAGGCGACCGAAGCCAGGGCCTTCGACGCCAAGGCCTATGCCGATGGGGTGTGGACGCAGAAGGCACTGCCGCATTTCGCGGCGTCGGCGCAGCCGTTGGCCGAACTGCTTCCCGCCATCGCAAGCGACATCGATGCAGCAGGTGCGAAGTTCGGTTACCGCCCGGCGAGCGAGGGGTCACCCTGGGGGTTCGTCGTCATCGCCGCGGGGACGATCAAGGCAATCAATACCAAATCGCGCGCGGGCACTCTCACGCTTACAACGGAGGCAGGCGATATCACCGTGCAGATCGGGCCGGTGGTGAAGGGCAACTCCATCCGCGATCTGCTGCCCTTCGTATCGTTCAAGGACTTCACCAACCAGATCGACTTCGCCGATGCCGGCAAGGCACTCACCGCCGCCGCGATGGCTGGGTTGGGCGGGGTGGTTCCCGCTTTGACCGAGGGCCAGAGGATCGAAGTCATTGGCGCCTTCACACTCTCCAAGCCGAGCGACACGGTTCTCATTACCCCGGTCAGCATCAAGGTGCTGCCGTGACAGACGCAGCCACCAGCCACCCCATAGTCTTTTCGGCACGGGGCATCAGCAAGCTGTTTCCCGGCACCAAGGCGCTGGACAATGTCGACTTCGACGTCCGTGCCGGGGCAGTGAATGTGCTGATTGGCGAGAACGGCGCCGGCAAGTCGACGCTGATGAAGATCATCGCAGGCGTGGAGCAGCCGACTTCCGGAACGCTCACCATGGAGGGACGGCCGGTCAGCTTCGGGTCGATCCGCGATGCCGCCGGCAAGGGCATCGGCATCGTGTTCCAGGAGCTGAACCTCTGCCCCAACCTTACTGTTTCCGAGAATATCTTCCTCGGCCGGGACATTACCAAGGCGCGGATCCATATTGACGGGGCGGCGCAACGGGCACGCACCGCTGAGCTTTTGCGACGCCTTGAGCACGATATCGACCCCGATGCCGAAGTGGCGAGCCTGATGATCGGCCAGCAGCAGATTGTCGAGATCGCCAAGGCACTGGCAGAGGATGCGCGAGTGCTCATCATGGATGAGCCCACATCGGCCCTCTCGGCCTCGGAGGTCGAGGTCCTGTTCCGGGTCATTGGGGAACTGAAGCGTGCGGG
This sequence comes from uncultured Devosia sp., assembly GCA_964414845.1. Classification (GTDB taxonomy): domain Bacteria; phylum Pseudomonadota; class Alphaproteobacteria; order Rhizobiales; family Devosiaceae; genus Devosia_A. The sequence goes on along the minus strand of CAYPYV010000061.1, from coordinate 11,580 downwards.
CGTAGCGATCATTTATATCTCGCACCGGCTCGAAGAGCTGATCCGCATCGGCGATTACTTCACCGTGCTGCGCGACGGCAGACTTGAGGCGAGCGCAACCAAGGCCGAGGTCTCGATTCCCTGGATCATCCGGCAGATGCTGGGAGCCGAAAGCGTAACGCCGCGCCGCCCACCGGCAAGACCGGCGGGAAACGCGGTGCTCGAAGTGGCTGACCTGACGCTTGGTCGCCCCAACGGCGCCCGTGCCGTTGACGGAGTGACCCTTGCGTTCCGGGCCGGTGAGATCACCGGAATCTATGGACTCCTCGGCGCGGGGCGGACCGAGTTCTTCGAGTGCCTCTATGGGCTGCGGCGCGGCGCCACGGGTTCTATCCGGCTCGAGGGCCGTGAGCTTTCCAGCCTGTCGGTGGCGGAGCGGATCGCGTCGGGCCTCCTGCTCGTGCCGGAAGATCGGCAGCGCGACGGGTTGATGCAGAACCTGTCCGTAGGGGGAAACCTCGGCATCGCCAGCCTGAAGCGCTTTACCCAGGCATTCTCGATCGTGAGGTCACGGGAAACGAGCCTCCTCAGTCAGATCATGTCGCGACTGCAAGTGAAGGCGGCATCTCCAGATGCGCCGATCACTTCGCTGTCGGGCGGGAACCAGCAGAAGGTGGTTATCGGCAAGGCCCTGCTGACCGACCCGAAGGTGCTGCTGCTCGACGAGCCGAGCCGCGGAATCGATATCGGCGCAAAGGCCGAGGTCTTTTCCACGATGCGCGACCTCGCCGACCAGGGGCTTGCGGTCATCTACACCACGTCGGACCTCAAGGAGACACATGCCATCGCCGATCGCATGCTGGTGATGGCGCATGGCCGGATCACCGCCGATCTTCCGGTCGACGAAGCCACCGACGAAGCCCTGGTAAGGGCCTCTACTCGCCACAAAGCCACAAGCATCGCCGTGGAGCCCACGCCATGACCACCGCCCCGACCACCGTGCATTCGTCAGCGGGCGGCGCATCCGCGCTGCTTCTGCTTCTCAAGCTTCGGACCTTCATCGCACTGATCGTTGTGGTGGCCTTCTTTGCGGCTTTCGCGCCGAATTTCGTTTCGGTGGCGAATGCCGTGATCATTTCAAAGCACGTGGCAATCAACGCCATCCTCGCCATCGGCATGACCTATGTGATCCTGACCGGGGGGATCGATCTCTCGGTGGGCTCGATTGTGGGGCTCACGGGCATGGTGGCGGGCGGCTTGATCGCCAAGGGCATCGCCTTGCCGATGTTTGGCGTGGTCATCTTTCCCAGCGTCATCGAAGTCGTGCTGATCGCTCTTGCCGTTGGCACGCTGATCGGGCTCGTCAACGGACTATTGATCACCAAGCTCGGGGTGGCGCCCTTCATTGCCACGCTTGGGACGCTCTATGTGGCACGTGGCTCGGCGCTGCTGCTTTCGGGTGGCGCGACGTTCTCCAACCTGGTCGGCAAGCCGGAACTCGAGAACCAGGGATTTCCGCTGATCGGCGCCGGAAACTTGCTCGGCATCCCCTATTCCATCCTCATCCTGATCCTCATGGCGCTCGTGGCCGCCTATGTCGCGATGCGCACGCCATTCGGTCGGCGTGTCTATGCCGTCGGCGGCAATGAACGAGCCGCCGCGTTGTCCGGGGTGAGGGTCGATCGCATCAAGATCGCGGTCTACATGATCTCAGGTTTCTGTGCCGCGGTCGTGGGCCTCATCGTATCGTCGCAGCTCGTTGCTTCGCACCCCGCGAGTGGCGAGACATTCGAGCTCAACGCCATCGCCGCGGCCGTGCTCGGGGGCACGTCGCTATCGGGCGGACGGGGACGCATCGGCGGCACGATCATCGGCGCCTTCGTGATCGGAGTGCTTGCGGATGGGCTCGTGATGATGGGCGTGTCGGAATTCTGGCAGATGGTGATCAAGGGTCTCGTGATCATCGCGGCGGTTGTTCTGGACCAGCTGCAGCGGCGCCTGTCGAGCAGTGCGCCGGGCCTGACCCGGGGGTAGTGGCAGAGGCCCGGCGCACATCAGTTCATGCGCCGAACCGCTTAGAAACCGCAAGCAATCACATTGACTCGCAAGTGAATGCGCAATAATCATCATATATCGCAAAAATAGACAATCAGCCGCAAGCTGCCGATTTGCGATCTCCCTCGAACGAGGGCCACAAGGAGGAACCAATGAAGCTTTCGAAAATCGCGGCCGCGCTTGCGCTCGGCACCATGGCCGCCGTGTCTGTCGCCTTCTCCGCCCATGCGGAAGAAAAGCTGATCGTCATCATCACCCCCAGCCACGACAACCCGTTCTTCGCGGCCGAAGCGCAGGGCGCCGAAGCCCGCGCCAAGGAACTGGGCTACGCCACGCAGGTGTACTCGCACGACGACGACGCCAATAAGCAGAACGAGCTGTTCGACACCGCCATCGCGTCGAAGGCTGCGGCGATCATTCTGGACAATGCCGGTGCGGATGCGTCGGTGGCAGCGGTGCAGAAGGCCAAGGACGCTGGCATCCCGACATTCCTCATCGACCGCGAGATCAACGCCACCGGCGTCGCCGCAGTGCAGATCGTATCGAACAATTACCAGGGTGCGCAGCTCGGTGCACAGGCCTTCGTGACCGCGATGGGCGAGAAGGGGAATTTCGTCGAGCTCGTCGGCAAGGAATCCGACACCAATGCCGGTATCCGCTCGAAGGGCTACCACGACGTCATCGACCAGTACCCGGACATGAAGATGGTCGCGCAACAGTCGGCCAACTGGAGCCAGACCGAAGCCTTCACCAAGATGGAATCGATCCTGCAGGCCAACCCGGATATCCAGGGCGTCATCGCAGGCAATGACACCATGGCAATGGGGGCGCTCGCGGCGCTCGAGGCCGCGGGTCGCACCGACGTCAAGGTCGTGGGCTTCGATGGCTCAAACGATGTGCGCGACGCCATCAAGGCCGGCAAGATCGTCGCTACCGTGCTGCAGCCCGCCTACCGGCAGGCGCAGTATGCGGTGGAGCTCGCTGACAAGTACATCAAGGAAGGTTCGACCGGCGTCGACGAGAAAATCTCGATGGATTGCGTCCTGATCGACGCGACCAATGCCGACAAGCTGGAGACCTTCCAGCTCAAGAGCTGATTGCCCTCCCCGACTGGAAAGACTGCGTTGCGCGGACCCCGAAACGGTCCGCGCTTTTTTTGCGGGTCTTGGCAATTCCACAAAGGGGCGCAACGCTGCGCTGAACCAAACCCGTCTCCCCGCTCATGCGCGGGGAGACATTGACACTGCCGGGCTCGGGCAAAAATCGCCGTGACCTTGGCCAGACGATCGGCAAAACCACTTGCCAAGCCGAACTTCGCGCGTTTTCTTCGGGATATGAACAAGCGCGCAACCGTCGTCGAAATCACAGACCTCCATAAATCCTATGCGCAACTGGAGGTGCTGAAGGGCATCAACCTGAGCGCCGCCGAGGGCGAAGTGGTGACGCTGATCGGGTCATCCGGCTCCGGCAAGTCAACCTTGCTGCGCTGCATCAACATGCTGGAGGTGCCGGAACGAGGCAGCGTCAGGATTGCAGGAGAGGAAATCCGCCTCGTCGGCAATGCGCATGGGCGCCGCCCGGCGGATGAGGCGCAGATCCGCCGCATCCGTTCGGAACTGGGGATGGTATTTCAGCAATTCAACCTGTGGAGCCATCTCAGCATCCTCGAGAACGTCATGGAGGCGCCACTGGTCGTGCAAAAGCGCGACCGGGCAGAGGTACGCGAAGAAGCCATGGCCATGCTCGGCAAGGTTGGCATCGCCGACAAGGCGGATCGCTACCCCAGCCAGCTCTCTGGCGGTCAGCAGCAGCGTGCGGCAATTGCGCGCGCGCTCTGCATCAACCCCAAGGTGATGCTCTTCGATGAGCCGACTTCGGCACTCGATCCAGAACTCGAGCAGGAAGTCGTGCAGGTCATCCAGCTGCTCGCCGGAGAAGGTCGCACCATGGTGCTGGTCACCCATGACATGACGCTTGCCCGGACAATTTCGAGCAAGGTCGTATTCCTCCACAAGGGGCTGATCGAAGAAGAAGGCACGAGCGAGGACGTGTTCGGAGCAACGCAGTCGACGCGCCTCAGGCAGTTTCTCGCCGCCGCCGGACATTAGGCGCGACAGTGCCACCAAGATTGACCAAGTGGTAAAATTAGGTAGCGTGCGAGGCAATGACCGGAAGAAAGCGGTCGTAGGGGCGGACAGGGATCAGCCAGTCCGCGATATCGGGAGACGACAGTTGAAGACACTTATGATTGCAGCCACCGCGCTGCTGATGATCGGCGGCGCGGCGCATGCGGCAAATGTGCGCATTGCGACCGAAGGGGCCTACGCACCCTGGAACTATATTGACGATGCGACCGGCAAGCCGGCCGGGTTTGAGATCGATCTTGCAGCCGAGCTGTGCAAGCGCGCCGGCATCGAGTGCGAAGTGGTCACCAATGCCTGGGATTCGATCATTCCCAACCTCGTGGCGGGCAACTACGACGCCATCATGGCCGGCATGTCGATCACCGACGAGCGCAAGCAGACCATCGACTTCACCCAGAACTATTACCCGCCGGATCCGTCGGTCTACATGGTGCGCAAGGGCACGGTGCTCGATTTCTCCGCGCTCAGCGGCAAGAATGTCGGCGCGCAGGGCGCAACCATCCAGGCCGGTTACGTGAAGGAGAACTTCGGCGCAAACAACACCGTGAAGGAGTACGACACGGCGGATAATGCGCTCGCGGATCTCAATGCCGGCAATGTCGATGTGATCCTGGCCGATGGCGGCTATGTGCGTGACATCGTCGCCGGCTCCAATGGCGAACTCGAAGTGATCGGCCCCGCCGTGAAGATCGGCGGCGGTGTCGGTGTGGGCCTGCGCAAGGGCGACGACGAACTCGAAGGCAAGCTCAATGCGGCCATCGACGCCATGAAGAAGGACGGATCACTCGATGCCCTGATCATCAAGTGGTTCCCCGACATGGCTCCCGGCCCGATCTTCGCAGGAAACTGACGTTCAGGGGGGCGGGAACTTTCCCGCCCCCTTTGCTTTGCCGGGGGACACGCATGCTCGACCTGTTGCCGGAACCGCTGAAGGCCTGGCTCGGCGCGGATGTGACGTTCTGGCTCGGCTATTTCACCAATGGCAAGCATTTGGCGTTCTATCTCAGCGTGCACTACACGCTGATCGCCGCTGTGCTGGGTGCCGCATGCGCGCTGGTATTCGGGTTGGTGGGAGCGGCGCTCTGGACGTCGCGCAACCCCTGGCTGCGGTGGCCGGGCGCCATCTATGTCAACATGGTGCGCGGCATACCGGACGTGCTGTTCTTCCTGTTCTTCCCGCTGGCCTTCGAACAGGGGATGGAGTGGCTTCGCGCGTCCGCGATATGTACGCCAGAGGCGATTGCCGAACGCGCCGGCCAATGGCCACCTTGCCCCGACGCGAATATCTTCTTTTCGACCTATGAGTACCTGGCGCTGGCCTGCGTCTCGCTCGGCATCGTCTACGGCGCCTTCGCGGCCAATGTGATTGCCGGCGCAATGCGCTCGGTGCCGCGCGGCCAGCTCGAAGCAGCGCGTGCGTTCGGGCTCTCCGCCCGACAGGTGCTGTGGCGCGTACACCTGCCGCAAATGTGGATCTATGCACTACCCGGGCTGTCGAACGTCTGGATGCTGATCATCAAGGCGACATCGCTGCTCTCGCTGCTGCAGATCGCCGATATCGTGCAACTGGCCAACCGGCTGGGGGCCCCGAATTTCTCACGCTCGGCAGGACTGGTGCATGGCGACTGGCGGTGGGGTTATTACCTGTTGCTGCTGGTGTTCTACATCGCGCTCACCTTCGTTTCGGAGAAGGTTTTTGCCGCACTGACCCGGCGCGCGAGCCGCGGCATGGCCATCGAGGGAGCGGCGCGATGAGCCTTGTCGATGCAATCTGGGCGGACGTGGTGGCACTGTCGCGGCCAGCGCTGCTCAATATCTACTTTGCCTTCGCCTCCATCCCCATCGGCTTCGTGCTCGCGATCTTCGTCGCGCTCGGCAAGGCAAGCCGGCACAAGACGGTTTCGCTTTTGGCGCGCGGCTATATCTATGCCTTCCGCGGCTCGCCCTTCTTCATCCAGCTCTTCATGTTCTACTCGCTGATGCTGGCCCTCAACCTCAGCGTGTGGAAGCCGCTCGGCATCGATTCAATCGTGCTCAATCCGCTCGTGCTGGGCCCGGCAATCCTGGCGCTCAATACCACGGCCTATTCGGCAGAGATCTTCTACGGCGCTCTCATGGCCGTTCCACGCGGGGAGCTTGAAGCGGCGCGCGCCTATGGCATGACCGGCGGGCAGTTGTTCCGGCGCATCACCTGGCCGAACATGCTGCGGCTTGCGTGGCCGGCCTATACGAACGAAGTGGTGTTCCTGTTTCACGCCACCGCGCTCGTCTACTTTACGCTGCCGGTGATCGATGGCAATGCCGACCTGATGAACAAGGCGGGCGAGCTGTTCGAGCGCGACTACAATGCATTGCTGCACTATTCGGTGACGGCGATGTTCTTCCTCGCCATCTCGCTGACGATCTTCCTGATTTTCGGAAGCTTCTATCGCTACCTGATGCGCCACACGGAAGGACCGAAGCGCATAAAGTTCACGGCGGCGCGGCTATAGGCCGTCTCCCCCTGGCGTTCGAAACAAGGAACCGTTCGGGTGGCACCTCCCGGGAACTGTTCGGACGACTGGACCAAGCGCGGCGCAAGTCTGACGACCGAGATCACACCATAGCTGGGCTGAAACGATAAAGTGACCCCTGCCCTGGTCTTGCGGCACTTTCGAGCCGGAAACGTGATGCGACTGTCCCTGAAAGTGCTGCAGGCACAGCCGCCGGATGGGATCACCGCAGCGCCACTGCGCCCGGGCAAGAGAAAAGCCGCCGGCGCGGGAGAATCGGCCGGCGGCAAGGCAGGACAAGTGGAGAGAGTTACTTGCCCCAGATGGCCTTGTAGGCGTCACGATAGCCGTTGTCGGGATCGAAGGTGTTCTTGGGGCCACCATCAAACTCGACATTGGCGCTGGTCACCACATGCAGCGGCGACACATAGCCAGACCAGGCTTCGCCCGCGAAGGCGCGATTGAGCTCATCGACCAGTTGCCAGCCCTGCAGGTTTAGCGGCTCGGCCACGGTGACCTGCTGGTACTGCTTGGAGCGGATGCGCTGGTAGGCACTTTCCGAACCGTCGCCCGCCGCGACATTCACCGGGGCACCGTCGCCGGGAATGCCGGCGGCGCTGAGGGATGGCCCCATGAAATCGAAATAGAGATCGTTGATGGCGAGCGAGTGCGTCCAGGCGGCACCATGTTTCTGCAACAGCGACGTGGTGAGCTGCGGCATGCGCTGGCTGGTTTCGGCGATGGGCGTGTCGACATATTCGAGCACCTTGCCGCCGAGCCTTTCGATTTCCTCCTTCATCCAGTCGGCCTTGGCGATGGCGATCTGGTAGGTGGAATCGGTGAAGATGATCACGCCGGGCTTGCCGCCCGCATTGACGAAGGCCCAGTTGGCGGCGGCCTTCGCAACCTGCTCGGGATCGGTGGTGACATTGGCGAAGACGCCGACATCGGCGACCGGGCCCACGGCCGGGGCGGCGTGCCAGGAGACCATCGGGATGCCGGCGGCCTTGGCCTGCTCCATGGCCGGACCCTGCTCCACGGCATCGAAGCCGTTGATGACGATGCCCGCTGGGTTGAGCGCCATGGCCTGACCGAAGGCGGCCGTACGGCCGTTGATGGAGCCGGCGCCGTCGAGCACCTTCACATCCCAGCCGATTGCGGCTGCAGCTTCCTGGACGCCACTGGTGACGCCGAGGATGCCGCCATTCTTCAGATCGCCAGCGAGCACGACGATGGTCTTGCCGGAGGCGGCCTTGGGGCCGGTCGTGGGGCCATCCCAGGTCTTGACCGGGCTCGCATATTTGTCGACCACGGCCTGGGCGTCGGACATGGCGTCGGCGAATGCGACGCCGGTCATGAGGGCGACGGCGGTAAGCGCCGTGGCACAGAGCAGTCCTCTACGATGCATAAAATCCTCCCTTGGATTGCAGGCTTTGCGGCCGGACGTGGCTTATCTGCCTTTGCTGGCGCCCGGGCGCGGTAAGGTGACGATGGCGCCACGCTTGCGCTGCGCGTAGCCGGCGATGCCGATGGCGATGAGCAAGGTGACGCCGTTGAACAGGGGCTCGACAAAGAAGGAGCCGCCGAACTGCTGGATGCCGGAAATGCCCACTGCGAGAATGATGACCCCCACCATGGTGCCCCAGACATTGACTCGGCCCGGCTTGATGGTGGTGGAGCCCAGGAAGGCTCCGACCAGCGCCGGCAGCAGATATTCGAGCCCGACGCTCGCCTGTCCGATACGAAGCTTCGAGGCGAGCAGCACGCCGGTGAGCGCGGCGAGGAAGCCCGAGGAGACGAAGGCGCCGATGACGAATTTCCGCACCGGGATGCCGTTGAGCGCGGCGGCCTTGGGGTTGGCGCCGATGGCGTAAACATAGCGGCCGATGGGTGTGTATTCGAAGACGAGCCACATGAAGATGGCTATGGCGAGCACGTAGTAGCCGGTGATCGGCAGGCCGAACAGCATGGTGCCGTTGAGCGCATAGAAGCCGTCGGGCAACACACCCACCACCTGGCGCCCGCCGGTATGCCAAAGCGCAATAGCATAGAGCACGGTGCCGGTGCCGAGGGTCGCGATGAAGCTGTCGATGCGCGCGACTTCGACCAGGAGCCCGTTGAGAAAGCCGGTGAGCGCACCGAGCGCGAGGACGATGAGCACGGCGACCGGCCAGGGCAGGCCGAGCATGGTCTGGAGGCTGATCGCGAGGATGTGCCACAGCACAATACCGTAGCCGACGGTGAGATCGATGCGGCCGGCGGCCATCGGGATCATGGCGGCGAGAGATAGTAGGGCGATGATCGCCTTGTCGGAAATGATCGAACGCAGGTTGAGCAGCGTCGGGAAGGTGGTCGGCAACAGGATCGAGAACACCACGATCAAGAGCAGCGTCAGCAGCACGAGGCCATAGACCGGCAGCAGCCGGACAAGCCTCTGGCCGAGGCTGAGGTTGGCAAGTTCCGCCCGGGTTGGCTCGAGTGCGCTCGATTCGACACCGGCCATGGGTTTCTCCTTCAGGCGGCTTCTGCGGCAGAGGCCGCGTGGATGACGGAGGCGGTGGTGAGGGCGGCGCCGGCCAGTTCCCTGACGATCTGACCGCGAGAGAACACCAGAGCGCGGTGGCAGATATTGGCGACTTCCTCGAAATCGGTGCTGACGACGATGACGGCGAGGCCATCCTCGAGGGCGCGCGCGATGAGGCGGTAGATCTCGGCCTTGGCACCGACATCGACGCCGGCGGTCGGGTCTTCGGCAATGAGCAGCGTGCGGTTGGTCGCGAGCCAGCGGCCCACCACCACCTTCTGCTGATTGCCGCCGGACAGTGCCTCGATGGCGAGATCCTGGTCATTTGGGCGAAGCCCGACGCGCTCGCCGATCTCGTGGGCACGTTCTGCCTCGCGCCGGGGAGAGAGGAACGAGAAGAGCCCACGGCCGGACGCGGCGGGGTTGAGGAAGGTGTTCTCGCGCAGGGACAGCGCCATGGCGACGGATTCTTCGGTGCGGTCACGCGCGATGAGCCCGATGCCCGAGTTCATCGCGCCGAGCGGAGAGGAGAGGTCGGGAACCTTGCCCGCAAGCGTGATGCTGCCTGAGAACGGTTCGGCGCCGAAAAGTGCGCGGCCGATGTTTTCCTGCCCAGCACCCCGCAGCCCGACAAGCCCGAGCAGTTCGCCGCGGCGAAGATCGAAGCTGACCGGACCGGCGCCGGCGGCAACCAGATCGCGCACGGAGAGCACCACGTCGCCGACCTTGGCTTCGGCCTTCCTGAAGAGTTGTGCGGCGGGGCGGCCGACAATCATTTCCACCAGTTGGTCGGGCGTGGTTTCGGCAACCGGCTGCTCGCCAACCAGCCTGCCATCGCGCAGCACCGCAACACGGTCGGCAATGCGAAAGATTTCGTCGAGGCGGTGCGAGACATAGATGAGACCGACGCCGCGGGCCTTGAGGGGCCTGAGCGCCGCGAAAAGCCGCTCGACCTCGTCGGCGGGAAGGCTGGCGGTGGGCTCGTCAAGCACCAGCACGTCGGCCTCGACAGCAAGAGCACGGGCTATGGCGACGAGGGATTTTTCGGTGCGGGTGAGTTTCTGCACCCGGGTCGTCGGATCGATATCGACGCCGACGAGGCGCAGCGCCTCGAGGCCGCGCGCCTCGGTACTATGCCAATCGATAAGCGGGCCCCGGTGTGAGAAGCCCTGTGCGAGGCCCATGTTCTCGGCCACCGTCATCCACTCGATGAGACCCAGGTCCTGATGGATAAAGGCGACCGGCTGGCGCTGGTGCGGACGCGGCGGGCGATGCTGGTAGGGCGCGCCGCGAAAGCGGATCTCGCCGGAGGTCGGCTTGAAGATGCCGGCGAGAATCTTGATGAGAGTGGACTTGCCGGCGCCGTTTTCGCCCAGAAGCGCGAGGATTTCGCCGGGTTTCAGGCCGAGCGACACTTCACGCAGTGCATGTGTTCCGCCGAAGCGCTTCGAGATGCGATCGAAGGTGATGAGATCGTCTGCCGACACGTCGATCGCCTCCCCGCGACTGAGCGTCCATGAGCATTGTTATCGGTAACAAAGAAAGCCAAGTCAAGTGCGAGCTGGACTGTGGGCAGGCCTCATTCGGCCAGCAGCGAGGCCAGAGATGCCCTTTTACATCGCTGGACGAGTTTGTTAGCGGTAACAAATCGAGAAATGGGAGGCGAAGGCTGCGGGGCGGCCGCGGGCCTCCTGCGCGAGGAGGTACCGCGATGAAGGCCGTGATCATCCATGCTGCCAAGGACCTGCGGGTCGAAGAGCGCGAGCCGAGTAAGCCGGGCGCCGGGCAGGTGCGGATTGCGGTCGGCGCAGGCGGCATCTGCGGTTCGGACCTGCACTACTACAATCATGGTGGCTTCGGCGCGGTACGGGTGAAGCACCCCATGGTGCTGGGCCATGAAGTGGCCGGCACCATCACCGAGATTGGGGCGGGCGTGACCGGGCTCGCCGAGGGAGACCGGGTGGCCGTATCGCCATCGCTGCCCTGCAACCAGTGCGAGTATTGCCTCAAGGGCCAGCAGAACCACTGTCTCGACATGCGGTTCTACGGCAGTGCAATGCGCATGCCGCATGTCGACGGGGCATTCCGGCAGGATCTCGTGGCCGAAGCCCGCCAATGCCACAAGCTGGCTCAAGGCGTAAGCCTTGCCGAGGGCGCGTTCGCCGAACCCTTCGCGGTGACACTGCATGCGGTGAGCCGCACCGGATCCCTGCTCGGCAAGCGCGTCCTGATCACCGGAAGCGGGCCGATCGGCGCGCTCACGGCGCTCGCGGCGCGGGTGCATGGCGCGCGCGAGATCGTGGTGACGGACGTGCTCGACAGACCGCTTGCTTACGCGGAAAAGGCAGGCGCCGACCGCACCATCAATATCGCACAGGACCCCGAC
>CAYPYV010000060.1:0-16971 GCA_964414845.1 uncultured Devosia sp. | reverse complement strand
TGTCATAGGGAATACACGGCCAGACCGGATCGACTGCCTTGCCCTCGGCAAATTCGGCGAAGATCTCGGTGATCACCGGCTCCATCGTGTCCCAGACCTCTTCCTGGGTGACGAAGCTCATTTCGAGGTCGAGCTGATAGAACTCGCCCGGCAGGCGGTCGGCGCGCGGATCCTCGTCACGGAAACACGGTGCAATCTGGAAGTACCGATCGAACCCCGCGACCATCAGCAACTGCTTGTACTGCTGCGGCGCCTGGGGCAGCGCGAAGAACTTGCCCGGATGGATGCGGCTCGGCACCAGGAAGTCACGCGCACCCTCTGGCGACGACGCCGTAAGGATCGGCGTGGAGTATTCGGCGAAGCCGATATCGGTCATATGCCGCCGCATCGAGGCGATGATCTTGGTCCGCTTGACGATATTGGCATGAAGGGTTTCGCGCCGCAGATCGAGGAACCGATAGCGCAGGCGGATATCCTCCGGATAGTCGGGCTCCCCGAACACGGGCAGCGGCAGATCGGTTGCTGCGCCCAGCACTTCGAGTTCGCGAATGAACACTTCCACAGCCCCTGTGGGCAGGTTGGGGTTCACGGTTTCCGGTGTGCGCGCCTTCACATTGCCGTCGATGCGGATAACGAACTCGGCGCGCAGCTTTTCGGCGGCGGCAAAGGCCGGCGAGTCGGGGTCGACCACGCACTGGGTCACGCCGTAGTGGTCACGCAGATCGATAAACAGCACGCCGCCGTGGTCGCGGACGCGATGAACCCACCCCGAGAGGCGCACATTACTGCCCACGTTAGCGGTCGTCAGAGCGGCGCAGGTGTGGGTTCTGTAGCGATGCATCTCGGCCATTTTGGTCATCTCTTGGGAAGGCGGATTCCGGCGCGGGACAAGCGCACCAATGCCTGTCTTTGTCAAGTTGCCCGCCCGGACACGCCCGCATTCCGTCACATTCCCGCTGGTGGCAGCGACAAACCCCTGTTATTCACGACCTTCTGGATACAAAGCGAAAGACGACTATGGAGATGATCGTTTCGACCACCGAGCTTGCGGCCTTCTGCGAGCGGGCAAGTCATTTCGAGTTTGTGACGGTCGATACCGAGTTCCTCCGAGAGACGACTTACTGGCCGAAACTTTGCCTCGTGCAGGTGGCGACCGCCGATGAGGCGGTGTTGATCGATCCGCTCGCACCCGACCTAGACCTTTCCCCTTTCTTCACGCTCCTTGCCAATGACAAGGTCCGAAAGGTCTTTCACGCGGCACGGCAAGACATCGAAATCTTCGTGAAGCTGACTGGCAAGGTGCCGGCCAATATCTTCGACACCCAGATCGCTGCATCGGTCTGTGGCTTCGGCGACAGCGTGTCATACGACAATCTCGTACGCTCGATCACCGGGGTCGAACTCGACAAGTCATCGCGCTTCACCGACTGGTCAGATCGGCCGTTGAGCGAGAAGCAAAAGACCTATGCGCTCGCCGACGTCACTCATCTGCGCGATGTCTACCTGGCGCTGGTCAGGCAGGTCGACGATTCCGGGCGCTGGGATTGGGTCGAGGACGAGCTCGCGGTACTCGAATCCATCCATACATATGTTGTGCAGCCCGAGCACGCCTGGGAGCGGCTCAAGGCGAAGCTCTCGAAGCCGCGCGATGTCGCTGCACTGAAACTGCTCGCTGCGTGGCGCGAGCGCCGGGCGCAGGATGGAGACCAGCCGCGCAGCCGCATCATGAAAGATGAGGCGCTCATTGAACTGGCGCAGCAGCGCCCGACGACACCAGAGGCTTTCGACCGGCTGCGGGCCGTACAGCGCGGCTATGGTCGCTCATCGGCTGCTGCCGAAATCATAGCCATGCTGAAAGGCGTCGAGGCCCTGCAGAAGAGCGATCTGCCCAAGGTTGCAGAGCGGCCGCGTGGCCCCTCTCCCAAGGGAGCGGTTGGCGACCTGGTGCGTGTCCTGCTCAAGGCGGTCTCGGAACAGCACGGCGTTGCCTCGCGCATCATCGCGACATCGGACGAAATCGACGCGTTGGTCCTCGACGACAATGCCGATGTGCCTGCGCTGAAAGGCTGGCGACGGAAGCTGTTCGGCGACAAGGCCCTCGCCATCAAGCACGGCAAGCTCGGACTCGCCGCCGCCAATGGCGATGTCATCGAGATCGACGTCCTCGACGACGACGAGTGACGGTCACCTACCCCGTCACCACCCAGGTCGCCTTGATCGCGGCGACCCCGGCCAGTTGATCTAGGCGTGAGCGCAGGTGCTCACCGTCGAGGAATGCGAGATCTGACGGCAGAATCAGCTTCAGCACGCCCTTTTCGAGTTCGAACCGCACCCTGGGAAGCACCCCCGGCATGGCCGCTGACATGGGATAGCCGACGCGGAAGGTCGCGCCGATGAGCCGGGCCCGCTGGCTGGCGATGCTGCCCGACAAATCCAGCAGTTCCTGGCTGATGAACTTCTGCTTCAAGCCCATGTAGCGGACCGCCAGCACCTCGGCGAGGAAAGCGCGCCCCGGATGGTCGACGCCGGTGAAATTGCCATAGGCGATCAGATCAACCGCCTGTTCTCCACGATAATCGGGGTGCCCGCGCCAACCGACATCCGCAAGGAAGCAGGCGACCTCACGGAGCCGCTTCTCTTCAGCGGTTTCCGGCTGGTCGATTGCCTTCAGGAACCCACTCGTGAAGTCGATGAGGTCATGCGCATGGCCCGGCGAGCGCGAGCGGAGAATCGAAAGATCTTCGGACGCCTGCAGCAGCGGATCGACCTCGCGCTCCTCCGGCGGCAGCAGGCCGAACAGATAGCCCTCGCGAACACCAAGAGCCGAGAACACGATATTGTCGAACTTTCCCGACTTTATCACTTCTATCATCACTGCCGCGCCGAAGGGCACAAGGTCACGCCGCCCCGAACTCGCGATCTCGGCACCGGGATAGGGTTTGCCGCTCTCGACCGCCTCCACGATTTCCTCGCAGAGCTTGAGCAGGTCGCCAGCCTTGACCGCGTAGTGCTGAACCATGTGCAGAGGGTAGTTGCGCAACACCTGGTGAACCTTGGCGAGCGAACGCCATGTGCCGCCAATGGCGCAGAACGAGCCGCCCTGACCCTTGAGAATCTCGGACTTCTTCAGCCGTTGCCGCGCCAGCGCCTGTGCCTTGGGCGGGGAGACGCCGGAATCGTCCTGCATTCGGATGACGCCGAGTTCGAAGGTCTCACCCGTCGCATCGAGCCCTGAGGTGATGGAAGAAAGCTCGAGGCTTCCGCCCCCGAGGTCACCGACCACGCCGCCAAAGCCCGGCATACCCGAGATGGCGCCGAGGGCTGCGAAATGCGCCTCTTCTTCGCCGCTGAGCACGCGCACGGCGGTACCCATGGTCTGTTCGACGGCCGAAACGAAAGCTTCGGAATTGCTCGCCTCGCGTACGGCCGACGTCGCGAGGATATGCACCTCGCCAACCTTCATCAGACGGCACACCAGCGCGAAACGCTGAATGGCAGTCAGCGCCCGATCGATGTTCTCGTAGGCAATCTGACCGGTCTTCGCAAGCCCGCGACCAAGCGCACACGCCGTCTTCTCGTTGTACAGAGTCGTCAGTGAGCGGGCGAGCCGCTCATAGACGACAAGGCGCACGGAGTTGGAGCCGATATCCAGCACCGCCACGGGGCGTGCGCCCTTGATGCGACCTTGCGCGGTCGGGTCGGCATCGACACCCCAATACTGATTCACTCGTCGTTATCCTCGTTGTCGCGCTTGAGCGCGCTGCCGCGCCCCGAGAGGCTGGCATTGGTCATGAAGTACTGGTGCGCATTGCAGGGCTCTTCGCCGTCGCCGGCGCGTATCCTGTCGGAGCTGCCGTCGGGCAGCACAGCCCAGCTCTGCTGGTTATCTTTGAGGTAGGTCACCATCATCCGGTCGAGGATCTGCTTATGCACCGTCTTGTTGAGGATGGGAACCATGACCTCGACGCGCCAGTCGAGGTTGCGCTGCATGATGTCTGCCGAACTGAGATAGACCTTGGCCTTGCGCGACGGCATCTGGTGACCGCCGCCGAAGCAGAAGATGCGCGAGTGCTCGAGGAAGCGCCCGACGACCGACTTTACCCGGATATTGTCGGAAAAACCCGGAATGCCGGGGCGAAGGCAACAGATGCCGCGCACCAGAAGTTCGATTTTCACACCCTTCTGGCTCGCATCGTAGAGGGCGTCGATGATCTCCGGATCCACCAGCGCATTCATCTTGAGCCAGATATTGGCCGGCTGGCCGCGTTCGGCAAACTCGACTTCGCGCTTGATGTGGTCGAGCAATGTCTGGCGTAGCGTCACCGGCGAGAAGGCTATCGCCTCCATATCGGTCGGGCGTGCATAGCCGGTGATGAAATTGAACACACGGCTGACGTCCCGAGTGATCGCCGGGTCGGTCGTGAAGAAGCTGAGGTCCGTATAAATCTTCGCGGTTATCGGGTGATAGTTGCCGGTGCCCACATGACAATAGCTTACCAGCTTGCCATTCTCGCGCCGCACCACCTGGCTCATCTTGGCGTGCGTCTTGAGCTCGATGAAGCCGAAAACCACCTGCGCGCCAGCGCGCTCCAGGTCACGGGCCCATCGGATATTTGCCTCTTCGTCGAAGCGGGCCTTGAGCTCTACTAGGGCCGTGACCGACTTGCCGGCTTCGGCTGCCTGCACCAGAGCCTTGACGATCGGACTATCGCGCGAGGTGCGATAGAGGGTCTGCTTGATGGCGACCACATCCGGGTCGCGCGCTGCCTGCATCAGGAACTGCGCAACGACGTCGAAGCTCTCGAATGGATGATGGACCAGCAGGTCCTTGGCGCGGATAGCTGCGAAAATGTCGCCGTTGTAGTCGCGGATCCGCTCGGGGAAGCGCGGAACATAGGGTGGAAACTTCAGATCGGGTCGGTCGATGTCGCAGATGCGACTCGCGTCGGCGAGCCCGAGAAAGCCCTCGACCTCGAACGTATCGGCATCGCCAATTCCCAGCCGTTCGGAGATGTGGCGGCGCAGTGCGCGCGGCATCTTCTTGTCGATCTCGAGCCGGATCACCTGCCCGCGACGGCGCTGGCGCAACGCCGATTCGAACTCGACCACGAGATCGGCGGCCTCGTCATCGATTTCTATTTCGCTGTCGCGGATGATGCGGAATGAACCCGAGCCCGATACCTCATAGCCGGGAAACATCTTGCCGATGAAGATGTTGATCAAGGTGTCGATGGTCACCACCTCGACCCGGTTCTCGGTCGTGAGATTACCCGGAAGCGTGATGAACCGATCGAGATTGGCCGGCACGCGGACCAGCGCGGTGAGCGTCTGCGTCGACCCGGTGCGAACCAGTTCGAAGGCCAGTGTGAAACCGAGATTCGGGATGAACGGAAACGGGTGCGCCGGGTCGACCGCGATGGGCGTCAGCACCGGGAAGATCTCTTCTCGGAACAGCTTCTGCAGATAGGTGGTCTGCTCCGGGCTCAGGTCATTGGCTTCGTGGATCACGACGTCGCGGGCGAAAAGCTCCTCGCGCAACTGCTGCCAATGGTCCTGCTGCTCGAGATGCAGGTGCTGCGCGAGTGTGGTGATCTCGTCCAGTTGCTCTGCCGGCGACAAGCCGTCGGCGCTCAGCGTGGAGAGCCCGGCGCGCACTTGGCCCTTGAGTCCCGCCACACGCACCATGAAGAACTCGTCGAGATTATTTGCCGAGATCGCCACGAAGCGCAGCCGCTCGAGCAGCGGGTTATTGGTGTTCCCGGCCTCCTCCAGCACACGCATATTGAACTGCAGCCAGCTCACCTCGCGGTTGACGAAACGGGCGGGGCTCTGCCGGAGGGCGGCGATATCCGGGGTTTCGGCCCCGATTTCAGTCATCTCGTTCATCGTCTTCGCCTTCCAGGTTCAGCGACATCTGGGAACCGGCAGCCCGCTCCCTCTGGGCCAGCGCCTCGGCCGCAATCGCGCGGGTGATCGCGGTCCCGCGTTCCAGCGCCATCCGGTCCATGAGGTCGACCAGCACCACGGCCTCTCCCGTCGACCGCTCCATCCGGGATACCATATAGGCAATGATGCGGGGATCGACGATGACCTGCCGGTCGCCAAATAGTTTCACCAGCATCTGTGACAGTTGGATGTCATCGCTGAGCGCAACCGTGAACCGCGCGGCGAGCCGTGCCCGCGACTTGAGATCCGCCGTTGCGAAAGGCCATTCGGTAACGGCCGTTCGCGCCGTCATCAGCACCGGGCGACCATCGCGCATCGACTGGTTGAGCAGGTGGAAAAGATCGGCCTCGGCGTAGCCTGCCCGATCCGCGTCCTCGATCAGCACCGGTACCTGCCCGCCGGCCTGCGCCAGTTCCTCGGCCCGCTCCGGCGTTGCGACCTCCGCACCGGCCCGCTCAAGCCAGATGCGGGCAAGGTGCGACTTACCCGAGCTTTCCGCCCCCTCGATCAACGTCAGCGGCGCCGGCCAGTTCGGAAACGCCATCACATGGGCAAAGGCAAGCCGGTTGCCGTCTCCCACGACATAGTCGTCCTCGGCAAGCGAGGGGGCATGCGGCAGCTCAAGTGCCAACTGCCCGCTGCGACGCCGGTTCCCGGCTTCCGGGACATCGTCTGGCCGGGGCGCTTGGGCATTGTCTGAAATGGTCAGGACTCCCGGCTTGGCGGCACCTCGGACGACGCAGGATCGTTGCCCGGCGCGGTTCCGAGATAGAGGCTCGATGCGCGATACTTGCCAAGCGCATAGCGCGTCAAGACGCCGGTGATGGCCGCAAGCGGCACGGCGAGCAGCAGGCCGACGAAGCCGAACAGGAAGGCGAAGGCGAAGAGCGCGAACATCAGCCAGACCGGATTGATGTTGATGCTCTGACCGACCAGCTTGGGATAGAGGATGTTGCTTTCGAGGAACTGGCCCACCGCGTAGATCACCAGCACGATGATGATGAACAGCCACTGGCCCGGCCAGAACTGCACCAGCGCCACCATCATGGACAGTGCGAAGCCGGTGAAGAACCCCACATAGGGAATGAAGCTCAGCATGCCGCCGATGAGCCCGATGGCAAGTCCGAAATTGAGCCCCGCCAGCGTCAGCGCCGTGCCGTAATAGGCGCTGAGCACTACGATCACGGCGCCCTGCCCGCGGATCACTCCGGCCATGGCCTTGTCGATATCGACAAGCACGCCGCGAATCTCTTCGCGATGCGGCCGGGGTAGAAGCTCGTCAACCTTGCGGAACATGCCCTCCCAGTCGACGAGCAGGTAGTAGGCCACCACCGGCGTGATGAAGAGGACCGCGATGGTGTTGAGGACGTTGAGGCCGCTCTGCGCCAAGGCCGCGGTTATCGACGCCGTGAGTTCGACGCCGCGGCCGATGAGATCGGTCAGGCTGCCTTCAAGCTGCGCGGCGCGCTCAGGGCCGAGCCAGGCGTTGAGCTGCGGTGCCCAGACCTGGAGAAGCTCCTGGAGGTCGCGCACGTAGCCGGGCAAGCGAACCACGAGGCCAGCGACCTGCTGGCCGACCAGCGGCACGATGGAGAACAGCAGCCCGACAATCAGCCCGATGACGCCCACCAGCACCAGCATCGAGCCCCAGCTGCGGTTGATCCGCCACTTTTCGAGCAGGCTGACGAGGGGGTTAAGCAGATAGGCGATAGCGAGCCCAACCACGAAAGGCAGCAGAATCGGGCGGAACAGCCAGATCAGCAGGATGGTGGTGATGGACAAGCCTGCCCAAATCACGACCTGATTTCTGAGTGTCAGCAAGCGGGGCCTCTCTTGCATGGCTGAAGTGGAGCGGCTATCAGCGCTTCGATATCCTTGATCCCCTCAGAGCTTGGCGAAGAGCCCATGTCCGACGCGCAAAACCTGCCATCAAACGGGCTTTCCTACAAGCAGGCCGGTGTCGATATCGATGCCGGCAATGCGCTTGTAGAAGCCATCAAGCCCGCTGTTCGTTCCACCCGGCGCTCTGGCGCCGACGCCGAAATCGGCGGTTTCGGTGGCCTTTTTGACCTGAAGGCAGCCGGATTCACCGACCCGATCCTCGTGGCCGCCAATGACGGCGTGGGCACCAAGCTCAAAATCGCCATCGAGACCGGCAAGCACGACACCATCGGGCAGGACCTCGTGGCGATGTGCGTCAACGACATCATCGTGCAAGGCGCCGAGCCGCTGTTCTTCCTCGACTACTACGCGACTGGCAGGCTCGACGTCGCCACCGGCACCGCCATCGTTACCGGAATCGCAGAAGGTTGCCGCATTGCAGGCTGTGCGCTGATCGGCGGCGAGACGGCAGAAATGCCGGGCATGTATCACGGCAAGGACTATGACCTCGCAGGCTTTGCCGTCGGCGCCGCAGAGCGCGGCACGTTGCTGCCACGCGCCGACCAGGGCGAAGGCGACGTGCTCGTTGCGATCGCCTCGTCCGGGGTCCATTCGAATGGCTATTCGCTGGTGCGCAAGATCGTGGATATCTCCGGCATCGACTGGTATCTGCCCGCCCCCTTCGACGAGAAGCAGAGCCTGTCCGAAGCGCTGCTGACCCCGACCCGCATCTATGTGAAGCCGCTGCTTTCGGCGCTCAAGGCCGGCATCGGCATCAAGGCGCTCGCCCATATCACCGGCGGCGGCTTCATCGACAACATCCCGCGCGTACTGCCCGATCACCTCGCGGCCCATGTCGAGCTGGACAAGATCACCGTGCCGAAAGTCTTCGCCTGGCTGGCGCGTGTCGGCGGCATGAGCGAGCGCGAAATGCTGCGGACCTTCAACTGCGGCGTTGGCATGCTCTGCGCCGTCGCGGCGGAAGACGCCGAGAAGCTGGTGGCCCATCTCACAGCCGAAGGCGAGACGGCAGCGATTGTCGGCAGGCTGACCGCGCGAACCGGCGAGCCGGTGACCTTTTCGGGCCGCCTTGCCCTCTGAGCCACGCATGCAGCGGGGCCGCCTCGTGCTGATTGCCGGCTTGCCCGGCGCCGGCAAGACCACGTTGGCGATGCGGCTCGCAACGAAGCCGGGTACGACGCGATTTTCGCCGGACGACTGGCTGCAGGCGCTTGCGCTTGACCTTTGGGATTCGAGGAGGCGCGACCGGATCGAGGCCCTGCAATGGACGCTGGCGCTGGACCTGTTGCGGCTCGGCGGCTCGGCGATCGTCGAGTGGGGAACTTGGGGCCGGGCCGAACGGGATCGGCTGCGCCTGGAAGCCGCTGCCGCAGGCGCGCAAACCGAACTCTTCTGGCTTGACTATCCTGCGGACGAGTTGTTTCGCCGGATTCTGGAGCGCAACGCCGAAAATCCGCCTATCACTCGGGCTCAGCTCGACTCCTGGGTTGCCGCTTTCGAGGCGCCGACGGAAGATGAAATGGCCCTGTTCGACCACGCTGAGAGGAATCCGCCATCGTGAGCAGCCGCAAGCGCGTCGTCATCATGATTTCCGGCAGGGGCTCCAATATGGAAGCCTTGATTCAGGCTGCGAAATCTCCCGACTATCCCGCTGAGATTGTTGGTGTCTTCGCGAACAAGCCAGATGCCGCGGGGCTGCAGACCGCATCGGCGCATGGCATCCCCACGGCCTGGCGCTGGCACAAGGATTTCCCGAGCCGGATCGGCTTCGAGCTGGCGATGGGTGATGTGCTGAAGCTCTGGCGACCGGACATCATTGCGCTTGCTGGATTCATGCGGCTGCTGACACCGGAATTCACTCGAAAGTGGCAGGGCAAGCTCATCAATATTCACCCCTCGTTGCTGCCGCTTCATAAGGGCCTCCACACCCATGAGCAGGCGCTCAGCGACGGCGTGAAGGAGCATGGCTGCACCGTGCATTTCGTGACGCCGGGGATGGACGAAGGTCCGATCATCCTTCAGGCCCGCGTCCCGGTGCTGAAGGGCGATACCGCAGAGAGCCTGGGGGCCCGTGTGCTAGTCGAGGAGCACCGCATCTACCCCGAGGCACTGGCAATGCTGGCGCGCGGTGAGGTACGTTTCGACGGGACATCGTCTCGCGGCTGAGGATCACCCCATGGCGGACCACGATCAAGTCGAGATCCGCTCCCGCGCTGAGCTTCGGGCCTGGCTTTCAGCCAACCACTCCCGCACTGCGAGCATCTGGCTGGTCACCTGGAAGAAGCACACCCCACACCATGTCCCTTACTCGGAGGTGGTGGACGAGGCTTTGTGCTTCGGCTGGATCGACAGCCAGCCGAAACTGCTCGACGCAGACCGTTCGATGCTGCGGCTGTCGCCGCGGAAGCCAGGCTCTGGCTGGTCCAAGGTCAACAAGGACAAGATCGAAAGGCTGACCAGAGCCGGACTCATGGCCGAGCCCGGCCTCGAGAAGATCGCGGCAGCAAAGCGCGACGGCAGTTGGTCCCGGCTCGACGCTGCGAACGCCGACACCCTTCCGAGCGACCTTGTGGCTGCGTTCGCACGATATCCGGGCGCCGCCGAGAATTTTGCGGTCTTCCCACCCTCTGCCCGCAGGGCCATCCTCGAATGGATCAGTCTCGCGAAGCGGCCGGAGACACGCGCTGCCCGCATCGAGGAAACCGCCTCTCTTGCCGCGAAAGGCGAACGCGCCAACCAGTGGAAGAAGCGCTGACCCATCACGCCGATTGATGGGCCCATCGTCAAAATCGGTTCGACCCGACTCTCCATGCTCTGTAGGCTGAGCACAAACGGAGAACAAGAATGCCGATCCGCTATTGGGCGCTCATCATAGGCCTCGGGGCCGTGTGGGGCAGCTCGTTCCTCTTCAACGCCCTGCTCATCCGCGAAATCGGTCCGCTCTGGGTTTCGGCAGGTCGGGTGTCGATCGGGGCAGCCATCTGCTGGGTGTATTTCATTGCGACAAAGCGCAGCCTGCCGCGCGATCCGACGCTCTATGCCCAACTGGTCGTGCTGGGCGTGCTCAACTATGCGATTCCTTTTGCGCTCTTCCCCTGGGCGGAAACCCAGCTCGCCTCCGGCATCGTTGGCGTGATCAACGGGCTGACTCCGATGACAACCGTGATCATCTCGCAGTTCTGGCCGGGCGGGGAAAAAGCCACCTGGAACAAGATCGCGGGTGTGCTGGTCGGCTTTGCCGGCGCCGTTCTGCTCGCTTCACCATCTCTCGGGCACCAGAGCTCGGGCCAGCTCCTCGCCTATTTCGCGGCTTTCGGCGCCACCTGCTGCTACGCGCTGACCCTGAACTATGCGCGTCGCTTCAAGGGCATCGACTCTGCTGCCGTCGCGACCACCTCGCTCACCGCAGCTGGGCTGATCATGGTGCCGCTTGCGCTCGGCTTCGAAGGCATTCCGGTAATCACCCGCACCGAAACATGGGGCGCGCTGATCGGCATCAGCGTGTTTTCGACCAGTTTTTCGTTCCTGCTGGTCTATTGGCTCCTGCCGCGCGTCGGCGCCACCAACCTGTCGCTCAACACCTTCATCACGCCGATTTCGGCGATCCTGCTTGGCGTCATCGTGCTGCAGGAAGAGCTCCTGCCCGTGCATTTTGCCGGCATCGCGGTTATCTTCCTCGGGCTCATTTTCATCGACGGGCGCCTCGTGAAGCGCTTCAGGAAGGCGCCGGCCTGAGGGCTGGTCTCGGGACTTGGTCTTACGCCAGGCCAAGTATGGGCAGCAGCTGCGCAGTGCCCCGCGTGTCCTCATGGTGAGCGTGCCGAACCAGGAGCAAAGGAGCTACGCCCCGCCTTCGTCGCGCTTGCGGGACCTGAGACGGTCGAAATAGTCGAGCCGCTTCTTCACCTCGCGCTCGAAGCCGCGGTCGACCGGCTGGTAGAACTCCTTGCGGCCAAGGTCTTCCGGGAAGTACTCCTGCCCCGAGAAGCCCTCGGGCGTATCGTGGTCGTAGATATAGCCCGCGCCATAGCCCTGCCCCTTCATCATCTTGGTCGGGGCATTGAGGATCACGATCGGCGGCATTGGCGAGCCCGACGAGCGGGCGAGCGCCATCGCCTGGTTGAAGGCGACTTCGATACTGTTCGATTTGGGCGCGACGGCGAGGTAGACGGCACACTGGGCCAGCGCCAGTTCGCCCTCGGGCGAGCCAAGCATCTCGTAGGAGTCCCGCGCGGCTATGGCGAGCGGCAACGCCTGCGGGTCGGCCATCCCGACATCCTCGCTGGCCATTCGGATGAGTCGGCGAGCGATGAAGAGCGGATCCTCGCCGGCCACCAGCATGCGGGCGAGATAGTAGAGCGCCGCGTTCGGGTCCGATCCGCGTATGGTCTTGTGCAGCGCCGAAATCAGGTTGTAGTGCCCGTCCTGCTTCTTGTCGTAGATTGGCGCGCGGCGCTGAACGACCTTGAGCAACCCGGCGGGATCGAGCACTTCACCCGGCCGCGTCGCCAGCAACACTTCCTCGACAAGCCCCAGAAACGCGCGGCCATCGCCATCGGCGAGCCCGACCAGGGCCGATCGGGCTTCGGCGTCGAGCGGCAGGGTCTTTCCGAGTTCAGCCTCTGCACGCTGGGCCAGCGCCTCGAGCTCGTCGGGCTTCAGCGATTCGAAGCGCAGCACCTGCGCTCGCGACAGCAGCGCGGCATTGAGTTCAAAGCTGGGATTCTCGGTCGTGGCGCCAACCAGCACAACGGTGCCGTCTTCCATCACCGGCAGGAAGCTGTCCTGCTGTGCCCGGTTGAAGCGGTGGATCTCATCGACAAACAGCAGCGTGCGGTGACCGGTTGTCCGCTCCATCCGGGCCTTCTCGAAGGTCCTCTTCAAGTCCGCAACGCCAGAGAACACCGCCGAGATCTGGTCGAACACATAGTTGGTTTCGGCAGCCAGGAGCCGGGCAACCGTCGTCTTTCCGGTGCCTGGCGGTCCCCACAGGATGAGCGACCCAAGCCGTCCCGAGGCGATCATCCGGCGGAGCGTGCCGTCAGGCCCCAGCAGGTGCTGCTGCCCGATGACATCGTCGAGCGTTCGCGGCCGGAGCCGATCGGCCAGCGGACGGTTCTCGTCCGCAATTGTCTCGGCTTCTGAATCGGCTGCGAACAGATCAGCCATCAGCCGGACACTTGTGCCCGAACGACGCGACCATTTCGCTGCAACTCGATGCGCCAGGCCCGCGGCCTGTCACTGGCGATTCGCTTGAACGTGTCGGCGTCCACGATGTCCTGCCCGTTGAGGTTGAGGATGATATCACCGGCCCGAAGCCCCATGTCGTCGGCCGGCGAATTGGCCGCAACATCCCTAACCACTACGCCACGCGCATCGAAAGGCAAGCCGAGATCCTGCGCGACCGAGGCAGTGATCGTCTCGACCGTCACCCCGGAGAAGCGCGTATTGCCCGACACCTTCACCGGGTCGCCCGCCTTGGGCGGGGCTTCCAGAATGAGGTTAGCCGACTTCTGCTGGCCATCACGGAAATAGACGACCTGGGCGCTGGTCCCCACCTGCTTGGTGGCAAGGCGGAAGTCGAAGGCGCTCGGCTGCTCGATCTCGAAGCCATCGACCGAGAGGATCACGTCGCCATCCTTGAAGCCCGCCTTCTCGGCCGGGCCACCCGGCGCCATCTCGCTGATCAGCGCCCCCCGGGCATGCCCGAGCCCGAGGCTGTCGGCGAGGTCGGAGGTCACCGCCTGCAGCCGGGCCCCAAACCAGGGCCGCACGAGCGCGCCGCCCGATATGCCGGTCTCGGCAACGAGCTTGGCCATATTCGCGGGGATAGCAAAGCCGATGCCAACCGATCCGCCGGAACGCGAGACAATCGCAGTATTGATCCCGATCAGGCGCCCATTGAGATCGACCAGAGCTCCACCGGAATTGCCCGGGTTTATGGCGGCATCCGTCTGGATGAAGAACTCGTAGTCGGAGCTCTCGACCCCGGTGCGGGCCAGCGCCGAAACAATGCCCGAGGTCACCGTCTGGCCGACGCCGAACGGATTGCCGATGGCAAGCACCAGGTCGCCAACCTCGAGCGCATCGGAATCGGCGAATTGCAGCGCCGGGAACTTCACGCCCTTCCCGTCGCGCACTTTCAGCACCGCGAGATCGGTCTTCGGGTCGTCGAGCACCAGATCCACCGCATACTCGTCGCCCGAGGTGGTTGCGACGCGGATATCGGTCGCGCCGTCGATCACATGGTGGTTGGTGAGGATGATGCCCGAGCCATCGACGATGACGCCCGAGCCCAGAGACTGCGACGTCTGCGGCCGCGACTGGAAGAATGGCGTATCGCCTCCGAAGAAGCGCTGAAAGAACGGGTCGGAGCGAAAGGGCGAGGTCGCCTGCTGGCTGATGGTGGTGGCATAGACATTCACCACCGACGGTGTGACCTGCCTCACCACAGGGGCGAAGCTCAGTTGCATCTCGCCACTCGACCCGGGCAACACCCGGTTCTGCACCGGGGAGGCCGGCTGTGCCGGCGCTGTCGTGTCCTGGGCGAGCGCGGCTGCGGGCCGGGGCGGAGTGTCCGGCTTCGGAGACATGAGGCCAAACCAGGCCACTGTTCCGACCACCGCAACCGCGGCACCCGCTGCCATCCACCAGAGCCTTGTCAGCATTTGCATTTCCTCATTCGGCCAAGCCACCGAGATTTGCCTTTGAAACGCTGCGAATCTGGCGCCTTTTTGATGCTGGAATTACCGTTTTGTCACCTGTGATCGACGTGACGAAATATGACGTTGCCCTGAGGTGCAATCGACCCTATATGCAGCGCTCTTTTCTAGCCGCCCTCCCCCATCTTCGCCCCTGGAAAGGTTAGCCGCCAATGTCCGAGCAGACCTCTCACGCTCACACGGTCTATGCCAATACGAGCCAGCTGATTGCCGCCGTGGAGCCGGATTTTCCGAGCTTCCTCTACTGCTCCAAGGAGCTGCACCGGGCGGTGAAGGTGTTCCGGAAGGGCTTCGATGGCCTCCTGACCTATGCGGTCAAGTGCAACCCCTCTCCGCACATCATCAAGCAGTTGCACGAAGAAGGCCTCAAGGCGTTCGACGTCGCCTCCAATACCGAAATGGAGCTGGTGCGCGACTACGCGCCCGGCGCCGTCATGCACTATAACAACCCCATCAAGAACAAGCGCGAGATCGAGCGCGCCTACGAGGAATTCGGGGTCCGTTCCTTCACCATCGACCATCCGCAGCAGCTGGACCAGCTCGCGGCGATTGTGACGCCGAGCCGCGATATCGAAGTCACCACCCGTTTCAAGGCCGGCAAGGCGCTGAAGTCCTATGACTTCGGCATCAAGTTCGGCGTGATGCAGGATGGCGCTGCCGAGATCGTCGGGCTCGTCGATCAGATGGGCTTCACGCCTTCGCTCTGCTTCCATGTCGGCAGCCAGTGCGAGGACGCCTATGCCTATGAGCGCCATATCGCGGCAGCCGCGAAGATTGCCGAGGAAGCCGGCATCGAGCTGAAACGCCTCAACATTGGCGGTGGCTACCCGGCCCCGTACCCGACCTCAGAAGCCCCGCCGATGGACTATTATTTCGAGACCATCTCGCAGGCGGTGAAGGACAATTTCGGCAAGTCCGCGCCCGAGCTGATCATCGAGCCCGGCCGTGCACTGGTTACGTCCTCCACCTCGCTGCTGCTGCGCGTCAAACATCAGCGCGGCGGCCAATCGGTCTACCTGAACGATGGTGCCTATGGCGCGCTGATGGAAGTGAAGTTCATGCACTTCACCCCACCGGTGCGCGTCTGGCGTGGTCCGCGTATCCACGAGAACGACGGAGACTTCTCGGAGTTCACCGTCTGGGGCCCCACCTGCGACAGCTACGACGTGCTGCCGCAGATCTTCACCCTGCCCTCCGACATCGACGAGGATGACTGGGTGGAGTTCGGCCTGATGGGCGCCTATACCCAGGCCTCGCTGACGCCCTTCAACGGCTTCGACAAGCGCGAGCAGTTCTGGGTGGAAGAAGTCTATACTGGCAAGGACATGCAGCCGGCCGAATAAGCCCAACTGCACCGCACGCACCAAAATCCCGGCGAGCCTCTGGCTCCCGGGGTTTTCTGTCTCTGCCGCCTGTTTAGGAGCGGCGTGGGCGGGGCCTTGCCCCTGGTGCCGGTCTACCGGCAAATGTAGAGGTGGGACTATTGCCCCGCCCGACGCGGCTGGTTTTAGGCCTCGGCGCTCGCGACTAACACGAACCAATACCCCGACGACCCCAGGTGTGGCGGCCCACCCCTGGCCCATCCACCTGCCGCGACACCCCGTTCGTGCCTCGCGATCGGCAGGACACAGTTCTTATACGCCATATTTTGAGGGGGAGGATAACTTGCCGACGACACCCGCATTTCCGCCGCTCGAGAATTTCGGTCTCCGCATCATGATCTGCGGGCCATCGAACGCCGGCAAGTCGACCCTCGCCATTGCGGTGGCCAAGCAGATCGGCAGCGAAGTGCACCATCTGGATCTCTTCCGCCACCTGCCGGGCACCGACTGGGTGCAGCGGACCGACGAGGAATTCGCGGCGCTGCATGACGCGGCAATTGCCGGCGAGAGCTGGGTCATGGAGGGCAACTACTCGAAGCTGATGCCGCAGCGCTTTGCCCGGGCGACCGGCATCATCCTGCTCGGTGACAATCGCTGGGCAAATCTCTGGCGCTACTTCCGACGCACGCTGTTCGAAAAACACGCGCGCCCCGGCTCGCTCGCCGGCGACAAGGACAGCATTAAGTGGGAGATGATCCGCTGGATCATGCTGGTCCAGCCGCCGCGCCGCGAAGCGGATCGCGCGAGGCTCAAGGCGACAGGCCTGCCGATGCTCGAGCTGCGCTCAATGGCCGAGCTCAATCGTCTCTACGCAGACTGGGGCCTTGAGCGGCGCTGACCGCGGAAAGCGATTCCAACTCAATCCCTTGCGACCATCGGCTGACTCGGAGCATCAGCGCCTGGCGGGCATCTTCACCATGCCCAGGCGGATCACGCTCTCTGCCGTCGCAAGGATCGCCTCCTTGCCGGAAATGAACTTCCGGCCAAGCAGCGCCTCCCCTTTCGAACCGTCGAAAATC
>CAYPYV010000059.1:12154-16985 GCA_964414845.1 uncultured Devosia sp. | reverse complement strand
TCCGAGTTCGCCCAGACCGACGTCGCCTTCGTGATCGGCGCCAACGACGTGACCAACCCGGCGGCAAAGACCGACAAGTCCTCGCCGATCTACGGAATGCCGGTGCTCAATGTCGAGGAAGCCGGGACCGTGCTTTTCATCAAGCGCGGCATGGCGGCGGGCTATGCCGGCGTGCAGAACGAATTGTTCTTCCGAGACAACACCATGATGCTGTTCGGCGACGCCAAGAAAGTCACCGAGGAGATCGTCAAGGCGCTCGGGCACTGACCCGAGGGTCGGCGAGCCGATCGGACCGAAATCAAGAAGGCGGGATCCCGGGTCCCGCCTTTCGCATTCTGGCGCCGTGCTTCGGGGTGAGCGCCCTCCGCGAGCCGCGGAGGTCTTAAGCTGCCGACCGGCGCGGGGAATTGGCCGGCACAGCCTGACCGCGGACCTTGAAGCCGGAAATTGACGTCTCGATCGCCGCCGCCTGGCCCTCGGTCTGCTCGATGGCGGCATTGGTTTCCTCCACCAGCGCCGCATTCTGCTGCGTGATGTCGTCCATCTCGCGCACCGCCTTGGTGACCTCGCTGATGGCGCTCGCATGCTGGCCATCGGTGAGCGCGATCTGCTCCATCAGCTCTGCATTGGCGCGGGCGGCACGGCGCATGGCTTCGAGCCGTTCGGCAACATCGGCCACCAGACGGGTACCGGTATCGACCTCCGCGACGGAGCTGTCGATCAGCCCCTTGATTTCCGAAGAGGCCTCGGCCGCCGACTGCGCCAGACGGCGCACCTCGATGGCCACGACGGCAAAGCCCTTGCCGGCCTCGCCGGCCCGTGCCGCCTCCACCGAGGCATTGAGTGCCAGCAGGTTGGTCTGGAAGGCGATGTCGTCGATGAGCCCGATGATATTGGCGATATTGGCCGAGCTCGTGCTGATCTTGCTCATGGCGTCGGTGGCCTGCGCCATGACATCTCCACCGGCTTCGGCGCTCTGGGAGAGCCCATCGGCATTGCGGCTGGCATTGCGCGCCTGCTCGACGCTGGCGGCCATTGACGCGGCGAGCCCCTCCATCGCCTTGGTGGTGCGCTCGATGGTGGACGCCTGCCGCGTGGTGCGGTCGGAAAGATCGTTGGCACCTTCGAGCAACTCGCCGGTGGCGAGCCGCAACGTGCCGGCTGACTGCCCGAGATCGGAAATGACGGTTTCCAGGCGATCGGCAAGTGCGTTGGTATCGTCCTGCAGCCGGGCCAGCGCACCCTTGTAGCTGCCGCGCATGCGCACGGTCAGATCGAGAGCCGCGAGCCGCGCGAGGACCCTGCCCGTCTCTTCCACGCTGCTGCCGACCGTATCGAGCAGCCCGTTGATCGAGGCGGAGAGGGTCGACATCGCCTCGTCCTCGTACTTGTCCGAGACGCGCTGCGAGAAATCGCCGGCGCTCGCGGCTGCGACCACCCGTGAGAAATCGGTAGAGAGCTGGTCCATCATCCGCGCGCGCGCCTGCCGCTGCGTCTCGTCCATCCGCTCGACATCTCGTGCCAGTTCCTCGGCCTTGTCGGCATTGTGGCGCGCGACCTCGGAACGCTCGTCGGCCACGCGGAGCAGGCGGTTGGTATTGACGGTCATCCAGACAAGGGCGCCTGTCTCGACGACAAGGATCACCGCGTGCAGGGCAACCCGGCTGAAGCCGCCGCCGCCAAAGAACACCAGGTCATCGAGGGTCATGCCGAGAGCCAGGTGATGGACGGCCACGAGCGCGGCACCCAGGATGATGGCGCGGGCGTCATAGAGCAGCGCGCAGATGGCCAGCGCCGCGAAGAACGCCATATGGATGTCGGTCTGGTAGGGCTGGCCCTTGGCGGCGATGAGCAGGGCAACGACCTCGGTCATCATCACGGCTACCGCAAGGTAGCGGAAGCTCGGGCCGGTCTTTGCGACAAGATAGGTGAGCCCAAGTACCGCCAGCGCACTGACCGCGAGCAGGGAGCCCAGGTGAGGCGCGCCATCGACCAGCATGTCGGTGGCGAAAACCGCAACAGTGAAGAGCGCCGAAACGGCGGCCACGAGACCGGCCGCCCAGCGGCGAAGACGTTCAATATTCAGGCTCGCCGAGCCGGCGTTGTCGGTGGAGTTGGTGCCGTGCTGCACAATCCGCTCGCTTTCATGAACAGTAAGGCGCCCTGGGCGCGGGCGCGGGCCTCGAAACCTGCATCGGGGGCGAAGGCCACCACGACGTTGGACAATTGCGTCGGTGCGACGATGAGCCCGCCGCTCGACACCACCCGCTCCCAGGCCGCGGTCTCATCGACGCCAGGCGCGAACACCACCGCCACCGGTCCGCGCCCGGGGGGCTGGATCGACTCGGTGGCGACGGCCGCGACTGTCATGAAGGCCAGGGCAATGGCAGGAATGAAGGCTCGCATCGGGCTTTGTTCGGATCTCTGTCCTTTTGACAAGCGATGCGCTCACATGGTTACCAAAGCGTGAGCAAAACCCGGGCACGAGGCGCCTGGCCGAAATTCCACGATCACTTTTCTTGGCAGCTAGGCAACAAAGACCGCGCCTGCGTGGCAGTGCTTACGCATCAATACTTGCCAGCGCAAAGCCTTCGTCCACCCACCCGGTGACGCCGCCGGACATGATCTTCACCTTGCGGCCAAGCCGTGCAAGGCGAAGCGCGCCGCGCGCCGCGCCATTGCAGTGCGGCCCCGCGCAATAGGTGACGAAAAGCGTGTCCTCGGGCCACGCGGACATGCGGGTCGCGGTGATCTTGCCATGCGGCAGGTTGATGGCGCCGGGAACATGCCCCTTGGCGAACAGCGCGGGACTGCGCACGTCGAGCAGCACGAAATCGGCAGGCGGCAGGCTGGCATGCACGTCCCAGCAATCGGTCTCGAAACTGAACTCGGCGGCAAAATGCGCCACGGCCTCTTCGGCGCGGGCGGCGGGAATTTCTGCAACTGGACTGGCCATCTGGCGCTCCTCGATTGAACGCAGCAGGTTTTGCCGCTTCCCCCACGGCTGCGTAAGTGGCAGGATCGCCATTGATCGCAACTATTCCGCCAAAGCGCTTCTGCCATCATGGACGTCGCTGCGCAGACCGCGCCTTCAGAACAGAACCTCACCGGACCGCTGGTCGTGGCGCTGGCCTATGACGGCCTCTGCACCTTCGAATATGCGATCGCTGCCGAGATTTTCGGGCTCTCGCGCCCCGAGATGGGCACGGGATGGTACCGATTCGCGACCGCAGCAGTGGAGCCGGGACCACTCAGGGCCCACGGCGGACTGCGCTTCGAGGTCGATACCGGGTTCGAATTGCTGGACAGCGCGGACCTGATCATCGTGCCGGGCTGGAAAGGCATTGCCGCGCCTGTGCCAGATCAGCTGATTGCAGCGCTCCGCAAGGCCCACGCGCGTGGAGCGCGGCTTGCCTCGATCTGCTCGGGCACTTTCGTCATCGCGGCGACGGGGCTCCTCGATGGCGGCCGGGCAGCCACGCATTGGCGCTATGCCGAGGCGCTGGCACGGGACTACCCGCGGGTGACGGTCGATTCCTCGGTACTTTATGTGGAGACCGGGCGGATATTGACGTCGGCCGGATCGGCTGCCGGTATCGACCTGATGCTGCATGTCATACGCGGCGATTTCGGGCCGGAGGCCGCCAACTCGGTGGCGCGGCGACTGGTGGTGCCGGCGCATCGGAGCGGCGGGCAGGCACAGTTCATCGACCGCCCGGTGCCGCGCAATCCGGGCTCGCGGCTGGCGCCAGTGCTCGATACTGTCCGCCGGGAACTCGGCCGGCGCTGGACGATCGCCGATATGGCCAAGGCGGCAGCCATGAGCGAGCGCTCTTTCCTTAGGCGCTTTGACGAGGCGACCGGCACCACGCCGGGCGAGTGGCTCGCACTGTTGCGCGTCGAGGAATCGCGCCGCCTGCTCGAGACCACAGGTGCTACGATGGAAGAGATCGCACGCACTGTCGGGTTCGGCAGCGCCGCCAATCTCAGGCAGCGCTTCGGGGCCGCGACCGGGCTCTCCCCGCGCGAGTACCGCGAGCGTTTCGGCAAGGGCATGCGCCGCGCGAACGGAATGGTAGAAATTTCTTAGCCTTAATCGCGCCTTAACCGGAGCCGGTAGACCATCCCCAAAACGAGACAGCACGAGTCGGCAGGGTCGCCGGTCCGGTGCGGAAATACCTCTCGGCCGAAGAAGACTTGGGGAACGATGGCGCGTATTCTGATTGTTGACGACGAACCGGCGCAATTGCGGCACACCGCGGAGGCCACGGCCAAGGCAGGGTTCCAGCCGATGACCGCCATGTCCGGCCGGCAGGCGCTGGACATGCTGCGGACGGACCCGGCGATTCGCGCCGTGGTGCTCGATCTCGTCATGCCCGAGACCGACGGCTTCGCCGTGCTCGACGCCATGCGTGCCGAAGGCATCAGCGTGCCGGTCGTGGCGCAGGTGTCCCAACCCGCGCTCGAGATGGTGGAAACGCTGGCCCGGCTCGGGGCCGCCGACTTTGTCGTGAAGCCCGCATCTGCCGAACGCCTGCTGATGGCGCTGCGCAATGCCTTGAAGCTCACCTCGCTCGAGCGGCTCGTACAGAGCTCGGACGCACGGGCGGCCGGTACGATGGGCGCCAATGAGCTGCTTGGATTCGGACCGGGCATGGAGCGGGTTGCTACGCTCGCGACCCGCGCCGCCAAGATGACCTTTCCCGTGCTGATCGAAGGCGAGGCCGGCACCGGCAAGGAGCGGCTCGCACGCATCATCCACGGCATGTCCGACCGGGCGGGCAAGCCCTTCGTGCGTGTCGATTGCGGCGCCGCCTCGGAGGGTGACCTC
>CAYPYV010000059.1:0-12144 GCA_964414845.1 uncultured Devosia sp. | reverse complement strand
GAACTTATGCTGTTCGGCGAACGCCGGACCGCGCCCGGCATTGCCCAGCCTGATCGGCCGGGCAAGCTGATGGAGGCCAATGGTGGCACGCTGCTGCTCGCTGAAATCGGCGACCTGCCGGGCGACCTGCAGGGCCGCATCGCCAGGTTCATCGAAACCGGCGAATACATGCCGCTCGGTTCGGACCGGCCGATTCGCGCCAATGTGCGCGTGATCACCACGACTCGGCGCCGCCTTCTCAACCTCGCAAAAGCCGGCCTCGTCCGCGAAGACCTGTATTACCGGCTCAATGTCTTTCCGGTCTACCTGCCCCCGCTGCGCGACCGTGGCGAAGATGCGGCGCTACTGGCCCGGCACTTCGTTTCGCGCTTTGCCGCCGAAACCGGACGCCGCGTTTCGGGGATCGCCGGCGACGCGCTGGCGCTGATCACGCGTCAGCCGTGGCCCGGCAATGTGCGCGAGCTTGCGACGTCGGTCTATCGCGCCGTGGCGCTCGCGACCGGGCCGGAAGTGGCCGCCGAGGACTTCCCTCACCTGTTGCGCGCCGATGCGGGCCGGGACGGCCTGGTTCGCATGATGCTGCGCGAGACGGCTTCAGCTCCGGTTCATATCGACGACCCTAGCCTCATGAAGCGTGAAAGCGCACGGAGCGAGGCGACGCAGGACCGTTTCCTTGCACCGAACGGCGAAGTGACGGCCTTGGCCGACATGGAGCGTGACCTGATCGTCTTTGCTCTCGGGCACCATAACCACCGCATGTCGCGCGTGGCGCGGGCCCTGGGGATCGGGCGATCGACGCTCTATCGCAAGCTCAGGGAATATGGACTGGACGAAGGACTGGAGAGCGACGCGGCCTAGCCGGAGCGGGGGTACCCGTTGCTGCAAATCCACACTCGGCTCTCACAAAAACGCGAGGAATTGTCGCGTTCAGGTTTTGTGAGTTAAGCACTGATCAGAGTTGGGAAGAGGCCGCGCTCCCCCTCGGCACAACCCAATCTCGACGCCCCGGCGGGGGCATGGAGTGAATGATGTCGCAGTTGAAGGCCATGATGCTTGCGGGCAGCTTTGCGCTGCTTTCTCCCTTTGCCGCACTGGCACAGGAAGTGGTTCAGGTCGCGGGTGTCGAAGCCACGCGCGTAGTGATCGCGCCGCCCCAGACGGAGCTTGGACGGACCATCAAGGCGCAGCTTTCTGCTGCCTATCAGTCGGCCGACCGGGAGAGCCGCAGCTATGCGCAGACCCAGAAGCTGTACTTCTTCTACGGCGCGCGGCACTTCGAGCCGATCTGGCTGACCGAGCAGCCCGATGGCACTGCGACGCTCTCGCCCAACGCCGAAAAGATCATTTCGGTGTTCAAGAACGCCGCGCTCGAGGGCTTCCGCCCCGAGGACTACCTGACGGCAGATCTCGATCTCGCGGCGGCCGGCAATGACCCGGTGAAGCTCGCGGCACTCGAAACGGCCTTCTCCGCCGCCGCAGTGCGCTATGCGCAGGATGCCTTTGGCGGCCGCGTTGATCCGCGCAAGGTGGACCGCAACTGGACCATCACGCCCAAGCGCATCAGCGAGGCCGATACCCTGGTGAAGCTCGCCGAGAGCAGCGAACCCGACAAGGTGCTCTACGACCTGAGCCCCAAGTCGCGCGAATTCCTCGGCCTCAAGGCCGCGCTCGCCAAGTTCTACGAGGCCGACGAAGTCAAGGACGACGCCATCACCATCCCCGATGGCAAGCTGCTTCGGCCCGGCATGCAGGACGAGCGCGTGACGCTGCTGCGCCAGCGCCTCAATGTGCCCGAGCCGGATATTCCGGAAACGGCCGGCGCCGACGCCAAGGCCGACATCAACTATGACGAGGCGCTGGTCGCCGCCGTCGAGGAGTTCCAGAAGAGCCTCGGCCTCAACGCCGATGGTGTCGTGGGGCCCGCAACCATCGCCGCGCTCAATGGCGCGACAGCCACCACCAAGGCGGACATCATCGCAAACATGGAGCGGTGGCGCTGGGAGCCGGATGATTTCGGCGCCTTCGAGGTGGAAGTGAACATTCCGGAGTTCCGGCTCTGGATCAAGAAGGAGGGCGTCGTCCAATACACGACACGCGTCGTGGTCGGCCGGCCGCAGAACCAGACCCCGGTGTTCAACGACGAGATCGAGCACATCGTCGTCAACCCGTACTGGAATGTGCCGTCCTCGATCGCCGTCAACGAGATCAAGCCGCATCTCATTGCCAACCCGGGCTATCTAGCCAGCCAGAACATGGAAATGCTCTATGGCGGCAAGGTGGTCAACGCCTCGGCCATCGACTGGAGCCAGGCCAATATCAACCAGTTCCATATCCGGCAGCGGCCGGGCAACGGCAATGCCCTGGGGCAGATCAAGTTCCTGTTCCCGAACGAGCACGATGTCTATCTGCACGATACGCCGTCGAAATCGCTCTTCGCCCGCTCCTATCGCGCCTATAGCCATGGCTGTGTGCGCGTCGAGAACCCGATGGAGTTTGCCGGGGCCCTACTCGCGCTCGAACCCAAGATCACGCTCGCGTCGATCGAGGGCATGGTTGGTGGCGACAAGGAACGCTGGCTGAACCTGACGCAGCATATCCCGGTGCACATTTCGTACTTCACGCTGCGCGTCGACGAGGACGGCTCGATCCGGTCCTATGGCGATGTCTACGGCGCCAACAAGAAGATGATCGAGCTCCTGGGTCTTTAGGCTATCGACCTGTTCAGGACCGCAGCTTTGCAAGAGACGCTTTGCCACCCCGCCCGGACGCCCAGCGCGGTCTCCGGGCGGCGACTTTTTGCGCGACTCGTGCTAGTGTGTCACAGTTGGGTTGGAGGGAAATGAGGGGCTTTTCGGGTTCGTCGGCTACGGGGCGTTAATGTCCGCTTAGCACTTCGGCCTTGCTTCAGCCCATTTTGACGCATAGCAATTCCCCGTGAAGGGCTGATAAGGCCCATCTTTACGGGGTGTTAGCGTTAACTTTTCCTCATCGAGTTGGCGTTAGTCTCGTGCCGGTATTGCGTAACAAGATGGGCTGATCGAGGCGTGTTGGGTCTGGCTGGATTGATCAAGGGCAAGTGGACACGGCTCATCGGAGCAGCCGTGCTTGCTGTATTGATCGCGGGACCGCTGGTGGATGCCGGTGGTTCGGGCGAGGCCAATGCCGGTGGCGGCGACCGGACGCTGTGGCTGCACCACACCCATACCGGGCAGACCGGCAAGTTCACCTACATGAAAAATGGCAGGTACGACCAAGCCGTACTGAGCCAGATGAACGTCTTTCTCGCCGACTGGCGCACGAAGGACGCGACCAAGATGGACCCCAAGCTGTTCGATCTCTTGTGGGAAGTCTATCAGGAAGTGGGCGCAACCCAGCCCTACAACATCGTCTCCTCCTATCGCTCGCCCAAGACCAACACCATGCTGCGCAAGGCGTCTTCGGGTGTCGCCGAGAATTCGCAGCATATGCGTGGCAAGGCGATGGACGTGTTCATCCCCGGGGTGAACCTCTACAAATTGCGCGCCGCGGCGATGAAGCACCAGGTGGGCGGCGTCGGCTATTATCCGACTTCGGGAAGCCCCTTCGTGCATATGGATACGGGCAATGTACGCGCCTGGCCGCGCATGACCCGCCAGCAGCTCGCCAAGGTATTCCCCGACGGCAAGACGCTGCACCTGCCCGTCGACGGCAAGCCGCTTTCGGCGGCCGGCCGGCAGTTCGCGATGGCGGAATGGAACAAGTGCCGCACCGTGCCATGCGGCCGCGGCGAGATGATCGTTCCCGCGACCGACGACAGCGTGATGCTGGCAAGCCTGCCGGTCGACAAGACCGAGAAGCTTTCGCCGCCCGTTCCGGCGCTGCGACCAGCCGCGCTATCCGCGGGCGGCCCTGCCATTGCCCTCGCATCCGCAGAAGATCCAGCCCAGCGCGTGGTTTCCACCATCGCCGTGACCGCACCGCTGCCAATTGACCGTCCGGCAAAGCTCGGCGGCGCGGTGCAGGTGGCGGCCCTCGCTGCGGAAAAGGATGGTGCGATGCAGGACGCCTTCGCCGCGGCAGGCGCACCCTTCCCTGCCGTCAAATCCGACCGGATGCGGATCGCAACCCATAAAGTCGCGCCGGTCGACGGCGTGCCGACCACAGCGCTTGCCGCCCTCGACGCGATCGATGCCGCACCCAAGGCGCGCGTGCTGATGAGCAATCCCACCGGCATGATGGCGGCCTATGCCGCGCCCGACGGTGCTGAGCTCAAGCTGCGCTCTCTGATTGATGATACGGCCGCGATCGCCGCAGTTCCCGACCTGCCGATGGGCCCGCCTGCCGCCTCCGGTGGCTCGATGTTCGAAGGGACTTTCGGCGCAGTGGGTGCCGCCGCCCGTGGCGACGTGGCGCGGGCACTGGCCACGCTGGCCCACAACCGCCAGCCCAATGCCTCGATCACGCTCGCCGATTTCGATCTCGTTGCGCCTGAGCTCGACCACGTGAACGAGACATTGGTCGAACCCAAGCTGATGACGGAAAGCTTCTGGGCCGACCTGACCGAGGCCGAGGGCGACATCACCAAGGGAACCCAGCTCGGTCCGCTCACCGGCCGCGTCGGTTTCGTCGCCCCCGATGCTGCCGTGCCGGTTTACGACAGCTTCATACTGGTCTCGACGCCCCTGCTCGTCGCGGGGCTCTGAGCCTTTCCTCTGCGGCGAATGGCGGCACCTGCACGAGAACTGCAAGGCCGCGCCCCAAACTCAGCGTAATCACGGCACAAACACGAGCCTGCGAAGTTGATTTGCACGCGCCCAGCCTCTAAGTCAGAACGAGGTTCGGCACGGCCGTGCCCCACGCGAACAGGCTGCCGATCTTGGATAAACCGCTCACCCCGCTGCTCGACACCATCGCCTGGCCGTCCAGGCTCAGGGAACTGAGCCGCGACGAACTGGGGCAACTGGCGGACGAATTGCGCGCCGAAGTGATTGACGCCGTTTCGGTGACGGGCGGGCATCTCGGGGCCGGGCTCGGCGTGGTCGAACTGACGGTTGCGCTGCACGCGACCTTCGACACGCCGAACGACAGGCTCATCTGGGACGTGGGGCACCAGGCCTATCCGCACAAGGTGCTGACCGGGCGGCGCGACCGCATCAGGACGCTGCGCCAGAAGGACGGGCTCTCTGGCTTTACCCGTCGCGCCGAGAGCGCCTACGACCCGTTCGGGGCGGGGCATTCCTCTACGTCGATCTCGGCCGGGCTCGGCATGGCGGTCGCCTCGGACCTGAAGGGAGAGGCGCGCAATGTCATCGCGGTGATCGGCGATGGCGCGATGTCCGCAGGCATGGCCTATGAGGCAATGAACAATGCCGGCGCGATGGACGCGCGGCTGATCGTCATCCTAAATGACAATGACATGTCGATCGCGCCGCCGACGGGCGCGATGCGGTCCTATCTGGCGAAGCTCGTGTCGGGACGCGCCTATCGCGGCTTCCGCGACACGGCAAAATCCATCACAGAAAAGATGCCGCGGGTCATCCACGAGGCCGCGCGCAAGACAGAGGAATTCGCGCGGTCCTTCTTCACCGGGGGCACGCTGTTCGAGGAACTTGGCTTCTACTATGTGGGCCCGATCGACGGGCATAACCTCAACGACCTGATGGACGTTCTGGCCAATGTGAAGGCGGTCGAGAGCGGCCCCATCCTGGTGCATGTGGTGACCAAGAAGGGCAAGGGTTATGCCCCGGCCGAGAACGCCGCCGACAAGTATCATGGCGTGACCAAGTTCAACGTCATTACCGGGGCGCAGGCCAAGGCACCCTCGAACGCGCCCTCCTATACCTCGGTCTTCGCGCAGAGCCTGATCGCCGAAGCCAAGGATGACGAGCGGATCGTAGCGATCACGGCCGCAATGCCGTCGGGTACCGGACTCGACAAGTTCGAGGAACTTTTCCCAAGCCGCATATTCGACGTGGGCATTGCCGAGCAGCACGCGGTGACCTTCGCGGCCGGGCTCGCGACCGAGGGCCTGAAGCCGTTCGTTGCCATCTACTCGACCTTCCTGCAGCGCGCCTATGACCAGCTGGTGCATGATGTGGCGGTACAGAACCTGCCGGTGCGCTTCGCCATCGACCGGGCCGGCTATGTCGGTGCGGATGGCCCGACCCATGCCGGCAATTATGATGCCGCCTATCTCGGCGCGATCCCGAACATGGTGCTGATGGCCGCCGGCGACGAGGCGGAGCTGAAGCATATGGTGGCGACCGCAGCCGCCTATGACGCAGGCCCCATCGCCTTCCGCTATCCGCGTGGCGAAGGCCTCGGCGTCGACATGCCGGAGCGCGGGCAGGTCCTGGAGATCGGCAAGGGCCGAGTGCTGCGCGAAGGCAAATCGGTTGCGATCCTGAGCTACGGCACCCGTCTGGGCGAGGCACTGGCCGCGGCCGAGCGACTCGGAGCCTATGGGCTCAACCCGACGGTGGCGGATGCCCGCTTCATGAAGCCGCTCGACACCGCGCTCGTCACCAGGCTGGCGCGCGAGCACGAAGTGCTGCTGACAGTGGAGGAAAACGGCATCGGCGGCTTTGGCAGCCACGTGGCGACCTTCCTCGCGCGCGAGGGGCTGCTCGACGGGCACCTGAAGTTCCGGCCGTTGATGATACCCGATGTCTTCACGGAGCAGGCGGGCATCAACGACATGTATGCCGAGGTCGGGCTCGACCGCGCCGGCATTGTCGCCACGGTGCTGGCGACGCTCGGCATAGACGCTGCGGCGAAGATCGCCGGGAAGGTATAGCTTCACCTTCGAACCTCATCCCCCGGCAGGCTCGGGACGAGGCTCAGCTTGTAGCCTTCTGCCTTTTCCGTGGGTTGCCTGAGGCTCTTCGGGACTCTTTCGGGACTCGGAACCCAAGAATCTGCTAACCGGCGCTCATGCAGGTAAAGATCGATATGGGGCGGACGGCGCCGGGCCCAGGCGCCGCGGGCGGCGAGGCGGAGCTCGACCTCGAGGAATTGCTGGCGACGCGCCTTCTGGTGCAGGGGAATTCCGGCTCAGGCAAGTCGCACCTCCTCCGCAGGCTGCTCGAACAGAGCGCGCCCTATGTGCAGCAATGCATCATCGACCCGGAGGGCGATTTCGTCACGCTGGCCGAAAAGTTCGGGCATACGGTGGTGGATGCCGAGCGCTCGGAAGCCGAGCTGACCCGCATCGCGGGCCGGGTCAGGCAGCATCGCGTATCGGTGGTGCTGAACCTCGAAGGGCTCGACGCCGAGCAGCAGATGCGCGCCGCTGCCGCGTTCCTGGGTGGCATGTTCGATGCCGACCGCGACTATTGGTACCCGGTGCTGGTGGTGGTCGACGAGGCGCAGCTCTTTGCTCCCGCCGCAGCCGGCGAAGTGTCGGACGAGGCCCGCAAGGCTTCGCTCGGCGCGATGACGAACCTGATGTGCCGTGGCCGGAAACGCGGCCTTGCCGGCGTGATCGCAACGCAGCGCCTGGCGAAACTGGCAAAGAACGTCGCGGCCGAGGCAAGCAATTTCCTGATGGGCCGCACCTTTCTCGATATCGACATGGCGCGCGCTGCAGACCTGCTGGGCATGGATAGGCGGCAGGCGGAGATGTTCCGCGACCTGCAACGTGGGCATTTCGTGGCGCTCGGGCCGGCCTTGTCACGTCGCCCGCTGCCAGTCGTGATCGGGGCGGTCGAAACCGGCGCGCGATCGACGAGTCCGAAACTGCTGCCGCTGCCCGAGGCGCCGGCGATTTCGACCGAAGACCTGTTTCGGCCGGAGCCGGAGGATGAGCGCGTCGTGAGGCGCGCTGCCCCGCGCCCCATGCCAGAGGCAACGGCCGACCTGCTGGCCCGGCTGGTGAAGCCGAGCCCAGCGCCAGCGACCCCCTCGCGCTTGGCGGATCCCGAACTCGGCGAAGCCGAGCGCAATGCGCTTTATGATGCGGTGCTGGGCGAATTGCTGGAGGACCCGGATGCGGCCTTCCGCACCGTGCCGGTGCTCTATCAGGACTTCCTCGTGCGATGCCGCATCCGCAAGGTACGCGGCGAAAGCCTGAGCCTGCCCGCATTCCGCAGGCGGCTCGCTGTAGTGCGGGCCGGGATCGACCACGAGGCGGCCGAAAGCGAAACCTGGGCAAGGGCGCTCGGGCTGGCCGAGGGCCTTGCCGAAGACGTGCAGGGCGTCTTCCTGCTGCTGGCGCAGGCGAGCCTCTCGGGGGCGCCCTGCCCGCCGGACGCAACGCTCGCGCGCATATATGGCACGCACTCGACCAGCCGGGCGCGGCGTCTGCTGAGCTATTTCGAAGAGCGCGGGCTGATCGTCATCCGCATCGACCAGCGCGCCGGCCGCTCGATCGTCTTTCCCGATCTCGGTACCGAGACGGCGCCGGGCGATCCGTCAGCGCCCGACGGAGTGGCGCGAAAGAGCGCGGCGGAATGATCCCAGGATCGCAGAGATAAAAGGCGGCAGACTGCCAGCGGCTCGCGGGCTGATCATCCGCCCGGCACGAGCCCCTTGCGGCGGAAAACCGTCACCTGCTCGTTGAAGAACGGAATATCGGCCGACTTCTCGTAGCCAGCGAGTATGGCTCCGAATTCCGGGTCCTCGGAAGCCCAGCCCACCCAGTCGAAGCCATCCTGCGAGGTGACGAAGAGGTCGGGCGGCGTGCGCTTGAAGTCCTCGCGCAAGGTGGCGCGTTCGTCGATCTCGACGGCATTGATCCTCTCACGCGCTTCTCCGGTCGCCTTTGTGTCGGCGCGAAGACGCCAGGCGCTGAGGGTCGTCAGCATGGCAG
Organism: uncultured Devosia sp.; assembly: GCA_964414845.1. Lineage (GTDB taxonomy): Bacteria > Pseudomonadota > Alphaproteobacteria > Rhizobiales > Devosiaceae > Devosia_A. Next base: position 3,356 of record CAYPYV010000059.1, on the reverse strand, counting down.
GCGCGGAGTTGATGAAATGATCGCCCACCTGCCGGATAGCGGGGTTCGCAAGCCCGATGTCGGAGCTGATATTGGCGACGGGACGGCCAGAGCCATAGGATGCGAGATGCGCGACGATGGGCCCCCGCCCCTTCCAAACCTCAAGTAGTTGCTGAATGGGCAGGACGGCAAAGAACAGCGCAACGCCAAGTGGCAGCGCCTTGTCGAACAGCCGCGCACTCTGGCGATTGGCCTCGGCAAAGGCGAGAAGATAGGCAAGCAGCAGGAAGGTGAAAGCGGGCATTACCTGGTAGAAATAGCCCTTTGACTGCGCGAGATAGCTCGCCATCAGCCCCAGCGCCATGACCGTGAATGCCGGAAACAGCGGCGACAGGCGGAAGTGCTGCCGCGCCGTGGCGAGTGCGATGAGGGCGACACCGACAAACCCGCTCGCAGGGATGGCGATGAACATCATCCAGAGCGGCCGCCGGTCAGGCACATAGGCAACGGCGAGCTTGGGCAGAAGCGTGCCGAAATAGGCCGGATAGAGGAGCGCTGTTGCGCCCCAGTAGGCGAAGAAGAGCGCCGCGGCGATGAGGAGTTCCGGCCAGAACAGCGGACGAAGCGAGCGAAGGCGCAGGGCATAGAAGAGCCCGACCCCAAGCAGCGGCAACACGAAGTATGGCTTCACCCATGACGCGAAACCGGCGCAGAGGCCGATGATAAGGATGGTCGCGAGCGGCAGAGTAGTACCCCTGGCGCGGATGGCGACGCCGACGGCCACCGGCAGGAGTGCCATGGTGACGAAATGCTCGCGCTGGGCAAAATCCATGCCCCAGGCGGCGCCGACCAGCATGAAAGCGAGCGGCGCGAATGTCTCGGGCTGCGCGATAAGCTGGTAACGCCGGACGAGATGCGCGGAATAGAGCGTCGAAGCGAGCGCAAGACCGACGGTTTCAAGGACGATCAGTGGCTCGGGCGCGATGCCGAAGATCCGCCCCAGCAGCACGGCGGGCATATAGAGGAAGGCGGCAATCGGCGGGTTGGATTCGAGGATATCGGCATAGAGTTGCTGCCCTGCCAGCATGCGCTCGCTGACAGTGGTCAGCCACGCCACATCCGGCCCGGGCGGCCCCGAGAGATGCAGCACGAGGATCGCCAGCACTGTGAGCGGCAGCACCAGTTCGGCGAGCGCGAGGCGCGGCATGGTGCGCCGGGCGGGGGTGACGGGCATGTCGGTCATGGACGGGGTCGGCTCCGGAACGCGCCGACCCTAGCCGACCCGCGCTTTCGGCGGGGTAAACGGCCTCGATTAGTCGAGCTCGGCCTCAGTGGGCGCGGCGGCCATGCCGAGTGCCGTCATGTAGAGTTCGAGCAGCGCTTCCTGCTCCATCCGCTCGTTGTGGTCCTGCTTGCGGATCGAGACGATCTTGCGCAGCACCTTGGTGTCGAAGCCGTTGCCCTTGGCTTCGGCATAGACTTCCTTGATATCCTCTGCGATCGCGGCCTTTTCTTCCTCGAGCCGCTCGATACGCTCGATGAAGGCGCGCAGCTGGTCCTGGGCGACGCTATCGGGGGAGACGGTGGCCATGGCTCTTCCTTTGTTGTGCGGCGCTCCTTGAAGCGCGTCGCGCGCTGCAACTCAAGCCCCATGCTCGCCAAAGCAGATGCATTTCCCGCGCTATCCACATGGCGGCAGCACCGACCGGGATGCTTCGCAATTCCGCCCAGAGCGGATGCCAGCATACGACTTAAGTGTTGACTTGAAGGCCGGTCGTGGCACAACTCCGCCCGAACGATCCGAGGCCAAGCCGAAAGCCGAACCCGTCCCTTGCGCTATATCCTGGCCATTGCCGGTCTCTTCACCGCCATCGTGCTGGCGATCGTCCTCTATAGCTTCATTCCGCGCTCCGGCGTGCCCGGTTCAGCGCAGGCCCAGAGCCCGGCTGCGACCGCGCCTGCCGCCAACGCAACCACCCCACAGGACAACGCCGCCGAGAACGGCGATGGCAGTCTCAAGGTCTGCAACCAGACCGCCAATACGGTGTCCATCGCGCTCGGCTACAAGGCCGCGAAGGGTTGGCAGTCGGAAGGCTGGTGGGTGGCGAAGGCCGGCGAGTGCAAGGACGTCTATAACGGCCGCCTAGATGCCCGCTACTACTACATCTTCGCTGCCGACGATATCGGCGGCGGCGTATGGGACGGCACGAATTATATGTGCACCCGCGACGAGAGCTTCACCATCTTCGGGGTTGAGGATTGTCTGGCGCGGGGCTACGAACGTACTGGCTTTTTTGAAGTCGACACTCAGAACAAGCCGAACTGGACGCTGCAGCTGACGGACGGGGAGGTAGTCAGCAACGGCACCGACTCACCTGATGACAACCAGTCGCTCGAAGGAGACGCGCCGGCAGGCGACGATATCGGAGCAGACGGGGCTGATGGTGGCGACGGCGCAGCAGGGTCAACCGATGACGTTCCTACCGATTAAAGGTGCTATTCCCCAATGAGACGCATGAGACGCGTGAAGATCGTCGCCACCCTGGGCCCGGCGTCCAATGACGAGGCGACTATCGAGAAGCTGGCGCGTGCGGGCGCCGATGTGTTCCGCATCAACATGAGCCATGCCAGCCACGATCTGCTGAAGCAGACCGTGCAGCGCATCCGCAGCGTCGAGCACCGCATCCAGCACCCGATCGGCATCCTGGCCGACCTGCAGGGGCCGAAGCTGCGCGTGGGCAAGTTCGCCGACGGCGCCGTGATGCTGGCGCAGGGCGCAAAGTTCATCCTCGATTCCTCCGATGCTCCGGGCACGGTGGAACGCGTGCAGATGCCGCATCCCGAAATCATCGAGAGCGTATCGGTGGGCGACCGACTGCTGCTCGACGACGGCAAGCTGCAGCTCAAGGCCACCCGCGTCGGTGGCGGCATCATCGAAACCGAAGTGATCTATGGCGGCAAGCTCAGTGACCGCAAGGGCGTGAGCCTGCCCGATACGCTGCTGCCCGTCGGCGCCCTGACCGAGAAGGACCATGCGGACCTTCTGAAGGCACTCGAGAACGAGGTGGACTGGATCGCGCTCAGCTTCGTGCAGCGCCCCGAGGACATCATCGACGTGCGCAAGATCGTCCAGGGTCGGGCCGGCGTCATGGCCAAGATCGAGAAGCCCCAGGCTGTCGAGCGGCTCGAGGAAATCATCCGGCTGTGCGACGCGTTCATGATCGCCCGTGGCGACCTCGGCGTGGAAATGCCGATCGAGACCGTGCCTGGCCTCCAGAAGCGCATGATCCGTATCGCCCGCCGCTTCGGCAAGCCGGTGGTGGTGGCGACCCAGATGCTCGAATCGATGATCACCTCGCCGGTGCCGACCCGCGCCG
>CAYPYV010000058.1:0-17218 GCA_964414845.1 uncultured Devosia sp. | reverse complement strand
GATGACGGCTCGCAACTCCCCCACGGTGCCCGGCTTCGCCACAAGCTCCGCCCGGGTGACGGTGATCATGTCGTCCATTTCCCACGCCGGGGAAACCACTTCGCTCACCAGCCCCCAGGCGCCCGCCGCAAGCTCCGCGGCTTTCCACACCCCACCATCGACCGCCAGACTAGGCACCTGCCCTCTGGCAAGGTCCGGCCCGAGCACTATCGATTCATGGCGGCCATCGGGATAAATCAGGTGGTAGGTCAGCGGGTCGCCGAAATGGTGATACTGGATGCCCGTCGAGTGCTTGGTGTGAAAATGGTCAACCGGCGAGTCGGCGGTCAGCATGTAGTAGATGCTGCTCATCGTACCGCGCGGCCCCCGCGCCGTGTGGAATGCGCGTGTGCTGGGCCGATAGGTCTCGCGGAAGTACCCGCCTTCGAAATGGCCGGTGAGTCCCAACGCCTTGATGACTTCGTCAGCGGTCATTCTCGTCATGCTGTTCCGGCTCAGTTGCCGATGCGCGCCTTGAGCGCAACGATGCGTGCATAGGCGGTTTCCACGCGACTGCGAAAGTCCGGGTCGGCCTCGGCCTTCTCGACGATGATCGCCCGGATCTCGTCGGGGAGGCTCGCTCGCGCCTTGGCAGTATTGGAGAACAACAGCACGTCGACGCCCGCCTCCACGGCCTTCACCACTGTTTCCTCAAGGCTATAGTGCTGGCGGATCGCGCCCATCTCCAGGTCGTCCGAGATGACGACTCCCTGGAAACCGAGCTTGCCGCGCAGCACGTCTTCGATCCATACGCGCGACAGCGACGAGGGCAGCCCCGACGGATCGACCTTGGTGTCGATCAGGTGCCCCACCATCACGAAGTCCTGGTACCCGGCCGTGATCAGCTGGCGATAGGGTGTCAGCTCGGCATCCTGCCAGGTCCGGGTGATGTCGACATAGCCTTCGTGGCTGTCCGCGGTCGATGAGCCATGCCCGGGGAAGTGTTTGAGCGAGGTCAGGAGCCCTGCATCATGGTGCGCGGCGATCACCGCCGCCGCATAGGCCGCAACCTTGTCGGGATCTGACGAGAACGCGCGGCCAAACTTGGCGATCACCTGGTTCTTCGGGTTGATCGACAGGTCCGCCACGGGTGCGAAATTGAGGTTGAAGCCCCATGCGGCGATATCAGATGCCTGCTGGTCGTAGAGGGCTTTTGCCCTTTCGGGCGAGTTTTCTGCCGCTACATCCCTGGCGCTCGCCATTTCGCGGAAGCCCACGGCGGATGTCAGCCGCTCCACCGCACCGCCTTCTTGATCGAGGCTGATAAACGGCGGCAGCGCCGTGTTGGCCGCCCGGAACGCCGCATTCATGGCGACGACGGCCTTCTTGCTCGCGACATTGGTCTTGAGGAACATCACCCCGCCCAGATCGCCCGCGGCAATCTCCTTCGCCACGGCCTTCACCGAGGCGTCGGATGCGGAATCACCCGCAAAGCCGACCATGATCATCTGGCCCGCCATCACATCGAGCGATTGCGCCCGCGCCGGCAGCGCCGCGACCGTCAGGTTGGCGAGAAAAGCAACTGCGGAGAAAGCGAAGGCGCGACGCATCGGGAGCTCCGGGCGAGAGAATCGGTGGGAAGACCATGCGCGGAAAATACGGCCGAAACCCAGCCGTTTCGTCGCCGGAGGGATCCACCCTCCCCTGTCCATTCTTATAATGATTTCAGGGGAGTGGTGGGTGCACAAGGACTCGAACCTTGGACCCGCTGATTAAGAGTCAGCTGCTCTACCATCTGAGCTATGCACCCGCGACGAGGGGGTGTCTACATAGGCCCGGCGGGGATGTCCAGCGCGAATTTGCGCTTGTATGAACTTTCTTTGGCACCCAATGAAGAGAGCTGCCGAACCACTTGCGACTGGAGTCGACAATGCCCGCCCTCGAAGCCATGTTCTCGATGTCGATCGCCTGGCTGGGCGCCAATGCGCTCGCCTTCGCCTCGGCCATCGTGGCCTTCTTCGGTGGCTGGTATCTTTCGCGCCTTGTCTATCGGCTCATCATCCGCCTTGCCAACCAGGCCCGCCGGCTCGATCGCACCTTCGTGCCACTGCTCGCGCAGGTGGCCCGCTACGGCATCTTCATCCTTGCGGTGGTGACCGCGCTCGGCTTCGTCGGGGTACCCGCCGCCTCCATCTATACCGTGCTCGGCGCCGCGGGCCTCGCCATCGCGCTCGCCTTGCAGAACACCCTCGCCAATATCGCGGCCGGCATCATGCTGGTCTGGCTGAGGCCCATCGCCGTGGGCGAGTACATCGTCGGCGACGGCGTCGCAGGCGTAGTGGTCGAAATCGGCCTCTTCGCCACTCGCCTCCGCTCCACCAGCGGCCTCTACATCTTCACCCCCAACCAGAAGCTGTGGAACTCGGCCATCACCAACCACTCGCGCGAGCCGCGCCGCCGCATCGACGTCAACATGACGGTGCCCGACAGCGCCGATATCGGCGTCGTGCGACGCGCCATGCTGAAAGTCGCGACCGCCGACAAGCGCGTCGAGAAGGACCCGGCCCCTACTGTCCATGTCGAGGCGTTCACCGGCGACAAGGTCGTGCTGCAGTTGCGCGCCTGGGTTGCGACGCCCACCTATCTCGATGCCCTGCGCGACCTTACGGAAAAGGCCAAGCTCGCGGTCAACAAGGGTCTTGCCGCAGGCAGCGAGAAAGCCACCGCCGAGGTCGCCGCCGACCCGCACGCGACGCATGGCGGCCCGCAGACGCCCGCCCGCGACTGATGACGAATTCCTAACCACCTCAAGAGAATCGCCCCCACGGGGCAGGCGGCGGTAGCAAACTGGCGAGGCCGGGGCGGTTAGGGTCGCCCCGTATCTTGGGGATGCCTTGCCGATGCCCGCCGCCAGACGTGCCAGCCTGCCAGTCGAAATGATGATTCCGCCCCTGCCGCGGCCGCCGCTCGTCATGACGCTTGCCGAGCCCGAGCGCTGGGACAAGCTCATCGCAAGCTTCGACGAGGTCTGTCAGGAACAGACAATCGCCTTTGCATCCTCGCGCTGGCCCGGAGTTCGGCTCGAGCCGCAATTGTTCCGCCGCGGTGGCGAAATCGTCGGCGGCGCATTGGTGATGGTCCAGCCGCTGCCCCTGCAGCTCGGGGCAATCGCCGTGGTCAAATGGGGCCCCATGCGGGCTGCCACGCTCGAGCGGGACGCCTATGGCGAAATGATCGACCACCTGATGGTCGAATATGCCGACAAGCGCGGCATGATGCTGTCGGTCCTGCCGCATTCGGGTCTCTCGGCCGGCGACAATGCCGACGCCTGGCTCCTCACCGAGCGCGGCTTCCGCAAGGGCTACGCCCTGCTCTACCCCGATCGCTATATCGTCAACCTGCGCCTCACCGATGTCGAGATCCGCGCGAGCTTCGACCAGAAATGGCGCTACCATCTCGGCAAATCCGAGAAGGCCGGCCTTATTTTCGAGCGCGCCCCGGCGGACGAGATGCCGCGCTTCAACGCGCTCTACAACGCCATGCTCGATCGCAAGCGCTTCCCCGATCATTCGGCCTTCGGCACGCTCGAAACGCTGATGGCAATCGAAGACCAGCGCCTCAGGCCCGAACTCTTCTTCGTCACCCACAATGGCGAGACGGTCGCCGGTGCCGTCATCTTCAAGTCTGGCAAGCGCGCCGTATATCTCTATGGCGCCACCAACGACACGGCCCTGTCGCTCCGCGCCGGCTATTTCATGCACTGGCACATCATCCGCTGGCTGCGCGACAATAGCGAGGCGGCCTGGTACGACCTCGGCGGCACCGATGGCTTCCATGGCCTGCATCAGTTCAAGAAGGGCATGGTCGGTTCCGCCGGTCTCGTCGTGCCGGTCCCCCCGGTCATGAACTATGCGAGCCGGCGCTGGGCCAGCTTCGTGGGCGAGGCTGCCTATGCCGCCCGCGAGGCGAAGAACCTGCTCAACCGTCTCATCGAGCGGATCCGGCCCGATCGCGCCAAGCCCGACCAGCAGCGCCCCGACAGCGCCCAGTCCGAGAGCCGCAAGTGAGCCTCAAGTCGCGGCTCCTGTCGCAATCGACCGTCATTTTCGCTTCCCGCCTGGGCGGAGCCGGCCTCATCTTCCTCACCCAGGCCGCCATGGCCCGCCTCTGGGGCCCGCAGCAGCTCGGCGAATATCTTGTCATCATCGCGGCCGTGAACATCGCCGCCGTGGTCCTGCCGCTCGGCTTCGAAACCATCGGCACCTATTTCGCGGCCGAGTATCGCGCGCAGGGCCAGGGCCGCGCCCTCGCCGCCTTCATGCGCCGTGCCTATGGACACATCGCCCTGACTGCAATGGCGCTGCTCGCGTTCGGCCCCATGGCCCTTCCCCTGCTCGGCGCCGCCGGTCCGCTGCTCGCGGCGCATTGGCTGCCGTCGGTCCTCATGGCGGCGGCCACCGCTGTCGTCTATTGCAACAGCGCGCTCCTCGTCGGGCTCAAGCGTCCCTTTGCCGGCTTCTTCGGCGACACGATCTTCCGCCCGCTGCTGATCGTGGCAGGCTTCGCGATTGCCTACACCGCCGGCGGTCCGACGAATGGCGTCGGCTGGATGCTGTGGATTCTCGCACTCGGCTTCGGCGCCATCGGCGCCGTGCAACTGGTGTGGCTCACCCGCGCGACCCGCGAGATTCCGCGTGATCTTCCTGCCTCTCCGGGCGAGGTCCGCCGCTGGTGGCACTTCGCGCTGCCCTGGGTTGTGATCGCGGTCGCGACCGACTTCTTCTTCGATCTTGACCTGCTCCTGCTCTCCAGTCTCCTGCCCCATGACGAACTCGCGGTCTTCGGCGTTGCGACCCGCGTCTTCTCCATCATCGCCTTCGGGGTCTCGGCGGTCTATTCGGTCACCCTGCCCGATCTCTTCGCGGCCCATGCCGGCACCGACCGCTCGGAACTGATCGAAAGGATCGGCGATGCCAATGTCGCCGCCGTCTGTGTGGCGCTGGCGCTTTTCGGCATGGTGGCCATAGGCGGGCCGGTCCTGCTGTGGATTTTCGGGCCCGACTTTGCCGCCGGCTACCTGCCGCTGACCATCCTTGCGCTTGCTCTCGTCATCCGCGCTGGCTTCGGCCCGAGTGCCCTCGTGCTGTCTCTGAAGGAACGCCCCTACGCCACGCTTCCCGCCATCGGCCTCGGGCTCGGTGTGCTCGTGGGGCTCAATATCGTGCTGGTCCCGACGCTTGGGCTCATCGGCGCGGCGATTGCCGCGCTGGCGGCACAGTCGCTCTGGTCGGCCGCCATGTGGCTGACAGCCCGGAAGGTCTCGGGGCTCGATGTCTCGATCATGCCGCGGCTGAGAGCGCTTTCCGCAAGAGTGGCGTGACGAAACAGGAATCAGGATCTTTTCGGCGGTTCAGTTCGATCGCGAAATCATCCGGGGCGCGACCGACGGAGCGCTCCACTCGCCGGGCATGAACCTGGGCCTACCGCCCGATCAGCTTGTTCACGGCGTTTTTGATGCGGGTCAGCCGCCCGGCGCCCAAGCCGGAATCATAACCCTCGGTCACCTTGGTGTAGGGCTTCTCCATCACGCAGTAATCCTGCCCGAAGATATGCTGCTTCAGCACGCAGGTCTGCTCGTAGCCGTAGCGGCGGAGCAGCGCGAGGGCCACCTCGTTCTCGGGCCTCACGAAGGTGAAGGCCTTGTGGAACTTGCCGTTATCCCAGTGGTCGTCGAACATCCGCATGCCATGCATCCCGAGCCGCGTTTTGCGGTGCGACGGGAATATCCAGCTCCAGTAGCGGAAGATCGCGCCATATTCCGGTCCGGAGATCAGCCCGCCGCCCGGCACGCCGTCAACCGTCAGCACGATCACATGGAACGGGTCGACGCGCTGCAGCGCCCTGAGGAACGACGGCGTCAGCCGCGCCTTTTCATGTGCCTTGAAGCGCTCCGAGTAGTACGGAGATTCATCGATAACCGCCATCAGTTCGCGGTGGACGAGCGGCAGGTCGTCCTTTGTCGCGGCGCGATATCCGAGTTCTGGCATTTCTATCAGGTCCCCCGCGTCCCCAGGCACGACAATCATCGCGCCTCGGCGGACGGCACTCGGCGCAGATTGTCCGAAAACCCCGTCAATTCCGTTATTTGGAACGGTTTCCATTCGGCTAAAGTCAAAGTGGTCTGCTTGCCGCTGCCGCGCGGCTTGGCTAGAGATTCAGCCCAGTGAACGGTCGCGGGAGTGGCGGCCCGGGAGGATTATGACATGAGCGAGCCGGTGGTCTTTGCCCCCAGCGAGGCAGCAATCGCACGCACCCACCTGACCAAGACGCAATACGACGCGGCCTATGCGCTGTCGGTGGCCGACCCGGACGCCTTCTGGCGGCACGAAATGCGGCGGCTCGATTGGGTCAAGCTCCCCAGCATTATCAAGAACACCACCTATGAATACCCCAATGTGTCGATCAAGTGGTTCGAGGATGGCGTGCTCAACGTCTCCTACAACTGCATCGACCGGCACCTGGCGACACGCGGCGACGAGGTCGCGATCATCTGGGAGGGCGACCAGCCCGGCACCGAAGAAAAGATCACCTATCGCAAGCTGCACGAGCGGGTCAGCCGCTGTGCCAATGTTCTGAAATCGCTGGGTGTCAAGAAGGGCGACCGCGTCACCATCTACCTGCCGATGATCCCGCAGGCCATCTACTCCATGCTCGCCTGCGCCCGCATCGGCGCCGTGCACTCGGTGGTCTTCGGCGGCTTCTCGCCGGATTCTCTCGCCGGCCGCATCAACGACTGCGATAGCCGCATCGTCATCACTGCGGACGAAGGCCGCCGCGGCGGCAAGACCATCCCCCTAAAGAAGAACGTCGATCAGGCGCTGCAGAATGCACCCGGCGTCGAGAAGGTACTTGTCGTCCACAATACCGGCGCCGACGTGCCGATGAAGGGCAGCCGCGACGTCTGGTGGCACGAGATCGCCAATGGCGTCGATCCGTTCTGCGATCCCGAGCCGATGAACGCCGAGGATCCGTTGTTCATCCTCTATACCTCGGGCTCCACCGGCAAGCCGAAGGGCGTGCTCCACACCACCGGGGGCTACCTGCTCTGGGCCAGCTATACCCACGAGAAGGTCTTCGATTATCGCCCGGGCGAAATCTACTGGTGCACGGCCGATGTCGGCTGGGTCACCGGCCACAGCTACATTGTCTATGGTCCGCTGGCGAACGGCGCGACATCGCTCGTTTTCGAAGGCGTGCCGAATTTCCCCGATGCCAGCCGCTTCTGGCAGGTGATCGAAAAGCACAAGGTCAATGTGTTCTACACCGCGCCCACTGCCATCCGCGCGCTGATGGGCGCGGGTCCCGCTTTCGTCGACAAGTACGAAATGAGTTCCCTGCGCCTTCTTGGCTCTGTCGGCGAGCCGATCAACCCCGAGGCATGGCTCTGGTACCACAAGCATGTGGGCAAGAGCCGCTGCGAGATCGTCGATACCTGGTGGCAGACCGAAACCGGCGGAATCCTGATTTCGCCACTTCCCGGCGCCACCACCACCAAGCCTGGCTCGGCAACCAAGCCGCTTCCCGGCGTGCAGCCTGTCGTGCTCTCGCCAGAGGGCAAGGTGCAGGAACAGGTGAAGGCCGAAGGCGTGCTCTGCATCAAGGACAGCTGGCCGGGCCAGATGCGCAGCGTGTATGGCGACCACGCGCGCTTCGTCTCCACCTATTTCGAGACCTACAAGGGCTACTACTTCACCGGTGACGGTTGCCGCCGCGACGAGGACGGCTACTACTGGATCACTGGCCGCGTCGACGACGTGCTCAACGTTTCCGGCCACCGCCTGGGCACTGCCGAGATCGAGAGCGCTCTCGTCGCTCATCCCAAGGTGTCCGAAGCCGCTGTCGTCGGCTACCCGCACGACATCAAGGGTCAGGGCATCTACTGCTATGTCACGCTCATGGCCGGAGAAGCCTCGTCGGACGAGCTGAAGACCGAACTGCGCAACTGGGTCCGCAAGGAAATCGGCGCCATCGCCTCGCCCGATCTCATCCAGTTCGCGCCGGGCTTGCCGAAAACCCGCTCCGGGAAGATCATGCGCCGTATCCTGCGCAAGATCGCCGAAAACGAGTTCGGGGCATTGGGCGATACCTCCACCCTTGCCGATCCAGCCGTCGTCGACGACCTCGTCGCCAATCGCCAGAACCGCTGAAACAAGCCGAAGCTTGGCTTTTCCCGTCGCCCCGCGCTCTGGAGACAGAGACGGGGCGACAGCATTTCTTGCCGGAAAACTGGCCTCCGGCCTCTTCACAGCCTCGCGAGCTGGGCCTACATACGTGCTCCTTCAGCCTGCCGACCGGAGCCCCCATCATGTTTGGAATAGACGCCTCGGCGCTCACCGCGCTGGCTCAGGTCATCATGATCGACTTGGTGCTTGCAGGCGACAATGCCGTGGTGATCGGCCTCGCCGCGGCCGGTCTCCCGACCGATCTGCGCCGAAAGGCGATCCTTATCGGCATCGCGGCCGCCACCATCCTTCGTATCGGCTTCGCGCTCATCACCACGCAGCTGCTGTCCCTAGGTGGCGGCCTCCTGCTGGCGGGCGGGCTGCTTCTGCTCTGGGTCTGCTGGAAGATGTATCGCGAACTCTCGGTTTCCGCCGAGGAGGAAGCAGAGGCGGACGAAGCGCTGAGCGACGAGGATACCAATCGCGACGGCACCATCGCCGGCCGCGCGCCCAGGAAGACCCTGCGCCAGGCGGTGTTGCAGATCATCATCGCCGACGTCTCGATGTCGCTCGACAACGTGCTGGCCGTCGCGGGCGCGTCACACGGACACGAAGCTGCGCTGATCTTCGGGCTCGCGCTGAGCGTGGTGCTGATGGGTGTCGCGGCGTCCTATATCGCGCGCCTGCTGCACAAGTTCCGCTGGATCGCGTGGGTTGGCCTCGTCATCATCCTCTATGTGGCGGTCCGCATGCTCTACGAAGGCGTCGACCAGCTGGTGGGCCACACCCTCCCCATGATCCCGCTCATCAAGGGCCCGCCCCCGCCGGGCGTCATCCCGCACTGAGGCTCCGTTGCGCCCGCTGCTGACCGACATCGCCCGCGTCCTGCCCCAGACCATTCCTTTTGTCGGGCCCGAGGCAATCGAGCGGCGCAATGGGCAATCGATCCGCGCCCGCGTCGGCGCCAACGAGAGCGGTTTCGGTCCCTCGCCAAAAGTCACCGCCGCGATCGCCGAGGCCGCGGGCACGGTCTGGCAATATGGTGATCCGGAAATCCACGATCTGCGGCAGGCACTCGCCCGGCACCTCTCCATCCCTGCCGCCAATGTCGTCATCGGCGAGGGCATCGACGGGCTGCATGGCCTCATTGCCCGGCTTGTGATCGCCCCTGGCGATGTCGCGGTTACATCACTGGGTGCCTACCCCACGTTCAACTACCACGTCGCGGGCTTCGGCGGCCGCGTCGTCGCCGTACCCTATTCCGGCTATCGCGAAGATCTGGGCGCGCTGCTTGATACCGCGCGGCGGGAGCGCGCCAAGGTCATCTACTTGTCTAACCCCGACAATCCGATGGGTACCTGGTGGGGTGCCGACGACATCTCCGCCTTTGTGTCAGCCGTGCCCGACGAAACGCTGGTGCTGCTCGACGAGGCCTATTGCGAGACTGCGCCCGCCGGCACTCTGCCGCCGCTCGATATTGCCCGGCCCAACCTCATCCGCACCCGCACCTTCTCCAAGGCCTATGGGCTCGCCGGGATGCGCGTTGGCTACGCCGTCGGCGAGGCTGGCTTCATCGGCGCCTTCGACCGGGTCCGCAACCATTTCGGCGTCACCCGACTCGGACAGGTCGCTGCCCACGCGGCACTTGCCGATCAGCCCTATCTCCGCGATGTCGTGGCGAAAGTCGCAGCCGGCCGCTCCCGTATCGCCGACATCGCCGCTGCGTCCGGCCTCCGCTCGGTCGAAAGCGCCACCAATTTCGTCGCCGTCGATTGCGGTCGGGATGGCGACTTCGCCCTCGGCGTGCTCAAGGCGCTCGAGGCGCGACAGGTCTTCGTGCGGAAACCCATGGCGCCCGGCCTCGCCCAGCATATCCGCATCAGCGTCGGGCGACCCGAGGAACTGGATTACCTGGCGGAACAGCTGCCGTTCGCCCTCTCGGACGCCGCGCGCGGTTAAAGCGCGTTCAAGAAAAGTCGCATGACATTTCCGATTCGAAATCGGGACCAAACGACGACCTATACAATTTCGACGTTTCAGCCGGATTGTGATGTCATCTCGTCAGCGCCAGCGTCCATAGCGCCATGGCAGATACCATCTGCCGGTGCCCGGTAGCGCCTCCGGCACCGGATCGAACCCATGTGTTCCACCAGGCCGGCACCGATAGATGCGGGCCAGCCCCATCCAGCCACCGGGCCAGAATCCGAAGCGCCAGATCGCGTCCCGCGTGAATTCAGAGCATGTCGGCGCATGCCGGCAATTGCGGCCCATGAACATGGAGAGGCTATAGCGATAGCCCTGGATCAGCACATAGGCCATGAGCTTGAACGGATAGTCGACAATGCGCCAGAAGCCACTCACGCCGCTTTCCCCGCTGCGATCTTGTCGAGCGCCTCGCACACCGCGTCGAACACCAGCAGCGTCGAGGCATGCCGCGGGCGATACTCGCGCACCGGTTCCAGCCATCTGAGGTCGGCCCAACGCTCGCCCGAGGGCGGCGGGCCACTCTCCTTTAGCATGCGGGCCATTTCGTCCCGCACCCGTCGGAACTCCGACACGGGCGTCCCCACAATATTGGCCGCCACCACGGCCGCCGACGTCTGCCCCAGCGCGCAGGCCGATACCTCGTGCCCATAGGCAGTTATCACGTCTGCTTGAACATTCACGTCCACCTCGATCACCGAGCCGCACACCCGCGCGACCTTCCGCGCGCTCGCCTGCGGCGTGTCGAGGCGGCCCGGCCGCGGCTGGTTCGCCGCGATCTCGATGATGCGGTCCGAGTAGAGATCGGTGAGGTCCATGCGCGCTAGAGCGGAGCTTGTGGCGGGTAATCTCTAACCTATATAGTTTTTCTGATGCAAAAGTCAGGGGCGTCCATCGTCGCTGACCAATCCGGGAACCGTGGGGCGACGTATCTGCATCGATCGCCTGCTATTGACCGAGGATATGATGGACGCCATCGCCAAGCCGCAGCCTGTATTTTTGCCTGCTCAGCCGCCTGCACGTCCCACCCGTGAAGAGGCAGAGGCAGCCGTTCGCACGCTCATCGCCTGGGCTGGCGACGACCCGAGCCGCGAGGGCCTGCTCGACACGCCCCGCCGGGTGACCAAGGCGTATGGCGAGTTCTTCTCCGGCTATCTCGTCGATCCGGCCGAAGTGCTCAACCGCACGTTCAAGGAAGTCGGCGGCTATGACGATGTCGTTCTGGTGAAGGACATTCCGTTCTCCAGCCATTGCGAGCACCACATGGTGCCCTTCTTCGGCAAGGCGCATATCGCCTACCTGCCGCAGGATGGGGTCGTGGGTCTCTCCAAGCTCGCCCGCCTCGTCGACATGTACGCCCGCCGCCTGCAGGTGCAGGAGAACATGACGGCGCAGATCATCGACGCCGTGAATGAGCAGCTCAATCCGCGCGGCGCCGCCGTGATGATCGAGGCCGAGCACATGTGCATGTCCATGCGCGGTGTGAAGGCACACGGCGCGTCCACCGTAACGCAGCGCTTTACCGGCGTGTTTGCAGAAGACCGCGATCAGCAGGATCGCTTCTTCGCCATGGTCAAGCGCTAAGTCCGAAATCTGTTGATAAGTCTCGACACAGATCGAAACATGCGACGGCGCAGTTTGCGCCGTCATTGAACGAGTACGCAAGTACGCCAATTATCCCTCAGAGCGCCTTCCGGAAAAGTTGCATGACTTTTCCGGTTCGAAAGCGCGACAAAGAGAGACTTGGGCCAATTCAACGTTTCAATTGA
The DNA here is from genome assembly GCA_964414845.1 of uncultured Devosia sp. GTDB lineage: Bacteria > Pseudomonadota > Alphaproteobacteria > Rhizobiales > Devosiaceae > Devosia_A. Next base: position 5,265 of record CAYPYV010000058.1, on the reverse strand, counting down.
AACGTGAAATGGTCTGGGGCCTTCAAGGGGCGACGGGGCGAATTGGCGTTCTTCTTTTCTGCAGAATTTGCACCCTTCACGATCGCACTGATTGTCATGCTGGCGATCGGCGCGCTGGAACTTGCCGCGCTCCTTGCCGGGCTCTCCGCGAGCTCTGCCATCGACTCGCTGTTGCCCGATCTTGACGCGAATGCGCCCGAAGCCAGTGGCGCGGAGATCGGGCCGCTCTCCTCCGTGCTCAGCTGGCTGTCGTTCGGCCGTGTGCCGTCGCTCGTCGCCCTGGTCCTCGGGCTCTGCGGCTTTGCAGTGGGCGGCATTGCCACGCAATTCGCAGCACAGGGCATCTTCTCCGGCCCCATCCCCGCCGCACTCGCAGCCATCCCTGGCATAGTCGCCGCCGCCTACGCGATGCGGATCGGCGGGCGGCTGCTTGCGCCGCTCTTTGGCGCCATCCATTCCGATGTCGCCAGCCGCGACGATTTCATCGGCAGCTTCGCCACAGTAATCCGCGGCACGGCCCGGCAAGGCGCGCCTGCCGAGGCCAAGACGACCGACAATCGCGGCAACACGCACTACGTTCTGATCGAGCCCAGCGATCCCGCCGAGCATTTCGACGCTGATACCCGGGTCTTCATCGTGAGCCGGCAGGACAATGTCTACCGCGCCATAACCAAGATTTCCTCACGCACGAGTTAAGCCCATGTTCAACCAGTTGATCGACATCCTCGTCATTGCCGCCATCATCGTCGCGGCGCTGTTCATTCTCGGCCTCATGTTGGCGCGGCTCTATCGCCGCGCCTCCAAGGAGGTGTCGTTCGTCCGCACCGGCTTTGCCGGGCAGCGCGTCATCATGAATGGCGGCACCATCGTGCTCCCCGTGCTGCACGAGATCATCCCGGTGAACATGAACACGCTGCGCCTCGAAGTGGTTCGCACCGCCGAACAGGCGCTCATCACCAAGGATCGCATGCGCGTCGACGTGCAGGCCGAGTTCTATGTCCGCGTCCAGCCCACCTCCGAGTCGATCGCCAATGCCGCGCAGACCCTCGGTCGCCGCACCATGGACCCCGCTGCGCTCAAGCAGCTCGTCGAAGGCAAGTTCGTCGATGCCCTGCGTGCCGTCGCTGCCGAAATGGCCATGGAGGAGTTGCACGAGCAGCGCGTCAACTTCGTCCAGAAGGTGCAGGCCGCGGTCTCCGAGGACATCCTCAAGAACGGCCTCGAACTGGAATCCGTGTCGCTCACCGGCCTTGACCAGACCAACCGTGAATTCTTCAATGCCGACAACGTCTTCGATGCCGAAGGCCTGACCAAGATGACCCAGGCGATCGAAGAACGCCGGCGCATCCGCAACGAAATCGAGCAGAACACGCTCGTTGCCATTGCGCGCAAGAACCTCGAGGCGCAGACCGAGCAGTACAAGATCCAGCGCGATACCGAATATGCCCGCCTCGACAACGAGCGCGAGATCGCCGTTCGCACCGATCAGCAGAATGCCGAAATCGAGAGCCAGCGGGCGCAGCGCGCGACGGAGTCCGAAGGCGCGCGCACGCTGAGCCGTCAGCAGATCCGCGAGGCTGCCATCAAGGCCGACCAGGCCATCGCCATTTCCGAACAGGATAGCGCCATCGCCATCGCCGCAAAGTCCGAACAGCAGTCGCAGGCGGACGCAAAGGCCAACGCCGCACGCGCTCTTGCCGCCAAGGCGGCCGAAGAAGTCGAGACCGCCCGGCAGACCGAAGTGGCCGAACGCGTGAAGCGCATCCAGCTCATCGAGGCGCAGCGCGAGGCCGAGAAGTCGTCGATCAACCTTGTCGTCGCGGCGGAAGCCGAAAAGACCTCCGCCACCAATCGCGCCCAGGCTGCCCGTATCCTGGCTGAAGGCGAGGCCGAGGCCACCAAGCTCCGGGCGGCCGCGACCGAGGTCACCTATGCCGTGGAGGCCGCCGGCAAGGAAGCTCTCAACGAGGCTGCCAACCAGCTTTCGCCGGAGCAGATCGCCATGAATATCCGCCTCGCCCTCATCGAGGCCCTGCCCCGCATCATCGCGGAAAGCGTCAAGCCGATGCAGAGCATCGAAGGCATCAAGATCCTGCATGTCGAAGGTCTCGGTGGCGCGGCCGGTGTCGGCGCAGCCGGCACGGCACCTGGCGGGAGCACGGGGCTGGCCGACCAGGCCGTGGATGCAGCCCTCCGCTACCGCAGCCAGGCGCCGCTTGTGGACGCTTTGCTCACCGAACTCGGGCTGAAGGGTGGCTCGCTGAGTGGTCTGGTGCAGGCCGCCACGGGCGAAGGCCCTGCTCCGGTCGCATCCGGCAAGAAGTGAGTTCTGTGGCCAAGTGCCGTGTGCCGGTATAATAGGGCGGAATGTCCAGCTTCTTCACCGATCCCGCGACCCTTGATCACCACACACTCGACGAGGGGACCGTCTTCGCCCCGCGCTTCGATGCGCATGGGCTCGTCACCGCCATAGCGCAGGACGCGAACAACCATCGCGTTCTGATGCTGGCCTTCATGAACGAGGAAGCCCTCAGGCTGACCATCGAGACCGGCATCGCCCACTACTATTCCCGCTCGCGGGCAAAGATCTGGAAGAAGGGCGAGAGTTCGGGCGAGCTGCAGCGCGTCATCGAGCTGCGGGTCGATTGCGATCAGGACGCCATTCTGTTGGTCGTCGAGCAACAGGGCCGCGGCGCAGCTTGCCACACCGGGCGCGAAAGCTGCTTCTACCGCATCGTCTCCACGGCCGATGGCAAGCCTGCGCTCACCCACACCGGCGAGCCTCGCCTCTTCGATCCGGCCGAAATCTACAAGAGCTGATTGCTGCTCAGTAATGCGGCGGCGGGGGCTCGCGGCCCGGCGTCAGCGCTGGGTGCGATTCCACTTCGCGCACCTGCGCACCAAGATTGGCAAGCTCTCGCTTCAGCTGCTCGATCTGCCTGAAGTGCTCCGCCAGCGCCGCGTTCAGTTCCTCGATCGCCCGGTCCTGGAATGCGACGGTGGTTTCCAGCGCTTCAATCCGCGCCTCCAGCGCCGCGCTCATGTCCTTGGCCCCATGCGTCGACCCTCGATCACGCTCGGCGCCAGCAGTCCGACGACGAACCCGGCAAGATGCGCCTGCCAGGAAATGCCGCTATCCGCGCCGAACAGCAGCGGCAGGAATGGCGCTGCCGCGTTCAACACCAGCCAGAGCAGAATGAAGAACCGGGCATTGCCCTGCGTCGCAAGGTCCTTGAAGCTCGCGAGACGTCGCCCAAGGGCGCGTGGTTCGCCTGTTGCCGGGTCTCGCGCCACAATCAGCGGCTGGAACATGAAGCGGCAGGCCGCCCCCGTAAGGCCTGAAATGCCGCCCGAGGCGCCGAGCAGGAAATGCGGCGCGAGCGGCGCAAGTGGCGGCAGCGTCGTTAAGGCGTAGAGCGCAGCACCGGCGATCGAACTCAGTGCGAAGATCGCAAGGGTGGGCACGATGCCGTAGCGCCGCGCCACCGGGGTTCCGAATATGGCGAGCCAGGCGCAATTGATGATCAGGTGCTCCCAACCCTGGTGCAGAAAGGCATAGGTCACCGGGGTCCAGAGCAAGGGCAGCAGTCCGCCGTCGATCTGGTCGGGCACGATGAATCGCACCGGCAGGAACGCCGTCCAGATCATCAGGTTCAGGTCCCCGGCTTCGCTGAGGCTGAATACCCGCGCCAGGTGCACGGCCACCATCAGGCCAAGCAGGGCGGTGATCACGCCGGGCAACATTATCGCTGGCTCGCGCGCGGGCGCTGCCTCGGGTTTCTCGCTATTGTTCTCGGTCATCGGGCGCCTCGGCTTCGGCCTCCTTTTAGCGCATCGCGGTCAATTATCCACATTGAAGCGCCGGGATTAACCTTACCGAATGATTAAGAAGGACATCCGCCCCGCCCTGAGCGAGTGTGCCTCCGGTTCGCAACCACTTGTTTACGAGTCGGCTCCGGCGGGGGGTCAAGGATACGGCAAATGCAGAAGCCAAGCACAAAGACCTTGTTCGACTATTGGAATGCCCTGCGTGGTTCGCGCAGCGCACCGGATCGTCGCGACATCGACCCGACGCGCATACGGACCGCCCTTGCCAACACTTTCATCCTTGAGCTCAACGACGCCAACGAGTTCGATTTCCGCCTTGCCGGCTCGCATCTCTGCTCCGCCTACGCCCGTGAATTGAAGGGGCGCTCATTCACGCGCCTCTGGCATCAGCGCGACCGCGATGCCATGGAAACCCTGATGCGCGCCGTCACGGAAGACCATGCAGTCGCCCTCGTCACCTTCCAGGGCACCACTGCGCTCAACACCCATGTGGTGATCGAAACCGTGCTGATGCCGCTCCGTCACAACGGCACCACCACCTCGCGAGTCCTCGGCGGCATGACGGCTATCGACGAGCCATACTGGTTCGGCGTGCAGCCGATCATGGAGCAGCGCATCACCGGCCTGCGCCTGATTTGGCCGGATGACATCTCCATGGGCGATGTGAATCGCAATGTAGCGCGCGATGTGTCCACGCTCGTGCCGCGTCGCGAAGAGCAGCAGATACAGCAGATGCAGCAGGCCATTGGCGCCAGCGTGCCTACCCCTCTCAATGCCACGGTCTTCGGCCGCTCGGCGCGCCGCTACGCCCATCTTGCAGTCATCGACGGCGGCAGAAGCTGAACGACGGGGGTCGAATTAATCTTCGATCCTCATATTCGATTAACCAAGCTCAGCTAGTCTCCGGTGGTATTTTGGACCCTAGACTTTGTCCGGTTACCACCAAATGCTTGCGCCAGATCAGCGATCCCAGAGGCCCGCACGGCAATATGTGCAGCTCCCGCGCTTCCAACGCGTGAAGGTATCGGTACTGGGTCGCTACATGCTGGCCGACCGGCGCGAGTTCCCCTGCCAGATTCTCGAAATGTCCCCCGGTGATGCCGTCGTGGTGGCGCCTGTGCCGGGCTCGGAGGGCGAGCGGGTCATTGCCTATGTCGATCACATCGGCCGGATCGAGGGCGAAGTGAAGAGCCGCGTTGACGGTGGCTTCGTGATGGATGTGGTCGCCTCCGGTCGCAAGCGCGACAAGATGGCAGCGCAGCTCACCTGGCTCGCCAACAAGGACGTCCTCAACCTCCCCGAGGATCGGCGCCACGAACGCGTCGTCCCCGACAACCGGCATTCGACGGTCGTGCTCGAGGATGGCCGCCGCTACAACTGCAAGATCATCGATATCTCGCTCTCGGGCGCCGCCATCGAACTCGCCGTGCGGCCCGC
>CAYPYV010000057.1:0-17333 GCA_964414845.1 uncultured Devosia sp. | reverse complement strand
CCTGCCGGTCTAGATAGACGGCATATTGCGCGTCGATACTCACCTGCTCGAGAATCTGGGATTCGATGTCTGCGACCTCCGGCCACAACCGCGCTAGATCGGATGCCTCGACATCTGGATAGGACAGTAGCGCAAAGGCCGTCCGTGCCTGACCGTCCGCATTCACGGCGATCCCAGCCTTCCTGGCCTCGGTCGGCGATGCTGCGAGGCCATTGAGCAGCGTGCGCGCCGCATCGAGCTTGCCCTGCCTCTGGACGAAGCGCTCCGCACGCTCCGCACCCACGAGTCCCATCTCGATGCCGAGAGCCGTTAGCCGCTGGTCCGCATTATCGCTGCGCAGGTGCAGACGGAACTCGGCTCGCGAGGTGAACATGCGGTAGGGCTCGCTGACACCCCGGGTGACGAGATCGTCGACCATGACGCCGAGATAGCTTTCCGTACGCGAGAGGTGCAGCGGCGCAGCACCGCTAGCCCGTTTGCCGGCGTTGGCGCCAGCGAGCAGCCCCTGCGCGGCGGCCTCTTCGTAGCCGGTGGTGCCGTTGATCTGACCCGCTAGGAAAAGGCCAGGCAGCCGCTTGACCTCCAGGCTGAGGCTCAGCTCCCGGGGATCGACATGGTCATACTCGATGGCATAGCCGGGTCGGATGATCCGGACATTCTCCAGCCCAGGCATGGACTTGAGGAATGCCTCCTGCACGTCCGCCGGCAGCGAGGTGGACAGGCCATTGGGATATATGGTCGGGTCGTCGAGCCCTTCCGGCTCGAGGAAAATCTGGTGGCTGTCACGATCGGCGAAGCGCACGATCTTGTCTTCTATAGACGGGCAATAGCGCGGGCCACGGCTCTGGATCCTGCCGGAATACATGGCGGAGCGGTGGATGTTGTCCGCAATGATACGGTGCGTCTCAGCGGTCGTGCGGGTAATGAAGCAGCTGACCTGCCGTGTGGTGATGCTTTCGGTCAGAGACGAGAATGGTTCCGGCGGATCATCGCCCAATTGCTCTTCCAGCCCGGAGAACGCGATGGAGTTGGCATCTAGTCGGGCGGGAGTGCCGGTTTTCAAGCGACCAAGGGCGAGACCAAGTGCCTCGAGGCGCAGCGACAGACCAAGCACCGGCTTCTCGCCCACCCGGCCCGCGGGCACCGTCTCTTCCCCGCGGTGGATCAGCCCGCGCAAGAAGGTACCCGTCGTGAGAACTACCGCTCTGGTGGAGAACTTCCGCCCATCGAGCAAGACCACGCCGCCGACTTGACCATCCTCGACGATGAGGTCGTCGACCTCGCCTTCGATAACCTCAAGATTTGCCTGGGCGCGAATAGCGGCCTGCATCGCTGCGCGATAGAGCTTGCGGTCTGCCTGGGCACGTGGGCCTCGTACTGCAGGCCCCTTGCGGCGATTGAGGACGCGGAACTGGATGCCAGCCTGGTCGGCGACGCGGCCCATCAACCCGTCGAGCGCGTCGATCTCACGAACGAGGTGTCCCTTGCCGAGCCCTCCGATAGCCGGATTGCAGCTCATTTCGCCGATGGTTGCGAAACGGTGCGTCACAAGCGCGGTTGGCACACCAAGCCGAGCGGAAGCTGCTGCAGCCTCTGCTCCAGCATGTCCGCCACCGACAACGATGACTCCGAAATCAGTCATGGCATCACCTCGGAAAGCGGCCGTTTAGGCGATTGTTCCACGTGAATCAATCTTTGTGCCGGGTCGCACCTGTTTCACGTGAATCACCGCGTCCTGTCATTTGCCGATGCAGAAGGTGGAGAACAGGCGGTCGAGCACGTCTTCTGCGTCGATACGGCCTAAAAGTCGCTCCAAAGCCAGCCCTGCCAGCCGCAAGCGCTCCGCAGCCAGTTCGATCCGGTCCAACTCTTCTGTAGCCCGGGACAGTTCGACCACAGCGGCCAGTAGTGCAGCGCTGTCCTGTTCATGAGTGACAAGCACATCGGCGGGCCGCACTGTTCCGGCACCGGAAGCCTCGTAGAGCAGTTCCAGCAAATCCGCTATCCCCGCGCCTGACGTGGCCGAAACATACATGTCAGCATCAGCGACTCTCCCGATGTCGGATTTCGTACCAATGCGAGTGACCGTCGGACGCTGCCACTCTCCCAATTTCTCAAACAAATCAGGCATAGGTTCGCCCGGAATGTCCGGCGCCACGAGCCACAAGACATGATGGGCCGAACGAATGGCTTCTTTCGCTCGCTCAACGCCAATGGCCTCAGCTTTGGATTCCGTATCACGCAGACCAGCGCTATCGATCAGCATGATCAACTGGCCTTTGATGTCGAGCGGGATTTCCTTGAGATCGCGGGTCGTACCGGCCTCATCCGAAACGATGGCAACCTCGGATCGAGACAATGCATTCAGCAGGCTCGATTTGCCGGAGTTCGGCGGCCCGGCGAGCACAACGCGGAAACCCGAACGGATGATCGCACCCTGGCCCCGCAAGGCCAAAACCGAACCGATATCTCCGCTCAGCCGTTCAACATCTTCGACGAAGCCCGGGGGCAGGGCGCCAACATCGCCTTCGTCGGAAAAGTCCAGCTGAGCTTCGATGTGGGCCCGGAGATCGAGTAACCGTTCCCGCCAACCTTCGACCTGCCGGGTCAACCCGCCTTGCAGGCGCGCATACGCCATTGCGCGCTGGTTTTCTGTCTCGGCGGCAATCAGGTCTCCAAGTCCCTGAGCTTCGATCAGGTCGAGCTTGCCATTCTCGAAGGCACGACGGGTGAACTCGCCAGCGTCAGCAAGGCGACATCCCTGGATGTCCGTTATCCGCCGCAGCAGGCTCTGCACCACCGCGCGCGAGCCGTGCAGTTGCAGCTCGAGGCAGTCTTCACCGGTGAAACTGTGCGGCCCAGGCATCCAGAGCACGAGACCCTGGTCGATCGGCACGTTACCATCCTGGATATGCCGCAGCGCGGCTTGCCGGGCCGGCGGCAGCGGGGCGGCAAAGCGCTCCGCCACATCTCGTGCCAATCGGCCCGACACCCGCACAATCGCAACACCAGCGGGCAAGGCACCCGACGACAGTGCAACGATAGTGTCGTCGGCCGACATGCCGACCTCAGGTATTCATCGAGTCGAAGAAATCGGAATTCGTCTTGGTCTGGCGGATCTTGTCCATCAGGAATTCCATCGCATCCACGGTGCCCATCGGGTTCAGGATACGCCGCAGCACATACATCTTGCGCAAGATATCCGGTTCGACCAGCAGCTCCTCCTTGCGGGTGCCGGACTTGGTGATGTCGAGCGCCGGGAAGATACGCTTGTCCGAGACCTTTCGATCCATGACGATTTCGGAATTGCCGGTGCCCTTGAACTCTTCGAAAATCACTTCGTCCATGCGGCTGCCGGTATCGATCAGCGCGGTGGCGATGATGGTGAGCGAGCCGCCGTCCTCGATATTGCGCGCCGCGCCGAAGAACCGCTTCGGGCGCTGCAGCGCATTGGCATCCACACCACCAGTCAACACCTTGCCGGAGCTCGGTACGACGGTGTTGTAGGCGCGTCCGAGACGCGTGATCGAATCGAGAAGGATCACCACATCACGCTTGTGTTCCACGAGGCGCTTGGCCTTCTCGATCACCATTTCGGCGACCTGCACGTGGCGGGAGGCCGGCTCGTCAAACGTCGAGGAGATCACCTCGCCCTTCACCGAGCGCTGCATGTCGGTCACTTCTTCCGGACGCTCGTCGATCAGAAGCACGATCAGGTAGCATTCAGGGTGGTTGATTGCGATCGACTGGGCAATGTTCTGCAGCAGTACGGTCTTGCCGGTGCGCGGCGGCGCCACGATCAAGGCGCGCTGACCTTTACCGAGTGGCGACACGAGGTCCATGATGCGGGCGCTCTTGTCCTTCACCGTCGGATCCGGAAGCTCGAGGCGCAGCCGCTCATCGGGATAGAGCGGCGTCAAATTGTCGAAATTGATCTTGTGACGGACCTTCTCGGGGTCCTCGAAATTGATCGTGTTGACCTTGAGCAGCGCAAAATAGCGCTCGCCTTCCTTGGGGGACCGAATCTGGCCTTCAACCGTATCGCCCGTGCGAAGCGAGAAGCGGCGTATCTGACTTGGGGAAACGTAGATATCGTCAGGGCCCGGCAGGTAATTGGCATCCGGAGACCGCAGGAACCCGAAGCCATCGGGCAAAACCTCGACCACGCCTTCGCCGGTGATATCCACCTCGCGCGCCGCCAATTCCTTGAGAATGGCAAACATCAGCTCCTGCTTGCGCATGGTGGAAGCGCCTTCCACCTCGTAGGTCTCGGCAAATTCCAGCAGTTCTGCAGGCGTCTTGGCCTTCAGCTCGCTGAGCTTCATGTTTTCCATGGCAGGGAGAGCCCTCGGGAGATCAGTGGTGGGAGAATGTAAGGGAAGGGGGCAGATGAAACCCAGCAGCGTCGGGGAGACGCGCATTCGGTGGGCTCAACGCGACCTGAGATAGCTAAAAGCCGCGCGATATTCAAGCGGCTTGTCTTTCTCCCCAGGATTCACGTGAAACGGCAACGGCTTGATGGATAACTATGCCGACCACCCCGTGCAGCACCGTGCAGGGACTCAGAATGGTCTCACTACAACTGCAATGACAATGACGATCGCCAGCACGAAGGGAATCTCATTGATCATCCGGAAGAAACGCGACGGATGCCTGTTCTCGTCCCGCTCGAAAGCCTTCCGCAAACGAGAATACCAGCCGTGAATCCCCGTCAACGCCAGCACTGCAACCGCTTTGAGCCACATCCATCCCAGGCTGAAATCGACCAGGCCATAGCCGAAGGCAAGCCAAAGCCCGAAGATCCAGGTCGCAATCATCGCCGGGTTCATGATTCCACGGAACAAGCGCCGTTCCATTACCTTGAACGTCTCGGACTGCTGTGAGCCGACCGCGCTGTCGGCATGATAGACGAACAGGCGCGGCAAATAGAGCAGAGCCGCCATCCACGCGATAACGCTGAGAATATGCAGCGCTTTGACCCACTCCATGCTCACAGCCCCCTGAGATGCGCGACCAGCGCTTCGAGATGCGCAATCGGCGTTTCAGGCACGATTCCATGCCCGAGATTGAAGATATGCGGCCGGTTGCGGAACGCCGATACAATATCTGTTGCCCGGGAAAGCATTTGTTCGCCACCGGCGACGAGACGCAACGGATCGAGATTACCCTGCACACCGAGCCCGCCCGGCAGCACTCCGTCAATGCCGAGCGGCACGCCGTAATCGAGGCCCAGCACATTGACGCCCGTCTCGGCCGCATAGACCGGCAACATGCCGGCGGCGCCGCGAGGAAACCCGATGATCGGCGCATTCGGCCGTAGAGCCCGCACACCCACAACGATCCGCTTGTTGGGCGCGATCACCCATTTGCGAAACGCGACTTCATCGAGGTTCAGCGCCCAGCTCTCGAAGAGCTGAACCACATCCGCCCCCGCGTCGAACTGCCGGACGAGGTAGGCAATACTGGCTTCGACAAGGACGTCGATCAGCCTCTGGAACGCGTCAGGGTGCCTCAGGCTGAAGAGGCGAGCTGCTGCTTGGTCGGAGGAGCCACGTCCGCCGATCATGTAGGTCGCCACAGTCCAAGGTGAGCCGCAAAAACCGATCAATGTGGTTTCCGGCCTGATCGCCGTCCGGATGCGGCGCACCGTCTCAATCACCGGTGCCAGATGTGTCTCAGCCCTTTGAAGCTCGAGGCCCGCTATCGCCTGTTCGTCCAGCGGCGTCAGCAGCGGTCCTTCGCCCGTCTCGAAGCGGACGGTCTGACCCAGCGCATCTGGAATGACGAGAATGTCGGAGAACAAGATCGCGGCATCGAGATCGAACCGCCTGAGCGGCTGCAGTGTTACCTCGGTCGCCAGCTCCGGAGTGTAGCAGAGCTCGAGGAAATTCCCTGCCTTCGTCCGTGTCTCGCGATATTCCGGGAGGTATCGCCCGGCCTGCCGCATGATCCAGATCGGCAAGCGTTGTGGTCGTCGCCCCAGCACCGCTTCCAGCAGCGGTTTCACCACGGCATTTGCGGCAGGTCCACCATCTTCCAAGGAATCTAGACTCTTCATTTTCATTATCATGGCGGTGTTTTGCCGGAATTCCGGTTTGCCCACAATCCGGTTGGCTAGGACACAGCCGCGCAGCCCGATCGCGCCAGCCTGTGAATCCCACATGCTATCAACAGACCTGTTCGGCACAGACCAGGCAGGACTCGGCTGACTTCCCCGAAGAGTCCGAACCGCAACGGGATTCTTGGAGGCAAAATGCAGCTGTTGGAAACCTGGTTCTTGCCAAGGAGGTTTTCCACGATTCCCACGTTAACGGTTTGTTAAGCCCTGTGGCAGCGATCCTGTGGAGCGATTCAGAGCCAGTGGGGACAAACCTTACCGAAACCCTAATGGTCGGTTTTTCCACCGAGCCGCCGCTTGAGCCATCGGGAACAATGTGGAAAACCGAACTCATGCTGATCCTTGCCTCCCAAAGCGCAACACGAAAGGCCCTGCTAGCCGGGGCCGGTCTCAGATTCGCGGCATGTCCAGCCCCAATCGACGAACGGGCCTTGGAAGCTGATCTCCTGGGGAAAGGCGGAACCGCGGCTGAACTTGCTCAAACGCTTGCTGAAGCCAAGGCTCTCGCGATTTCGAATCAGCGACCCGGCGATGTCGTTATCGGCGGCGATCAGGTCCTCGCCATCAAGGGCAACATCCTCCACAAACCCCAAGACATGGGGGCGGCCCGCGCGCAACTTCTGCGCCTGCGCGGAAAGACCCATCACCTGCTCGGCGGTGTTGCACTTGCCCGAGACGGCAAGCTGCTCTGGTCAGAGGTCGTCACGTCGGCGCTCACCCTACGGGACTTCGGCGAAGCCGAACTCGATCAGGTTCTCGGCCTCGAAGGCGAGGCTGTGCTGCAATCGGTCGGCGCCTATCGATTCGAGGGCCCCTCCGTTCGACTATTCGAGAGTATCGAGGCGGACTACTTCGCCATACTTGGCCTTCCGCTCTTGCCGCTGCTTGCCGCCCTTCGCCTCCATGCGCCCGACATCTTGGAGCAAATTCCGTGATCAAAGCCTTCGTCATCGGCCATCCCATCAAGCATTCTCGATCGCCTTTGATCCACGGCCACTGGCTGAAGAGCTATGGCATCCATGGATCCTATGAAGCCATAGATGTGGCGCCCGAGGTTCTGGAGAGCCATTTCGCGCGGATTCGGTCGGGCGAATTCGTTGGCGGAAACGTCACTGTGCCGCTGAAGGAAGGGGCTTTTCGGCTTTGTGATGAGCTGGACCCGTTGGCAGAGCGCATCGGAGCCTGCAACACCCTGATCCGCCGCCCGGACGGGACAATCATCGGGCGAAACACCGACTTCATGGGATTTCTCGGCAATCTCGATCAATCGGTGCCCGGCTGGGATGCTGATCTTTCGGATATCGTCGTGCTCGGGGCAGGGGGAGCGTCGCGTGCCATCGTCGTGGCACTCGAGGAACGCGGAGCCCAGAACCTGCATGTGCTCAATCGCACACGAGGAAAGGCCGAAGCATTCCTCTCCTTGAGCCACCGAGTCAGGCCCGGCGAACTCGAAGACTTCGCCGCCCTTGCGCCTCGGACCAGACTTCTTGTCAATACGACGACGATCGGCATGCATGGGACGCGCTTCGAGGCGCTGCAGCTGGGCCTGCTGCCGAAGGACTGCACCGTCACCGACATCGTCTATACCCCGCTCGAAACACCGCTTCTGGCAGATGCCAGGGCACTGGGCCTGCCGACCGTCGATGGGCTCGGCATGCTGCTCCATCAGGCGGTTCCCGGTTTCGAAGCCTGGTTCGGAGCGCGTCCTGAGGTCACGCCGGAACTGCGGGCCATCATTGAGGCGACGCTCTGATGCTGAAGCTCGGGCTGACCGGCTCGATCGCGGCCGGTAAATCCACCGTGCTCTCCGCCTTTGCAGCTCTCGGCATCCCGACCTTTTCATCCGACGAGGCAGTCCACGCGCTCTACCGCGGAGAGGCTGTGGCACCGGTTGAAGCCGCGTTTCCGGGCGTCTCCAGAAATGGCGAAATCGACCGGACGGCCCTATCTGCCATCCTGGTCGCCCATCCCGAGCAACTCGGCATCCTCGAGGCCATTGTGCACCCTTTGGTGCGCGCCAAGATTGCCCGCTTTCTCGCAGACAATGAAGCTGCGGGAGCAGAGTTGGCAGTTGTCGACATCCCGCTGCTTTACGAGCGCGGTATCGATTGGGGCTTCGACAAGGTTCTGGTCGTTGCTGTCGACCCCGCGACGCAGCGCATTCGGGCGCTGGCCCGCCCTGGAATGAGCGTGGAAAAGCTCGAAGCTATCCTTGCCCGGCAAATGCCGCAGGCGGAGAAACTCAAGCGCGCCGATCTGGTCATTCGGACCGACGGGACGCTCGACGACACGCGCCGGCAGGTGCTTGAACTCGTCACCAGGCTCAAGGCAGGCCGATGAAACGCGAAATCGTGCTCGATACCGAAACCACCGGGCTCAGTGCAGCGACAGGCGACCGCATCGTCGAAATCGGCTGCGTCGAACTGATCAACCACATCCCATCCGGGCGGCATTTCCACGTCTACCTCAACCCCGAGCGTGATATGCCGGAAGAGGCCTTCAAGGTGCATGGTCTCTCTTCGGAATTCCTGTCGTCGAAACCGAAATTCGTCGACGAGGCAGACAATTTCCTCGCCTTCATCGGCGATGCGACGCTGATCATCCACAACGCGCCTTTCGATATCGGTTTCCTCAACGCCGAACTCGAGCGGCTGAAGAAGTCCAGCCTCACGAACCCGGTGATCGACACGGTGATGCTGGCGCGCAAGGTGCTGCCCGGCCAGCGCGTCAGTCTCGACAGCCTCTGCAAGACCTATGGGATCGACAATTCCAAGCGCACGCTGCATGGCGCCTTGCTCGACAGCGAGATCCTGGCCGATGTCTATCTGGAGCTCATCGGCGGCCGGCAGGTCGGGCTGGCGCTTGTTGCCTCCGAGCGGCGGGACGTCGAGACCAGCCATGCTGGTGGCAGGGCGAGCCCCCGGCCCGTGGCCTTGCCTCCGCGCCTCAACGACGCGGAGCGTGCCGCCCACCAGAAGCTCGTGGCAACGCTCGGTGCCGATGCCCTGTGGCTCGCCTACGAGCCCTGATCGAAAACGCGAAAGGGCCGCCCTTTGTCGGACAGCCCTCGGAAAAGTTCGTTCTTGCAGAAGCTTAGTTGGTAGCGGCTGCCGCCTGCTGAGCCTGCAAGTTCTTGAGGTTCTGGATATAGAGCTGCTGGAAATCGACCGGTTCCATGAGAAGCGGCGGGAACCCACCCAACTGTACCGTCTGGGCCAGAGCATGACGGGCAAACGGGAAAATCAGGCGCGGGCACTCGATCATCAGCAATTGCGGCAGCAGCTGCTCCGGCACGTTCCGCAGGCGGAACACGCCGCCATAGACCATCTCGACGTTGAACAGCAGCGCATTGTCACGCTCGGCCTTCGCAGAGAGGTTGATCTCGACGGCATAGATGTCGTCGGTCTGCTTCTTCACGCCGACATTGATGCCGACATTGAACTGGGGCTGCACGCCGCTCATCACGGAGGCCGGCGCGCCGGGATTCTCGAAGCTCAGGTCGCGGATATACTGCGACAGCAGGTTGTAGCCGGGCGCGGCCTGCGTCGCGTTGGCGGCCGGAGCCGCGGTTTCGTCAGCCATTTCTGATCTTGTCCTCTACAAGAAGCTGCGCACGACAAGGCGCAAGAAAACTCGGGCGGCGGGGTAGCATCTTTACCCCATTGGAACAAGCACTCCCGCGGTTTCGGCTGCCGAGGGAAATGCGATCAGTCTCGCGGGCGCCAGTCGTCCGGCTTGAGTTCGATCGTGTCCGGCTGGCTGATCCGTCCGGGTCCATGGCTCGAATAGGTGAAGCCCTGTTCCCGCACGACCACATTGAATCGCTTGGCGAGGAAGCGCAGCAGGCCCTGCCGCACCTGCGGGACGAGCAGGATGAGGCCGACCACATCGCCAAAGAAGCCGGGCACGATAAGCAGGACGCCTGCGATGGCGAGCAGCAGCCCTTCACCTACCGCTTCGGCCTGCGACTGTGCCGTCGCGCCCATGCCGCGGCCGGTAAGCACCTTGAGCCCGGTCCGTCGCAGAACGGCAGCGCCAACGAGGCCGGCGAGCACGATCAGGGCCAGCGTCGCGAAAACGCCGAGCACCCGCCCAACCAGGATGAACCCGGCAATTTCGATCAGCGGCAGCGCAATTAACGCTATTGGCACAAGGCGCGACACCATGACGGTCCCTTCTAGTGATCCTTTGTCGCCGGCTCATCCGTTGCCAACTGGTTTTAGCGCGGCACTTGCCTATATATAGGGGCGAGTGTCGCTTCCCGCGAGGGTGGCGATTTGCCCCGCGCCCCGGGCAGCGCTGAGATTTACCGAGGCAGCAGAGAGACAGAACCGATGGAAGATTTTCTCGATATCCCGACCCTCATAGCCATCGGTGTCGCGATCTTCGTACTGTTCCGGTTGCGGCAGGTGCTTGGCACCCGCACCGGACGCGAACGTTCGCCGCTCGAGCGGCGCCCGGAAGCCGAGGCCAAGTCGACGGTCAGGCCCGACAATGACGACAAGGTCGTGACGCTGAAGCGTGCTCCGGCACCGGTCCCCGAGACTCCGGAGGACAATGAGCGCTTTGCGCGCAAGCTTGCCGCCGAGATCGAGCAGTATTCCCGCGGCGACGAGAAGCTGGCTGCCGGCCTGCAGTCCGTGGCCGATGCGGACAGCTCCTTCTCGCCCAAGAGCTTCCTCGAGGGCGCCAAGGCAGCCTACGAGATGATCGTCACCGCCTTCGCCGCGGGTGACCGCCAGACGCTTCGGAACCTGCTGGAAAAGGACGTCTACGATGGCTTCGAGCGGGTGATAAAGGATCGCGAGGCGGCCGGCCGCAACGTCGACTTCACCTTTGTCGGCCTGCCCAAGGTGGAGATTTCCGAAGCCGAAGGCGACCGTCGCCAGGTGGCCGTGACCATCCGCTTCCATGCCGAGGTCGTGTCCGCGACGCGCGATGCCGATGGCACGCTGATCGAGGGCAATGCCGACCAGGTGCAGAACATCGCCGACGAATGGACGTTCGCGCGCAACCCCAAGTCCCGCGATCCGAACTGGAAGCTCATCGCCACCAGCCAGCTCGAATAACCCTCTGTCCGGGGCGTCATCATGGCCAAGCGCGGGCCCCGGGGTCCGGCGGACCTCCCGGACTATCATCTCTGGCTCAAGGTCAGGGAGACGGTGACCCCATTGCGGCCGGAGACGCTCGGTACAATCGAGGAGCCGGCGCATCTGCCCATGCCCGGATCGGCCGGCAAGCCAGCGATTCCACCGGCGCGGCGAATCCCGGTCATCTCCATGCCGTCCTACCAATCCGACGGAAGGCCACAGAAGGGCCCGCGCCCGGGCATCGAACCCAATCTCCGCCAGCGTCTCGTGCGTGGCCGCGACCAGATCGACGGCACGCTCGATCTGCACGGCATGCGGCAGGCCGAGGCGCACCTGGCGCTGACGCGCTTCATCCGCGCCCGCGCGGAGCGTGGCGACCGGACGCTGCTCGTCATCACGGGCAAGGGACTCAAGAAGCTTTCCGATGACGCCGCGGTGCTTGTCGAACGCGGCGTCCTGCGTGCCATGTTGCCCTATTGGCTGGCCTCGCCCGACCTCGCTCCACTGGTCTCCGGCTGGGATATGGCGGCACAAGGCCATGGTGGCGATGGTGCCTTCTATGTCCGCCTCCGTCGCATCAGGGAGACGAAATGACCCCGCTCGGCCACAAACTCAGGCAATTGCGCGAGGAACGTGGCATTTCCCTCAAGGCGATGGCCGCTGCACTTGACGTCTCGAGCGCCTACCTCAGTGCGCTGGAGCATGGGCGCCGCGGCCGCCCGACCTGGCAGATGCTGCAGCGTATCATCGCCTATTTCAACGTCATCTGGGACGAGGCCGAGGAGCTTATCCGCCTTGCCGAAATGAGCGATCCGCGGGTTGTAATCGACACGGCCGGTATGTCGCCCGAAGCCACAGAATTCGCCAATCGCCTTGCCCGCGACATCGGCAAGCTCGCGCCGGAAGATCTGGTGGCGCTGAGCGCTGAGCTTACCCGTCGCTTGAAGTAGCCCCCGCGCTGGCTCCGGCGCCGGCCCTAAGACCAATCGCCACTTGCAGTTTTGCCCTCCGGGTGATCCCCTCCCGCGACTTTGGAGGAGGGAATGGCGATGAAGCGCGCGCTTGTGGTCTGGGGCGGTCTGGAACTGCACGAGCCGGAAAAAGGCGCGCTGATCCTCCGCGAATTTCTCGTCAGCGCCGGCTTCGAAGTGACGGTGAGCAATGTCTATGCCGATCTCGGCGGGCCGGATATCGCCTCCTATGATCTCATAATACCCCAGGTGACCGGCGGCGAAATGGACCGAGACACCTCCATCGCGCTTTCTGCTGCCGTCGAGGCCGGGTCGGGGCTTGCGGGTTTCCACCATGGCCTTGCGACCAGCTTCACCGGCAATCCGCGCTTCCGCTTCCTCGCCGGCTGTACCTTCGCCACCCATCCGGGCGACATCATCACCTACCGCGTTGATCCGGTGAGGTCCGACGATCCGGTGATGGTGGGCATACCAGGCTTCGACCATACCTCCGAGCAGTACTACATGCATGTCGACCCCGCCGTCGAAGTGCTCGCCACCACCACCTTCTCGGGCGAACACGCATCCTGGAAAAAGGGCGTCGCCATGCCCGTCGTGTTCAAGAGCCGGTTCGGCAAGGGCCGCGTCTTCTATACCGCGCTCGGCCATAAGCCGACCGAGCTCGACAATCCCTTTATCATGACCATATTGCAGCGAGGATTACTTTGGGCCGCCCGTTGATAGAAACTCGCCCGGTCGGCAAGACCGGGCTCAATATCAGCCGGATCGGCTTCGGTGGTGCGCCCGTGGGCGACATCGTCAAGGCGCCGTCCGCTCTGGACGCCGAAAAGCTGCTCGATGCCGCCTGGGATGCCGGCATCCGCTATTTCGATACCGCGCCGTTCTACGGCATGGGCCTCTCCGAACGTCGGATCGGCGACTATCTGCGCGCCAAGCCGCGCGCCGAATTCGTGCTGTCGAGCAAGGTCGGCCGCCTGATGGTGCCGGACGCTGCCTATGGGCTGGAAAGGACCGGATCGCCCGCCGCCATGCCGTTCCGGCCGCATTACGACTATTCCTATGACGGCATAATGAAGAGCTTCGAGCACTCCCTGCAGCGTCTCGGGCTCCACCGGATCGATATCCTCCTGATCCACGATATCGGCCGTTTCTCGCATCGGGATGACCATGAGCTCACCTGGCAGCAGGTGACCGAAGGCGGCGGTATCCGCGCACTGCAGCAGCTGAAGGCCGAGGGCGTGGTGCGGGCCATTGGCGCCGGGGTCAACGAGTACCAGGTCATCAACGACCTGCTCGATGTGGCCCCCTTCGATGTCTTCCTGCTCGCCAACCGCTACACGCTGCTCGACCAGGATGTGATCGATACGCTCCTGCCGCGCTGCGAGCGCGAGGGTGTCGCGATCATCGACGGCGCGCCGCTCAATTCCGGCATCCTGCTGACTGGCGCTGTGCCCGGCGCCATCTATGATTATTCGCCGGCCAAGGAGCCGATCCTCGAAAAGACCCGGCGCATCGAGGTGGTCTGCGCGCGGCACGGCGTGTCGCTCCTGCGCGCTGCGCTCAACTTTCCGCTCGGGCACCAGGCGATCACCTCGCTGATCCCCGGCTTTGCGCGGGTTTCCGACCTCGAGCAGAACCTCGTGCATCTTTCGAGCGCAATTTCTCCGGCGCTCTGGGAAGACCTGCGTGCCGAGGGGCTGATCCATCCCCACGCGCCTGCGCCGGTGACGCCGGCGCTGGGATAGGGCGGTGGGTTCGACCTCGGCCTTCGACAGGCTCAGGCTGAGGTCGATGGGAGCTCCGGGGCTTGGGTAGCCCTCGTGGTTCGACAAGCTCACCATGAGGGCGGACGGTATTGTCCTCAGCCTGAGCCTGTCGAAGGCCGAGGACAACATGAGCACTACCCTTACAGCACGAAGCGGCTCAGATCCCGATCAGCGGCCATCTTGCCGATACGTTCATCGACATAGGCCTTGTCGATGCCGATCGTCTGCCCGAACTTGTCGGGCGCATCGAACGAGATGTCCTCGACCAGCCGCTCCATGATCGTCGCCAGCCGGCGCGCGCCGATATTCTCGACGCTCGAATTCACCGTCACCGCCGCGTCCGCAATCGCCTCGATCGCATCGTTGGTGAAGGTCAGCGTCACGCCTTCGGTCGCCATCAGCGCGGTATACTGCTTGATGAGGCTCGCGTCGGTGTCGTTGAGGATGCGGATCAGGTCCTCGCGGCTGAGCGCATTGAGTTCGACGCGGATCGGCAAACGGCCCTGCAGCTCCGGCAGGAGATCCGATGGCTTTGCCACATGGAAGGCGCCGGAGGCGATGAACAGGATATGGTCGGTCTTCACCGGGCCATACTTGGTCGAGACGGTCGTGCCCTCGATGAGCGGCAGCAGGTCGCGCTGCACGCCTTCGCGTGACGGGCCCGAACCATAGCCCTCGCGGTTCGCCACCTTGTCGATTTCGTCGATGAACGCGATGCCGTGGTTCTCGACGAGGTCGACGGCTTCCTTGTTGATCTGGTCGTTGTCGAGCAGCTTGTCGGCTTCCTCGGCCATCAGGGGCGCATGTGCGTCCTTCACCTTCAGCTTGCGCTTTACCCCGCGCCCGCCAAAGGCCTTGCCCAGCATGTCCTGGATATTGATCATCTGCGCGCCCGGCATGCCCGGCACCTCGAATCCGCCCGAGGGCGGGCCCTGAACGGTCAACTCTACCTCGATCTCGCGATCGTCGAGTTCGTTGTTACGGAGCTTGGTGCGGAAGCTGTCGCGCGTCGCGGGCGAGGCGGACGAACCCACCAGTGCGTCGAGCACGCGCTCCTCGGCATTGTGATGCGCCTTGGCCTCGACTTCCTTGCGCTTCTTGTCGCGCAACAGCGAAATCCCGGCCTCGACCAGGTCGCGGATGATCTGCTCGACGTCGCGGCCGACATAGCCGACCTCGGTGAACTTGGTGGCCTCGACCTTGACGAAGGGCGCCTGCGCCAGCTTCGCCAGCCTACGGCTGATCTCGGTCTTGCCGACACCGGTGGGACCGATCATCAGAATGTTCTTCGGCGTCACTTCCTGCCGGAGTTCCGGCGGCAGCTGCTGGCGGCGCCAGCGGTTGCGCAGCGCCACGGCGACGGCCCGCTTGGCATCCTTCTGGCCGACAATGTAGCGATCGAGCTCGGAGACGATCTCGCGCGGGGAAAAATTCGCTTCAGTCATTGTTGTTCTCCAGGTGCCTTGTCGAGAAAGCGCACCATCAGGTGTTCGTCGACATAGCGACCGTTCACATAGAGATATCGGGGCTCGGTGCCGTAGCGGCGAAACCCGTTGCGTTCATAAAGCCGGAGCGCCGGCGCGTTGCCGTCGGCGACGCCGAGATGGATCTGACTCACCTTGCCCGTGGCATGGCCGAACACTGCGTCGAGCAGGGCCTGCGCGAGGCCGGTGCCGCGGGCTTCGGGCCGCACATACACCTGGTACAGCGAGCCGCGATGCGCCTGGCGCGGGCCTTGGCCGATATCGAAGGCCATGAGCCCGAGGAGCCGCCCGTCCTCGGCGATGCCCGCAAAGAACGCCATGCGTCCCAGAAGGCCGCGCAGCGCCTCCTCGCCCTGGGTCGCGAAGCCTTCGGGTGTCGAGAGAAAGGCCTCGGGATGCGCGTTAAGCGCCTCGAGCCGGATCTCGCGATAGGCCTGCCAGTCGTCGGGCCCGAGGCGGCGGATCGAATGGGTCACTTGCCCGTCTCGATCGCTTCGACCGTCACGCTCTCGTTGGTGTAGATGCAGATTTCCGCCGCGATCTTCATCGCCTTGCGGGCAATTTCCTCGGCATCGAGATCGGTCGACTGACTGAGCGCCAGCGCCGCCGAATAGGCATAGTTGCCGCCCGAGCCGATGGCGATGGTGTCATGGTCCGGGGTCAGTACGTCGCCCGTGCCGGTGAGCACCAGCGTCACATCCTTGTCGGCGACGATCATCATCGCCTCGAGGCGGCGGAGATAGCGATCGGTCCGCCAGTCCTTGGCGAGTTCGACGGCGGCCCGCATCAGCTGGTCCGGGTATTGCTCGAGCTTGGTTTCGAGTCGCTCGAACAGGGTAAAGGCATCGGCCGTGGCGCCGGCAAAGCCGCCGATCACCTTGCCGCCGGCCAGCCGCCGCACCTTCTTGGCGTTGTGCTTCATCACCGTGTTGCCGACCGAGACCTGCCCGTCGCCGGCAACCACGACCTTGTTGCCCTTCCGCACGGCGACAATGGTGGTGCCGTGCCAGTTGGGGAATGCACCTTCAGTGCTCATTGGGGATAACTCCGAACTGATAGGCCCGTATTTAGGCGCATGGCGGCCGATTGCAAACCGCACTCCCCGTCCGGGCAGTGACAGCGCTGTAACCATGGCCTGTGACCGCAGCGGACCTTCACCGCATCTTCATAGCCATTGGCCTATCTGCTAGAGGGCATGCCGCCAAGGAGAGCCCCATGCGTGAAGCCAAGATCGCCCGCAAGACCAACGAGACCGAGATCCGCGTCTCCGTCAATCTCGACGGCACCGGCCAGCGGAAGATTGCGACCGGAATCGGCTTCTTCGACCATATGCTCGATCAGCTGGCGCGCCACTCGCTGATCGACATGGAAATCGAAGCGAGGGGCGACCTGCATATCGACGACCACCACACGGTGGAGGATGTCGGTATCGCGCTCGGCCAGGCCATTCGCGAGGCACTGGGCGACAAGAAGGGTATCCGCCGCTATGCGTCGTCCGACCTGCCGATGGATGGCACGCTGACCCGCGTGGCGCTCGACGTGTCGGGCCGGCCCTTCCTCGTGTTCAAGGTCGAGTTCACCCGCGACAAGATCGGCACCTTCGATACCGAGCTGGTGCGCGAGTGGTTCCAGGCCTTTGCGATGAATTCCGGTATCACGCTGCATGTCGAAACCCCCTATGGCGACAATAACCATCACATCGCCGAAAGCGCCTTCAAGGCACTGGCCCGGGCACTGCGCGACGCGGTGGAGATCGACCCCCGCGCCTCTGATCGTATCCCCTCGACCAAGGGCACGCTGTAGGGCAGTCGGGACTTCGAAACCGGTCGCCGCAGGCGATGAATGTCTTCGGTGGAGACATTCAAGGTGAGAAGGCCATGAGGCCTATGGCCGAATGGCTGGGA
>CAYPYV010000056.1:0-17659 GCA_964414845.1 uncultured Devosia sp. | reverse complement strand
GGCCAGCCGGGCGCAGTCCACCCCGCGAGCCATGTCGTGCCGCGCGGGAAACGACCGGAGCGCGCGGGTGTCGTTGTCGAAGCCGAGCGCGTCGCAGACCCCGGCCGTCTCGGCGGTCATGCTGGTCCGCAGCAGCGGGGAACAGGCACTCGCCCAAGCCGAGGATCGATCCGAACGGATGGCCCGGCCACGTCACTGAAGGCATGCCCCGGCACGGGCGACAGTCCGGCGCAGACAGTCGCCAGATCCTCCGGCCATCGGCTTCCTGCGGGTCGGCGAAAGTCGAATCCGCCGCATCCCTAGCCGGAGCGATGCAGCCGTGCGGACTGGTGACCGGCAGCTCCGGAGCGTCGGAACAAAGCGCGCGAGCAAGGCAAGGCGCCACCGTGTCAGCCGTAAACGGGCGGTCAGGATGCAGCTGGCCCACTGTCACCCTCCCCGGTGCGTAAGCTTTTGTTGCGGGCCATCCTGCGGCATCATTCTATACTAGTCAACTAATATTCCAGTTGCCGCCCGTTCAATCCACGTCTAGCTTGGGCGTGCTGATATGGGAGTCGTGGAATGGCGAGTAACGGGGCGCTGAGTGTTCTGGAACCGATCCAGCGAGCGTCCGTCGCGGATTCCGTCTTTGAGGAACTGCACCGCCAGATTCTTCGGCTGGAGCTACCGCCCGGCACCAAGCTTTCCGAATTCGACGTCGCTCGCGCGCTTGGCGTGTCGCGGCAGCCGGTCCGCGATGCCTTCTACAGGCTATCCAAGCTGGGCTTCCTGACCATCCGCCCGCAGCGCGCCACCGTCGTCTCGGCCATCTCGGAACGCGCGGTGATGCAGGCCCGCTTCATCCGCATGGCCATCGAAGCCGAGACGGCGCGCGTTGCCTGCAGGACGCTTACCGAAGCTGATCTTGCGGCCATCCAGGCGATCATCGACCAGCAGGCGGAGGCCGTGGCGGCGCATGACCAGGCCAGATTCCACGATCTGGATGACCAGTTCCACCGCGAGATCTGCGAACGTTCAGGCGCCGGCTTTGTCTGGGAAACCGCGCGCGAGATGAAGTCGCACATGGATCGGGTGCGCTTTCTCACATTGTCATTCGCTCTGGAAGACGCCTTTGGGGAACACAAGGCGATCCTGGCGGCGATCAAGTCACGCGACGAGGAACGCGCGGCGGAGATGGTACGCATTCACTTGTCGCGCATCCTGAACCAGATTGTCCGCATCCGCGCCGAGAACGCCGCCTATTTCGCCGATGAAGGGTAGACGCGCGCCAGTGTAGAGGCATGAACCACGCCAGAGTTTCACCGCGAATCCTTCGGTTTGTGGAAGCTCTCCCGCTCCGCGACGGAATTCGGGTGCTCGAGATCGGATGCGGTCCGGGGGTTGCCGCACGAGAGGTCGCGCGTCGCATTGGCAGTGGCCATGTCATTGCCATTGACCGCTCGGCGCGCGCGATCGAGATCGCGAAGCGCGGCTCAGCCCGGGAGATAGCCGCCGGGTCTCTGGCATTCCTTTGCGCGGCAGCGGAGGATTTCGTGCTGCCCGAAGGCGTGGCGCCGTTCGATCTGGCTTTCGCAATGCGCGTGGGGGCCTTCGACGGGCGCCATCCTGACGCCGGGCTCAGGGCGATGGAGCGGTTGCGCGGCCTGCTTGCGCCACATGGCCGCTTCTTCATAGATACCGACGACCCGCTTTGCGAAGTGCCCTTATGACAAGCTGACCTCGCGCATCCGGTACACTGGCTCATCGCGCTTGGGCGGCAGATTCGGGAGGGGTGGCCAACGCCCCCCCGCCCCTCCGCTGCGTCCACCCGGGCGCTCTCAACCGCCTCACGTCAGCCGGCGGTTACCTCGCCCTTGCAGCAAAGCACCGATGGTCAGGACCCGGCCCACAGTTCCAGCTTGGCGAAGAAATCCGCGAAGGTCAGCCGCATGTCTATCCCGGTATAGACCCGGATAGGCGGTCGGGCGAGCGCCGGGCCATAGGTGCCGTCATCCCTGATGCTCGGCCGCGGCCGCAGCTTGTAGGCGCTTGACGACGGGTCGGCCTCGAAGGCCGATTGCAGCGCTGTCAGCGTCACCAGCGGGCTGTCGCCCATCGCGTAGGCCTCGCCCATCAGATGGCCGCGCTCCTTGAGGCGTTGCATGATGCGCTCGATGGCCGCGCGAAGATAGGCGCCGAGCGGCCCGTGGCGACCCACCGAAACGATCAGTTCGGCATAGCTCATCAATGCCTGGCGATAGACATTGCGCGGCACCTGCCAGATGGCGATGTCGGAATCGAACACACGTTGCGCCGCCGCGCGATCGATGTTGAGGTTGTACTCCATGCCGCGGCTGCCCGGCGGGGGCGGCGCGTCCTCGGCATATTCAGGTCCCCCGATCCAGACCAGGGTCAGTCGGGACGCAATGGCGGGCTCGATGAGCAGCGCGCTTGCCAGCTCCGTAAGTCCCGCGCCGGCAGCGTAGTAGAGCCTGCTGCTGGTATCGGTCCGCATCGCCTCGGCGATGATGGCGCGGGCCGCCGGCGTGTCGCGCGCGGTATCGCGGTCGGGTATGGCCAGTTCAGCGCCCTTCAGCACCCTGTGCCGGCCGGTCAGCCCCATCACCTCGAGCAATTCCTCGGCGATTCGGCGTGCGTTCTCCGCCTGCGTGGTGCTGGGGTCGATAAAGTCCCCCGGCGACAGATGCGAGGCGACGATGAACGGTATGTCAACGGACGGGCACATGAGGTGATGTGCCGTCTGGATCAAGTCGTCCGGGTCGCCGGAGAAATCGTTGTCGATAATCACGCGGGTGCGCGGCGGCACCAGGGGCCAATCGAGGACATGCGCCATTCGAGCCTCGTCTTTTTCTCTGTTGGTCCGGGCAAGCTGGGGCTGGCACGTTCCCGAGGGCGGGAGAGCCACTTGTGCAGTATCGGTGATGCCGTGCTGCCCGTCACCATCTACCTAAGGCAGAGACGAGCGTGAGCAACGGGCCGTGACTCGGTGGCGCGCCAGCCGAAGCTCGCGATCTGAGGTCGCTCAGGCGGGCGCCAGCGCGCGATCCAGCGAGGACATCAGCCGATAGTCGCCGTGCCAGTAGAGCAGCGGCTGGGCGTCGTGTCGCAGCGTCACGGCGCGGGCGCGACCGATCAGGATCGTATGGGTGTGGCGTTCGATGGCCTCCTCGAGCTCGCAGTCGATGATAGCCAATGCGTCCGAAAGCCCCAGCGTCCCCGTCGGCTGCTGCTGCCAAAGCGCGCCCTCGTAACGTGCCGCGCCCCTCGCGCCATCGCGGCCGGCAAAGCGGTCCGCCACATGCGACTGGTCATGCGCGAGAATATTCACGCAGAAGCTGCGATGGGTTTCGAGCGTCGGTCGCGTGGCGCTGTCGCGGTGCAGGCACACCAGCAAGGTCGGCGGGGTCAACGAAAGGGACGTCACCGATGTGGCCGTGAAACCGGTGCGGGTCTCGCCCTGCCCCGTCGTAACCACGCTCACCGCGCCTGCCAGGCTGCGCATCGCCCCACGGAACACGTCGGCGGAAACCGCTCCTTCGGCAGGACGGCCCGCGGTGATGGGCGTGATCGCGGTCATGGACGAACTCCGGTTGGGTTCAGGCGCTGTTTGGGTACGTCGCGACTGCAGCTATGGCTCAGCCAACCGACACATTCCCGGTGCGCTCGATATTCCTGATAATCCTACTCAACATTAAGAGGCAAGTCGACTTCGCCGTTTCCGGCTCGCTGGAGGAACACTCTCTCAAATTGAGGGCGGGGGATCGGGTCCGCAAGCCTGTCCGCTTGGCGAGGGCAAGGCGCGGGGTTCTATGGAGGGCACGCGCGACATGAGGCCCTGCGGCCGTCTCCACTTCCGATGGGGAAGCAGGCAGCAGCCCCGAGCGCGCTGTGCCCAAGAATTCCTTGTTTAGCAGATATATAGAATTTATCGGTCCAATTGACCCGGCGGGGAGACAGGCGATGCTGACGGCCAAGGGCAAGTATGGATTGAAGGCGCTGGTCTATTTGGCGCAGATGCCGCCCGGCGAGCTCGCGCTGGTTGCCGATGTCGCTGAGGCCAACAACATCCCGAAGAAGTTCCTCGATGCCATTCTCGGCGACCTGCGCAATGCCGGCCTGGTCATGTCGCGCAAGGGCAAGGGTGGTGGCTATCGCCTCGCCAAGACCCCGGACCAGATCACCGTGGGCGCCATCGTCCGGGTGCTTGATGGTCCGCTGGCCCCCATCGCATGCGCCAGCCACACCCGCTACCAGCCCTGTGACGATTGCGATGTGGCGACCTGCCAGGTCCGGCACATGATGGTCGATGTGCGCAACGCCATTGCCGGCGTGCTCGACAAGACCACGCTCGCCGAAATGCGCGACATGGACGGGCAGGCCCTGCCCTTCGAGCTGCTGCCCGCCTGAACGCGCCTGGACGAGGGCTGCATCATCCGGCCGCGACTATGGCCAGAGGGACAGCGCCGTCACCATTGCCCAGTCAGCGCCAGCTTGCCGGCTACGGACGCGTAGCCCGCCGCGAGGCCTGCATCGAACTCCACCCCGAGGGACGCTCCGGTGCCGACCAGCATCTGGGCGTCGGCCGAGAGCAGCACTTGGTCCGCGGGCCGCGTCGCCGGGGTGACCTCAAAGGCCGCGTCGTCGAGGCCGGCGACCTCCGTGACGACGGCATTGTCGGCTGTCAGCACATGCCGATAGGCGACACTGGTGCCGATGCTCATCCCCTGCTCAGTTCCAGAGGCAATGCGGATACCCAAATCCAGGCTCGACCGCGCCGCAAGCGTATCGTCATACACGAGGGCGAGGTCGGCATAGTCGCCGGACACGTCCTCATCAAAGGCAATCGTGCTGTTGCTGGACCAGGAGAGGCCCGCGAACGGCGTGAGCATCGCGGCCTCGCCGAGGGCGAGATCGGCGCCCAGTTCCGCCCGGAGCCCGAAATAGGTCTGCGCAAGGTCGCCCGTGGCCGTGCCTGGCGTCTCGTCCGCCAGTGCTCGTTCGGTTTCGCCGACACCGGCGCCGCCGACGCCACCCACACCAAGGTAAAGGTTGTTCCAGTGCTGCTTCAGGCTGGCGCCGAGCCGAAGGCTGGTGACATCGGCCTTCCCAAGGCCGTCGATCTCGGCATGCGCCTGGTTGATGGAGACGAGGCCCCCAAAGAGCAGATCCTCGCCGAGGCGCGCATTGGCGGCGACGCCGAGCGTCACATCCGTCTGGGTCGTGTCGTGGTTGCCAAGCGACGCATTGCCATCGGTCATCGCGGTCGCGCCGATCGCAAAGGCGCGGGCGCACAGCGTGCCGTCGGCCTCAGGCGTGCAGGCTTCAGAGCTGGTCAACTGCTCGAGGGCCACCTCGGTGGCCGACCAGCCGAGCTCGGTCATCGCATAGGCGTTGATCTCGCCCGTAAGGTGCGCGAGGGCATCGTCCAGGTCGGCGGGATCCACACCGAACAGCGGCACGAACGCGCCGCTTATGCTGCCGCCGGAATTGAACGCGAAATTGATGGCCCCGGCGATACCGTTCTGGTTGTCGCCCAGGTCGGCGCTGCTGATCAGGTCGGCCACGATCAGCAGGTCCGCGCCTGTCGCGTAATAGTCCACGGTCACGACGAAGCCGGAGGCAAACCCGGCGGTATCGAGGGCGGCGAAGGTGCCGCTGACGGTGCTCGCCGTCAGCAGATTATAGCGATTGGAAATCGTGCCGCCCGACCAGTTGACGTCCAGATTGCCGGAGAGCGTCGCCGTCCCTGTCACGTCAACATCGATGGCGTTGTCGGCATCGACATCGACCACCAGGGTCGCACCGGCATCGAGGGTGAAAACGTTCGCATCGACAATGGCACCGCTCGCCAGCGAGATCGAATTGCCGGACCTTGCCCGGATATCGCCGATCGACACATAGCCGCCATCTGACACGACGAGGCTGTTGCCGCCGGGGCCGCCACTGGCGCCAATGCGGGTATTGCCGGCATAAAGCTCCGAACCCGCGCCGGTGACGGTGACAGTGTTGCCGCCCGACGTGTTCGTCTGGCCGATGGCAAGGCGGTCGCCTATGGTGAACACAGCGCCGTCCGACACCATCAGGCTGTTGTTGTCGCCCGCGCCGCCGACATTGAACGACGCATTGGTGGTGCCGGTGAAGGTCGAACCCAGTCCGGTCACGGTCAGCGAGTTGCCATCGGCGCCGGCCAGAGAGCCGAGGGAAGTCGTGTAGGTGGTGAAGTCGGCGCCCGACTGGATGAGGACGCTGTTGCCGGATCCGCGATAGCCCACCGCCGTTCCGACCGTACCCGTCACCTGCGCGCCGGTCGAGAGCGTCAGGCTGTTGCCGTCTGAACCGGCTTCGTAGCCGAGGACGACCTGGCCGTCGGCTGTCAGCACTGCGCCGTTCTCCAGCGTGGCCGAGTTGTCGTCTCCGAAATTGCCGACGATCAGATTGCTGCTGAGGTCGACCAGCGACGTCCCCGCTTTCAGTTCCAGCAGGTTCCCGCCGGCGCCGGAATTGAGGCCGAGCACGAAAGACGAGCCGGTGATGGTCGAATAGCCGTTCAGCGTGACCCGGTTGTCGTCGGAATCCTGTCCCACCAGGATCTGGTCGCCCGACGCGAGCGTCGCGCTGTTAATCGCGCTCGCGCCGGTCAGTTCGAGCACATTGCCGCTCGAGGCGGCGTTGATGCCGAGGTGGAAGCTCTTGCCCGCATCGATGGTGAGACTGGCGGCGCCGGACGTGCCGGTGATGTCGAGCTGAACCCCCGGTGTGTCGAGGCCGATCCAGGCATCGCCCGATGACGTGTCGGCACCCGAAATGGTGAAGGTTCCCGCACTATCCAGCACCCATGGGGCCCCGCCGCCGGGCGCGAGGTCCACGGCAGCGGCCGGCATGCCCAGAGCCAGCGCGCTCACGCCTGCCAGCAGCACCGCCTTGCCGCGACGGAAACCGCCGCTACCATGAGCCATTGTCATTTTTGGTTGCCCCTGCCGCCGCATATATTGCGAATCCCCAAGCAATACTGCCTGTCGTTTGGCGGCGCCGCCACTAATGCCAAACGCTTATACCCGCCTCTACTCGGGTGGCCCTGCATGTCGCCGACACGGCGGGCGCGGAACCGCGCAACTGAGCGAAAGCATTGACTTTCATCCATCTTCCTCCAAACCGTAGCCCCGAGGGATGGAGGTTCGTCATGCGCAGATTTGTCGCCGTGCTAACGGCCGGAGTGCTTCTTGCCGCCGGGCCGGTCATGGCCGCTCCACTGCAGCCGGTACTGACTGGCGATATCCGCATCCACGATCCGAGCGTCATCGAGCTGCCGGATGGCAGCTTTGTCGCCTATGAAACCGGCCGCTCCGGCATGACGCGCGGCGCCATAGGCATCCGGACCTCGCCGGACGGGCTGGCGTGGACCGACGCCGGGTCGATCGGCAAGGGCGTGCCGAAATGGGCAGCCGAAGTTCTGGGCTATCGCTCGCAGAACATCTGGGCCCCCTCGGTGTCG
This sequence comes from uncultured Devosia sp., assembly GCA_964414845.1. GTDB lineage: Bacteria > Pseudomonadota > Alphaproteobacteria > Rhizobiales > Devosiaceae > Devosia_A. Next base: position 10,167 of record CAYPYV010000056.1, on the reverse strand, counting down.
AAGCAGGATGACACCTATTTCCTCTACTATTCGGTCTCGTCCTTCGGCATCAACGCCAGCGCCATCGGGCTGATGACCGCCAGCAGCATCGACCCGAAGGCACCCGGAGAGGGCTGGACGGACCAGGGCCTGGTGCTCCGATCCAACATCAAGGACAATTTCAACGCCATCGACCCCTGGCGCATCGATACGGCCGACGGCCGGGCCTTCCTTGCCTTCGGCTCGTTCTGGGATGGCATCCGGATGCGCGAACTCGATCCGGCGACCGGCAAGCTCATTGCCGAGGACACGCCGATGCTGCCGCTCGCCTCGCGGCAGGGGGCGGGGATTGAGGCGCCATCGATTATCGAGCACGCGGGCAAGTACTATCTCTTCGTGTCGTTCGATCAGTGCTGCAAGGGATCGAGCAGCACCTACAACATCCGTGTCGGCCGCGCCGATACGGTAACCGGGCCCTATCTGGACCGCGACGGCGTGCCCCTGCTCGAGGGCGGCGGAACCAAGCTGCTCGGCAGCACAGGGCGCTTCATCGGGCCGGGCGGACAGGAAGCCATCCGTACCACAAAAGGCGATATGCTTGCCTTCCACTATTACGACGGCGCCGAGCGGGGCATCTCGAAGCTGCAGCTGACGCCCCTTAACTGGACCGAAGATGGCTGGCCTGAACTCGACGCCCTCCCCGAGTGAGCGGTCGCAAGATCTCGATCTCTTCAAGACCCTCCTCGTCATCGGCATGGTTGGCGCCCATGTGGTGCAGCTGATCACGTTCCGGCCCCGGCCGGAGGCGGCGATCTTTGCCGAATATGCCAATCTCATCAGCTTTTCCGGCTTCATGTTCGCGTTCGGAATCGGCCTCGGCCTGCCCAAGCCCGAAGGCCGGCGGCGCAGCCTGCTGCAGCGGCTGCGGCCGGTGGTGCTGCTGGTACTGGCAGTATATGCCTCGTCTTTCGGTTTCGCGCTGCTGGTCGAGCGGAAGCCGCTCAGTGCCGAGCTGATCGTCGACATCACGAGCATGCGGCGGCTGTTCGGCTGGAGCGAGTTCCTTGCAACCTTCTTCGTACTCGCCCTCGTGCAGGTGTTCTTCCGCGACTGGTTGCTGCGCATCGGCCGTAGCCCGGTGCTGCTGGTGGGCGTATGCGCGCTCGGGCTCGCAACGACATTCTATGCCACCAGCGCCATATTCCCGCTGCTTCCGACCCTCGTGGGACATACGGCATTTGCGAATTTTCCGCTCCTTGCCTACCTGCCCTGGTTCCTGCTCGGCATCTGGTATGGCGGCAATCGCGTCCGCGCCTGGCACTTCATCCCGGCCCTTCTCGCTACCGGATGGGTCGCGTGGGGGCTTTATCGCACCGGTGAGCTGCCGCAGCGTTTCCCCCCGTCCATCGCCTATATTGTCGGGCCGGCTGCAATCCTGCTCGCCTATCTGGCGTTCACGCGCTGGATCACCGGGCGGGTCCGCCTGCCGAACGCATTGCTCACGCCCGGCCGGCATGTGCTGAGCTTCCTCGTCCTCAGCAATCTCGCGCTGTTCGCCACCCGGTTTTTCGTCGGCAAGCCGGTGCGCAATACGCTGATGGACCTCGTCGTAACCGCCTGCATTCTCCTGGTGCTGACGCTCGGCTGGGTCTTGTGGGAACGCCTCCGGACGCGCTCGATCAGACGCGTCGCTTCGCCGGCACCGGCCCGATAGATGCACGCTCCACGAGCGGACACTCGATCTTGATCCGGCGCGGCGACGGCGCCGGCAGGTGTTCGTCGAGCAGGGTGCCCACTGCCCAGCGCGCCATTTCCTCATGCGGCAGCACCACGGTCGTGAGCGGGGGATCGAGATTGCGGCTCGTGTCCTCGTCGTCGAAGCCCACCACCGACATATCGTCCGGCACCCGCAACCCGCGGGAGCGCAGTGCATCATAGGCGGTGACCGCCATGCGGTCGTTGAAGGCGAAGATCGCGGTGGGCGGATTGGGCATGTCGATCAATTGCAGGGCCAGTGCACGAACCGTGGGCAGCGTCCAGCCGCGCAGGATCAGGCTCTCGTCCACCGGCACGTCCCAACTGGCGAGCGCCTGCCGATAGCCCTTTTCGCGATCATCCGCCGCCTCGATCCAGTTTTCGCCGGCAAGGTGGGCAATCCGCCTGTGCCCGGCCTTGAGCAGGGCCTCGGTGGCCGTATAGGCCCCGGTGACGTCGGCGGGCACCACGGAAGGATAGCGCCGCTCCTTGTCATAGCAGTTCACCATCACGGTCGGCACGTCGCGGAGTCGCTCGGGCGGCTCGGCGGGCCGCGTGATGAGGCTGGTGTAGAGCACGCCGATCACACGGCTGCCCAGCAGCATATCTAGAGCCAGGTCCTCGAGCTTCGGATCGCCGCGGGTCGAGAAGGTCGCCACCACCACATCCTGGAGTGCCGCTTCCTCGCGCGCGCCTTCAATGAAGGCGGTGGCGAACGGAGTGACTGTGATCTCGTCGATCAGCAGGCCGATGGCGCGGGTCTTGTTCTCGGGTACCCGGTGCTGGGGCCCCTTGCGATAGCCCAGCGCCTCGGCCGCCTCCTCGACGCGGGCGCGTGTCGCGTCAGAAACCCGGGCGTTCGGCACACGGTTCAACACCAGCGAAACGGTGGCCTGCGATACCCCCGCCCGCTCGCCGATATCGATCATCGTGGGCCGCTTCGCCACGCCGCCATCCCTTGAGTTTTCATCGCTTTAGCAGGGCGAAGCCAGACTGTCCATTCCGCTATGCTAATATCATTAGCGCACTCATCGGCCGGAATCATTGACTTCCAACCCCTTGCATGCCGGTGAGAGACTCGCTATCCCTACGCCAATTGCTAATAAATATTAGCGTATAGGGAGGAGAGTTTCATGGGTGGTGCAACCGCTTCGATCGCCGGCGCGCGTCAGCAGATATCGCTCGATGGCGCCTGGCGCTTTCGGCACGAAAGTTCCGATGCCTGGCGCGAGGCCAATGTGCCCAATCCGTGGCAGGCGGAGTTTGCAGACCTGCGTCACTCCACCGGCCGCGCCATCTATCAGCGACTGCTGACGATACCGGCCGAGCTCAGGGGGCGCGAACTGGCCCTGCATTTCGGCGCGGTGAACTATCTCGCCGAAGTGCGGGTCGGCGGGCGGCTGCTCGGCACGCATGAGGGCGGGTACCTGCCCTTCGAAATCCTATTGCCATCCGATATCGCCGCCGAGAGCATGCTCGAGGTCAGCGTGACGCTGCCCAATGGCGACGCCGACGCGCATCCCGACCATCCGTTCGGCGAAGTGCCGCATGGCAAGCAGAGCTGGTACGGCCCTCTGGGCGGCATCTGGCAGTCCGTGACGCTTATCGCCCGCGATCCGCGCCATGTCGCGCATGTCGCCATTGCCGCCGATAGCGATGGCAGTGCGCGCTTCACCTTCCGCCGCTCCGTGGCTGCGGCCGGCAATACCATTCGCGTCACGGTCGATGGCTCGACCGGCGAGACCTCGGCCGACAGCCTCATTCTCAAGGTGCCGCAGCCGCGACTATGGTCGCCCGAGCATCCCAATCTCTACAGCGCCCGCGTCGAACTCGTCGCCGACGGCGCAGTGGTGGATGCGACTACGCACAGCTTCGGCTTCCGCCGTATCGAAACGCGCGAGGGCAAGTTCTACCTCAATGGCGAGCCGCTCTACCTGCGCGGCGCCCTCGACCAGGATTACTACCCCGAGGGGATCTGCACCCCGCCCTCCACCGCCTTCATCGAAGATCAGGCGCGCAAGGCCAAGCATCTCGGCCTCAACCTGCTGCGGTGCCACATCAAGGTGGCCGACCCGCGCTACTATGAAGTCGCCGACCGGCTGGGGCTGCTCGTCTGGACCGAGATCCCCAATGTGCAATACTTCACCGCCGCGGCCGGCGAGCGGATGCGCGACACCATGGCCGGCATTGTCGAGCGCGACGGCAACCATCCGTCGATCATCTGCTGGACGCTGATCAACGAGGATTGGGGCACGCGCCTCATCGAAAATGCCGATCACCGGCAATGGCTTAAGGATACCTATGACTGGCTGAAGGCGCTCGACCCGGGCCGCCTGGTGGTCGACAATTCCGCCTGCATCCCCAACTTCCATGTGAAGACCGATATCGACGACTACCACTATTACCGTTCGGTGCCGGAGCGCCGGGCCGAGTGGGAGCAGCTGACCAAGGAATTTGCGTCACGGCCCGCATGGAGCTGGACACCCTTTGGCGATGGCGAGCAGCGCGGCGACGAACCGCTGGTCGTCTCGGAATTCGGTGTTTGGGGCCTGCCGCACCCTGATCAGGTCAAGACCCCGTCCGGCGACGAGCCGTGGTGGATGGAGACTGGCAGCAACTGGGGCGATGGCGCCGCCTATCCCCACGGCATCCGCAACCGCTTCGCCACCTATCACCTCGCCAATGTGTTCGGCAGTTTCGACGCCTTCATCGAGAAGGTGCAATGGTACCAGTTTGCCAACCTGAAGTACGAAATCGAGTCGATGCGCGCGCACGCGCCCATCCAGGGCTACGTCATCACCGAGATGACCGACGTGCACTGGGAGGCCAATGGCCTGCTCGACATCAACCGCAACCCGCGCGTCTTCCACGACCGGTTCGCCGAGATCAACACCGATATCGTCATCGTGCCGCAGGTCGGCCATCACGCCGTCTGGGCGGGCGAGGCCGTGCCATTGGGCCTGAAGCTCGCGACAGGTGGGCGCGCCGTCCCGGCGGGAGCGGTGCTGCACTGGTCCGTTGATGGCCAGTCGGGCATGATTGCGGTACCGGCGACGGGGCCGCTCTCCGTCGTCGATCTTGGAACGACATCCATCCGGCTTTCGGGCCCGGCGCATGTGGCGAGCATCGGATTGAGGCTCGAAGCGGAGGGCCGGGAACTCGCCCGCAACCAGATCGAGATTTCGGTCTATGCCACCCGCAGCGCGCCCACGGCCCGCATTGCGACATCCGACCCTGCCCTCGCCGCCTTCGCGACCGGGCTCGGCTACACCATCACCGACGCGGCAAGTGCCGACATCGTCCTAACCCATGCCCTCGGCTCCAACGATATCGAAGCCATGCGGCACGGCGCCCGCTATCTGGTGCTCGCCGATGGCTCGGTCGAAACGCACCGGAACCTGCGGATAGAACCGCCCAATCCCGAACCGCCTACCATGCCGGCCAGCAAGGAGCGGGCGCGGCACCTCGGCAGCGAGTCGCAATTGCCCAATATCGGGCTGGTGCTGCGCGATGGCACGCTATGGCGCGGCGACTGGATCGCGAACTTCTCCTGGATCAGGCGCGACGGGGTGTTTGCCGCCCTGCCCGGCGGCCCGCTGCTCGACGTCTCATTCGATCGCGTCGTGCCGCACCACGTGCTGACCGGCTTCCGCTCCTGGGAATATGACGGACTCGTCGATGGCGGAGTCGTGATCGGGTGGGTGAACAAGCCTGCTGCTACAATCGCCGCGCGCCGCGTTTGTACCGGCGGGCTGGTGGCCACCACGTTCCGGCTCGTCAACGACGCGCCGCTGGTCGACCCGGTGGCCACGGCGCTGTTCGATGGATTGATCGCCAGGGCCCTCACACTTCGGATCGGTTGAGTTTCGTATCTGTTTTTTCGGTACACACAGGCCAAAACTGAGGACTTTCCGGTCAATTTTCACGCTAGTGCGTTGAAATATATCGGTAATGACCTTCGGCGTTGTAAAACACGATTGACAATACGCAACAGGTCAATACGATGAGTGACAGAACTGGGACGCCGCAAGGTCCAACCCGGTCGAGGGACTGAAGGGAGAGGTTGACGAGTCATGCTGGCGACGAGGCGGCAAGAGCGCCGCGTCGTCTCGAATGGTCCGGGAGCATCCCGGCCGCACCGCGCGACCCGAAATCCGGCACCTTCTTCCAGACTCCGCCCGCCTTGTCGGGCCCAAGATAATGTCCCGTACGCCCGCGGACTGCTCAATGCGTGGGGCAACGGGACACCGGCCGGTCAACGCGCCGGATGACGCCACGCATCGAGCGCACCATTTGGGAGGATATGAATGAAGAAGTTTCTGAAGATCGCAGCGCTGTCCACGGCCCTGCTGTCGCTGGCCGGCGTCGCGTCGGCAACCGAAACCGTCGTGTGGTGGGATTTCCTCGGCGGCGGCGACGGCGTCCGGATGAAGAAGCTCATTGAAGACTTCAACACCGCGAATGCCGGCAAGATCGAGATCCAGGGCACCACGCTCGATTGGGGCGTGCCGTTCTATACCAAGGTGCAGACCTCGGCCGCCGTGGGCGAAGGTCCCGATATCATGACCTACCACGCCTCGCGCATTCCGCTGGCCGTGAGCCAGGGCACGCTGTCGGAAATCACCGCCGAAGATTGGGCGGCGATGGGCCTCGGCCCGGACAGCTTCGCAAAGGAGACCTTCGAGGCGGTCAATGTCGATGGCAAGCAGTATGCCGTGCCCTTCGATACCCACCCGATCGTGCTCTATTACAACAAGGACAAGCTGGCCGCTGCCGGCCTGATCGGCGCCGATGGCCTGCCCACCGGCCTCGACGGCAAGGATAACTTCCTCGCCGCCCTGCAGAAGCTGAAGGATGGCGGCACCCAGTATGGCCTCGCCATGACGACCGCCGACGGTGGCTTCGCCTTCCGCACGATCTACTCCTATCTCTGCCAGCAGAACGGCGTGCTCGGCACCGACGGTGCCTGGCTCGAGGGCGATAACCTCGACAAGCTCGCCAATGCCGTTCAGGTCGTGGCCGACTGGGTGAAGGCTGGCGTGACGCCGGAATATACCGACTATCCGTCGGCCGTGGCGCTGTTCACCTCCGGTGAAGCCGCAACCATGATCAACGGCGTGTGGGAAGTGCCCACCATGGTCGACCTCGAAAAGCAGGGCAAGCTGTTCAACTGGGGCGCCATCGAACTGCCGGTGCTGTTCGACCGTCCGTGCACCTATGCGGACTCGCATGCCTTTGCGATCCCGAACAATGTCGGCAAGACCGTGACCCCGGAAAAGCACGCTGCCGTGCTCGCCGTGATCAAGTACATGTCTGATAACTCGCTGTTCTGGGCGACTGCCGGTCACGTTCCGGCCAATGCCGCAGTGCAGGCCTCGGCCGAGTACAAGGCGATGCAGCCGCAGGCGACCTACGCCAAGCTGACTGCCAACCAGGTCTTCGACCCCAAGTCCGTCAATGCCGGCGTTGCCTCGCCGCTGTTTGACGCAGCCGGCAACGCGTTTGCCGCCGCGATGAACAACGAAGTCGACGCCAAGACGGCTGTGGAAGAGATGAAGGCCTCTCTCGACGCGCTTTGATCTGACATAGCTGCCGGCCGGTTCGCGAGAGCCGGCCGGTTCCTTCTTGCGGATGCCGAGGACGACCCATGACCAAGAACCGCCGGAACGAGTACCTGGTGGCAGCCGTGCTGGTTGCCCCTTTCGTTCTGATCTTCGGGTGGATGTTCATCTACCCCACGCTGCAGATGGTGCAGCTGAGTTTCACCAAGTCCCCGCTGATCGGCGCCGGCACATGGGTCGGCTTCGACAATTATGTCCGGATGTTCGGCGACAAGCTGTTCTGGACCGCCATCTGGAACACGTCCTATTTCGTGCTACTGACCGTTGTTCCGGGCACGGCCGCCGCGCTCACCATCGCGCTGATGGTCAGCCGCCTCGGCGGCTGGATGCAGAGCTTCGTCCTCGCGGCGTTCTTCCTGCCCTATATCCTGCCCGTCACCGTGGTCTACCTGATCTGGGACTGGATGCTGAACCTGCAGTTCGGCATCGCGCAGTTCATCATCGAACCCTTTGCAGGCAAGCGCGTGAATGTGTGGCGCTCTACGCCCTGGTTCATGCCCATGGCCGCCCTGCTCACCATCTGGTGGACCAACGGCTTCTCCATCCTGCTCTTTCTCGCGGGCCTCAGGAACATTCCGCGCGAGCTCTATGAAGCCGCCGCGCTCGATGGCGCCACGCGCTGGCAGGTGTTCCGCTCCATCACCTGGCCGCTGATCTGGCCTGTCACCGTGCTCTGCCTGACCATCCAGCTCATCCTGCAGCTCAAGATCTTCGACCAGGTCTACCTGTTCGCGCAGGGCGGCCGCACACAGGCCACGATGGTCCTGGTGCAGCTCATCTACGAGCAGGCCTTCCAGAAGAACTCGAGCGGCTATGCCGCGACCATCGCCGTCGCGCTCTTCGTGATCGTGGCCGCGTTCTCGATCCTGCAATTCCAGCTGCTGCGTGCGCGCGGAGGCAACAAATGACCGACATCTCGAGCTCCAGCCCGATGAAGCTGGCCGGCCGACGCGCCCGCTTCTTCGACCCGGCCTATTGGGTGCTGAATCTCCTGACGGCATTGTTTGCCGCCATCTGGTTCTTCCCCGTCTACTGGGCGCTGGCCACCAGCTTCAAGACCGACGACGAAGCAGTGCGGAAGGGCGTGAACCTCCTGCCGGAAGCCCTGCATCTGGATGGCTACGCCTTCGTGATCCAGAACTCCGACCTGCCGATCTGGTATGTGAACTCGATCATCACCTCGGTCGCTGTCACGGTGATCTCGGTGTTCATGTCGGCCTGTGCCGGCTACGCCATCTCGCAGCTGAAGTTCCCGGGCCGGAAGCTGCTCTGGTACGTGGTGCTTGCCAGCTTCATGGTGCCGGTCTCTGCGTTGATCGTGAACCACTTCATCATCATCGCCGAAGTGAAGCTGCTCAACTCCTATGCCGGCATCATCCTGCCGATGCTGATCAGCCCGGTCACCGTGATCGTCTACAAGAACTTCTTCGACTCGATGCCGCGTGAGTATCGCGAGGCGGCGGTGATCGATGGCGCCAACGAGTTCCAGCTGCTGTTCAGCATGTTCATCCCGATGAACTGGGGCATCACCACGGCGCTTGCCATCATCACCTTCATCGGGGCGTGGAACTCGTTCCTCTGGCCGTTCCTCGTGGCGCAGAACGAGAAGATGATGACGGTCACTGTCGGCATCACCGCCGTGCAGGATACGTTCGGCGTCGCCTATGCCCGCGTGCTTTCCGGCGCCGTCCTTGCCAGCCTTCCCGTGGCGCTCGCCTACCTCATCTTCCAGAAGAAGGTGACCCAGGCCATCACGCTCTCGGCCGGCATCAAGGGCTGATCTCCCCGTGCGACGCGGCCTCCCCATTCCTCCCGGGAGGTCGCGTTGAGCGGGACCCTCAAGGAAATCGTGTTCGATTGCCGCCACCCGGCGGTACTGGCCCGCTTCTGGGCCAGCGTGCTTTCGGGATACGCCTTGCGCGCGTATGACGATGCCGAGATCGCGCGGCTCGCAGGCTTGGGGCGCACACCGGAGACCGATCCGGTAGTGATGGTCGATGGCCCTGGGCCCACATTGTGCTTCCACGAAATGGACCGCGGCCGCGTGCAGGGACGCATCCATCTCGATATCCGTGTCGCCGACATCGTTGCCGAAAGCGCACGGCTCGTGGCTGCCGGGGCCTCTATGGTCCGGGAGGCTGAAGGTTGTATCGTGATGGCCGATCCGGAGGGCAATCACTTCTGCCTCGTCGCCCCATAACCGGGCTGCGCATTTGCGCATCACTGCCCAGATTTTCATCGCACGGCTTGGAAAATCCGCAGGGGACTTGAGCGTCTGATTCCGCTTGGGCGCTCAACCTTCTGATTTGATTGATGTCCCGGCTTTGGCACAGGGCTTGCAATTATGCATGCAGAGAACAGGCGCTAGGGTTCCGGCGTCGCCAGCAGGCGGCGCGTCTGGTCCGAGAGCGTCCACCACGCGGGAGACATCCGCGCGGGACACGGCGGGACAAAAGCCCGGGAGACCTCGTAGGCCAAGGGATTGGCGGTGCGCAGGTGTCCGCCATTCCCCTCAATGATGACAGGGGATTGGACATGAGCTTCAGCAAATTCGTATCGGCCTTTGCCGTATCGGCGCTTCTCATCGGCAGCGCCGGCCACGCGCTCGCCGCCGAGAAGAAGGACTTCAAGGTCGCCTGGTCGATCTATGTCGGCTGGATGCCCTGGGGCTGGGCATCGGACAATGGCATCGTGAAGAAATGGGCCGACAAGTACGGCATCTCGATCGAGGTGACCCAGTTCAACGACTATGTGGAGTCGATGAACCAGTATACCGCCGGCGCCTATGACGCGGTGACCCTCACCAACATGG
>CAYPYV010000055.1:0-17718 GCA_964414845.1 uncultured Devosia sp. | reverse complement strand
GCTGGCCTCTGCTGCGCACGATCTATTTTTCCTTTACCAATACGTCGCTGCAGGACCTCTATGGGGGCGACTTCGTCGGCTTCAAGAACTACCTCAGCGTCACCACGCTCAAGAGCGGTCGCACCCTCTGGTCCGGTTTGCTCGTCGATCCGGCGTGGTGGAACGCGGTGTGGAACACGGTGCGCTTCGCCGTCGTATCGGTCGCGCTTGAGACCGTCATCGGCATGATCGTTGCGCTGGTGCTCAACGCCGAGTTCAAGGGGCGCGGCATCGTGCGCGCCGCCATCCTGATCCCCTGGGCCATTCCGACCATCGTGTCGGCCAAGATGTGGGCCTGGATGCTGAACGACCAGTTCGGCATGATCAACGACATCCTGCTCAACCTTGGGCTGATCTCGACCAAGATCGCCTGGACGGCTTCGCCCGATACCGCCATGACCGCGGTGCTGATCGTCGATGTCTGGAAGACGACGCCCTTCATGGCGCTGCTCATTCTCGCAGGCCTGCAGATGGTGCCGCGCGATGTCTACGAAGCCGCCAAGATCGACGGCGTCCATCCGATCAAGGTGTTCTTCAAGGTGACGCTGCCGCTGGTGCGACCGGCCCTCATGGTCGCGGTGATCTTCCGCCTGCTCGACGCCATGCGCATCTTCGACCTGATCTATGTGCTGACGCCCAACAGCTCGGCCACCAAGACCATGTCGGTGATCAGCCGCGAGAACCTGTTCGATTTCGACAAGTTCGCCTATGGCTCGGCGCAGTCGACCCTGCTGTTCCTGATCATCGCCGTGATGACCGGACTTTATATCTGGCTTGGCAAGGTGCGCTTCGACGGGGGAGACCGCTGATGGCCTGGACACTCCTTAAGAAGACGGCGTTCTACGCCCTGGTCGTCATCATCGTCTTCGCGTCGATCTTTCCGTTCTACTACGCCATCCTGACGAGCCTGAAGACCGGTACCGACCTGTTCCGGGTCAACTACTGGCCCACCTCGTTCGCCATCGACAACTACCTGAGCGTGCTGAATTCCGGCAGCTTCCCGCAGAACCTGCTCAACTCGATCTTCGTCGCATCGCTCACGGTGATCGGGGCCCTGTTCCTCGCCGTCACGGCAGCCTTCGCGCTGAGCCGCGTTCGGTTCCGGGGCAGGGGGTTCCTCCTGATGGTGATCCTTGCGGTGTCGATGTTCCCGCAGATCGCGGTGCTCGCCGGCCTGTTCGAGGTGATCCGCTTCCTGGGGATCTACAACACCCCGTGGGCGCTGATTTTCTCGTACACCATCTTCACGCTACCCTTCACCGTGTGGGTGCTCACCACCTTCATGCGCGACCTGCCGATCGAGATCGAGGAGGCCGCGATTGTCGATGGGGCAAATCCGTGGGTCATCATCACCAAGGTGTTCATGCCGCTGATGTGGCCGGCACTGGTGACAACGGGCCTGCTCGCCTTCATCGGCGCGTGGAACGAGTTCCTGTTCGCCCTGACGTTCACCTCATCGAACGCCACGCGCACGGTTCCCGTCGCCATCGCGCTGCTGTCAGGCAGCAGCCAGTATGAAATCCCCTGGGGCAACATCATGGCCGCATCGGTGATCGTCACCGTGCCTCTCGTGGTGCTGGTCCTCATTTTCCAGCGCAAGATCATTTCCGGCCTCACCGCCGGCGGCGTAAAGGGCTGAACCCATGGCGCATCTCGAACTCAAGAATATTCGCAAGTCCTTCGGCGCCGTCGAGGTGATCAAGGGTGTGGATCTCGATATCCGCTCCGGCGAATTCATGGTCTTCGTCGGACCCTCGGGCTGCGGCAAGTCCACGCTGCTTCGCCTCCTCGCCGGCCTCGAGGACATCAGTTCCGGCGAAATGCGGTTTGACGGACAATTGGTGAATGGCCTCGCGCCGTCGCGCCGCGGCATCGCCATGGTGTTCCAGTCATACGCGCTCTACCCGCACATGACGGTCTACGAGAACATGGCCTTCGGCATGCAGTTGGCCAAGGCCGGCAAGGAGCAGATCCGCGAACGTGTCGAGAAGGCCGCGGACATGCTGCAGATCCGGCAATATCTCGAGCGGCTGCCAAAGCAGCTCTCCGGCGGGCAGCGCCAGCGCGTCGCCATCGGGCGTGCCATTGTCCGTGACCCCAAGGTGTTTCTGTTCGACGAGCCGCTTTCCAACCTCGATGCGGCGCTGCGCGTGGCGACCCGCCTCGAGATCGCAAAGCTCCATCATTCGATGAACAACGCGACCATGGTCTACGTGACGCACGACCAGGTGGAAGCCATGACCCTGGCCGACCGCATCTGCGTGCTGCGCGATGGCCTGGTCGAGCAGGTGGGCACGCCGCTCGAGCTTTACGAGAATCCGCAATCGCTGTTCGTCGCGGGCTTCATCGGTTCGCCCAAGATGAACTTCCTCACCGGGCCGCTGTCCGAGCGCTACCGCGCAGAGACGGTCGGCATACGCTCCGAGCATATCGTGCTTGGTGAGGGCGATGGCGCCTGGAAAGGCAAGGTCGTTCACTCCGAGAATCTTGGCTCGGACACCTATGTCTATGTCGATATCGGCTCCGAAGAGCCGATCATCGTGCGTGAAGAGGGCACCAGCACGCACAAGCCCGACGATCTGCTCTCGATCTTGCCGATGGCCGACAAGATTCACCGCTTCGACAAGGCAGGCAAGCCGATCCGGCACTAGAGCGCCTTGAGGAGAAGTCGCATGACTTTTCCGGTACGGAAGCGCGACAAAACAGAGACTTGGATCATTTCGGCGGATCGGCCAAAACGTGGAATGATCTAGGCCAAAAGGCGGAATTGCGCCGCATACTGGTATCATGGGAGGGCTGCGCCGAACGGCGCGGCCCATTGCAGGTCAAGACCACTTCCCTGGCCCTGAGGGGCCGGTCCACTGGCAGATATTCAAGGAGACGAGAGATGCCGATCAGAGCCACGGTATGGGGCGAAAACGTTCACGAACAGAAGAACGCCTTCGTCGCCCAGAACTATCCCAAGGGCATGCACGGCCAGATCGCGGCACTTCTGGCTGAGGACAGCAATATCTCGGTCTCCACCGTCACACTGCAGGATCCCGAGCACGGCATGACCGAGGCGAAGCTCGCCGAAACCGACGTGCTGCTCTGGTGGGGTCACGCCGCGCATGGTGAAGTGAAGGACGAGATCGTCGAGCGCGTCGTCTCCCGCGTCTGGCAGGGCATGGGCCTCATCGTCCTGCATTCGGGCCATCATTCGAAGGTGTTCAAGCGCCTGATGGGCACGCCTGCCAACCTGCACTGGCGCGAGGCCGGCGAGCGCGAGCGCATCTGGGTGGTCAACCCCGGCCATCCGATTGCGGCCGGCCTGCCGCCCTATTTCGAGCTCGAAACCGAAGAGATGTATGGCGAGCCCTTCTCGGTGCCCGAGCCGCTCGAGACGGTGTTCGTATCGTGGTTCCAGGGCGGCGAAGTGTTCCGCTCGGGCCTGACCTATCGTCGCGGCGCTGGCAACATCTTCTACTTCCGCCCCGGCCACGAGACCTACCCGACCTATCACGATGCCACGGTCGGCAAGGTGCTGCGCAATGCCGTGAACTGGGCCTACAATCCCGCCAACCACGCCCATCTGCTCAAGGCGCCGAACACGCCGGTGGAAAAGGCGCTCGAAAAGATCGTCGAGCGCGGCGCAAAGCTGACCAACCACCCCAAGCCCTGACCCAAGGGCATGAGGCCGGGCAATCGCCCGGCCTTTCCGCGCGGGAAGCTGACATGCGTCTCTTGATACTCGGGACAGGCCGGATGGCCCACAACCACGCCGTGGCATTTGCCGCGATTGAGGGCGTGCAGCTTGTGGGCGCCGTGGATACCGATCCCGGCGCACTTTCGGCATTCAACGACAGATTCGGCATCCGGCTCGGCTTCACCTCACTCGAGCAGGCGCTCGCCTGGAACGGCTTCGACGCGGTTACCAATGTCACGCCCGACGCCATCCACCACGCGACGACCCTCGCGGCGCTTGCGGCCGGCAAGCACGTCTTCTGCGAAAAGCCGCTGGCGACCGATGCCCCGAAGGCGTGGGAGATGGTTGAAGCCGCCGGGCATGCCGGTGCCGTCAACATGGTCAACCTGACCTACCGGAACGTCGCGCAGCTCCACAAGGCGCGCGAGCTGATCGCTTCCGGCGCCATCGGCACGGTGAAGCATATCGAGGCGAGCTATCTCCAGCACTGGGTCAGTCTGCGCGATTTCGGCGATCCGGGTCCCTGGCTGTGGCGGCTCAGCACCGGCCATGGCTCAAACGGTACCCTGGGAGATATCGGCATCCATATTCTCGACTTTGCCTGCTTCGCCACCGGGCTCGATATCGCGGCGCTCAACTGCCGGCTGCAGACCTTCGCCAAAGTTCCCGGCAACCGGCTCGGCGAGTACGTGCTCGATGCCAATGACAGCTTCGTTCTGAGTGCCGAGTTCTCGAATGGCGCGATCGGCGTGATCCATTCCTCGCGCTGGGCATCCGGGCACGGCAACGATCAGCGCCTTCGCGTCTATGGCGAAAAGGGCGGCCTCGAGGTCAATCACGGCCGCAAGGGCTCATCGCTCAGGGTTGCACTCGGCACCGATATCGAAACCGAAACTTGGCGCGAGATCCCCTGCGATCCCGTGCCGACCAATTACGAACGCTTCGCCGAAGCCGTAAGGACCGGTATCACCACCGAGCCCAGCTTCCGCACGGCAGCGAAACTCCAGGAAATTCTCGACAGCGCGCTTATCTCCGGGCGCGACCTGCGCGAGATCAGGCTCGCGGGCGCGTGATGCGACCCGCCCACCACGCATGAAGGACAGCACAATGCGCATTCTCATTCTCGGAACCGGTGGCATGGCAGCCCAACATGCCAAGCACTTCGCCGCCATCGACGGCGTCTCTGTCGTGGCTGGGGTGGACGTGGATCCCGGCCGCCTGCAGAAGTTCAACGAAACCAACAATATCCCGAATGGCTTCGCCTCGCTCGATGCTGCCATCGCCTGGGGCGAGTTCGATGCCGTCGCGAACGTGACGCCGGACTCGATCCACCACTCGACCTCGATTGCGGCGCTCAAGGCGGGCAAGCACGTGTTCTGCGAGAAGCCGCTCGCGACCGACGCGCAGAAGGCCTTCGAGATGGTGGATGTGGCCGAGTCCGCCGGTCTCATCAACATGGTCAACCTCACCTACCGCAATGTCGCGCAGCTGCAGAAGGCCCGCGAAATCGTGGTCTCGGGCGAAATCGGCGATGTGAAGCACGTGGAGGCGTCCTACCTGCAGAGCTGGCTCGTGCAGCCGTCCTGGGGCGATTGGCGCACCCAGAGCCAGTGGCTCTGGCGGCTTTCCACCAAGCATGGATCGAACGGCGTGCTCGGCGATATAGGCGTGCACATTCTCGACTTCGCGTCATATGGCGCGGGCGCTGACATCAGCCACGTGTTCGCGCGGTTGAAGACCTTCGACAAGGCGCCGGGCAACAAGATCGGCGAATACGATCTCGATGCCAATGACAGCTTCACCATGGCGGTCGACTTCTCCAATGGCGCACTCGGCGTCATCCACGCGAGCCGCTGGGCAACCGGCCACATGAATGAGCTGCGCCTCCGCGTCTATGGCGACAAGGGCGCCGTCGAGGTGCAGCACCGTCACGATTGGTCGAAGCTGCGCGTCTCGCTTGGTGACGACGTGAAGTCGGGCGAGTGGAAGGAAGTCGATGTCCCCGCCGTACCGACCAACTACCAGCGCTTCGCCGAAGCGGTGAAGACCGGCGTCCAGCAGGAGCCGAGCTTCCGCCACGCTGCCGAGCTGCAGAAGGTGCTCGACCTCGCCCTCATCACCGAGCGCGAGCGCAAGGAGTTGCCCGTCGTCTGAGCGAGGAGCGCTTTCAGGAAAGGTTGCATGACTTTACCGGTTCGAAAGCGCGACAAATCAAAGATTGGGAGCATTTCATCGTTTCAGGTGAAACGTGAAATGATCTGATGCAAGCTGGGCTCGTTGGTTTCCTCAAGGGGCCCGTCTTCCATGCATATCCTTGGTGTCATTCTCATCGGCTTCATTGTCGGCATACTGGCAAAGCTGATCACTCCCGGCGGCCCGCAGCCGCGCGGTTTCATCCTCACCACCGTGCTCGGCATTGTCGGCGCGGTGGTTGCCACCTTCCTCGGACAGTGGATCGGCCTCTATCAGCAGGGCGAGAATGCCGGCTTCCTCGGCGCGCTGATTGGCGCCATCATCGTGCTTATCGCCTGGCGGCAACTGGCGCGGCCCCGCTGAGCATGGTGGATATTCCGACGCTTGAGACAGATCGACTGGTGCTGCGAGCCCACCGTGCTGATGACTTCGATGCGTTCGCTGCCATGTGGGCCGACCCGCGCGTTGCGCAATATGTCGGCGGCATGCCCGCCTCGCGCGAAGCCAGCTGGTCGAAGCTCATGCGCCTCATGGGCGTGTGGCAGGCGCTTGGCTTTGGCTTTTTCGCCATCGAGGAGAAGCACACCGGCGACTATATCGGTGGCGCCGGCTTTCACGAAATGCGGCGCGACATGACCCCGTCCATCGAAGGTACGCTTGAAGCCGGCTGGGGGCTTGCCCCCGCCGCCCATGGCAAGGGCTACGCGACCGAGGCCATGCGCGCGGCGCTCGAATGGGCCCGGGCACAGAATTTCGGCATGAGCCTCACCTGCATCATCGACGTCGCAAATCTCGCTTCGCAGCGCGTGGCCGAAAAGCTCGGGTTTGGCGAGCCTGTCACGGGCAGCTATCTTGGCGAGCCCATTCTCGTCTATCGCCGGACAGTCTGGTAACCGCCGCATGAAGTCGGGGGCGGCGGACCGCCCCCGTTACACGTCCTCGTCAGGATTTCGGCGAGACGTCGGTGATCCGACCATCGGTATAGGGTGTGTATGAGCCACCCTTCGCGGCGATGTAGTCGGCCAGTACATTTTCGAGCGGCGGCCCGAAATCATAGGCGTTGAGGGCGTTCGAGCCGAACAGCGCATAACCGTCGCCGCCGCCGCGTACGAAGTTGTTGGTGACGATGCCGTAGGTCTTTTCCGGGTCCAGCTTCACCCACACGCCGTTCTCATCCGTCATCACATCCCCGACGAGGCGGCTGCCGGCCGGCTTGGTCTTGTCGAAGCTGTACTTGAGGCCTGCCACCTGCGGGAAGCGGCCCGCTCCGTTCTCGATGTCGCTCAGTCCGTTCTCGAGCGACGCGATGATGTCCGCGCCCTTGAGCTGGAATGTCGCCAGCGTGTTGGAGAAGGGCAGCACGGTCAGCACTTCGCCCATGGTGATCTCGCCAGCGTCGATCGAGGCACGGAGACCACCACCGTTCTGGATGGCGATGGTGATACCTTCGCCCTTCACGCGATCGAGCATCGCGTCCGACACCAGATTGCCCATGGCGCATTCCGTGGCCCGGCAGACCTCGCGTGCGCCCTCGATGGCGGCCGTTGCCGTGCCGATCACCTTGGCCTTCAGTTCCACGAGCGGCTTGCCTGCCTCGGCGACACGGGCGACGAAACCTTCGTCCGGCTTCACCGATGCATCCAGCAGGATCGGCGCGCCTTCGGCCTTCACCACCTTGCCGGCATCATCCCAGGTGATGGTGATGTCCCCCAGGTACTTGCCGTACTGGCCGGCCTGCACCACCGGAACGTCTGCTCCATCGGGATTCTTGACCAGCGTCGGGTAGGGGCCCGCCGCCTTCTCGTCGGTCGACGACAGGTATGTGTGCGAGTGCCCGCCCACGATCACGTCTACGCCCGGCACTGCGGCGGCCAGCTTCTTGTCGGGCTCGTAGCCGAGATGGCTGAGCAGGATGATCTTGGTGATGCCCTCTGCCTCGAGCCTCGCGGCCTCTGCCCTCACGAACTCCTCGGCATTGGAGAATGTCACGGCCCCGACCGTCGCTATGTCCGGCGTCTCCTCGGTGAGCGCGCCGATAACGCCGATCTTTTCGCCCGCCACCTCGAGGATGTGGGAACCCGCCGGCCGGCCCTTGAGGTCCGGGTCCTTCGAGGTGTCGAAATTGCCACCGACGATCGGGAACTTGGCCAGATCGATGAACCTGGCGAATTCCGCCGGGCCGTCGTCGAACTCGTGATTGCCGGTGGCGACCACGTCGAACCCCATGTCGTTCATGAAGTCGGCGACGATCTGCGACTTGTACTGGGTATAGAACAGGCTGCCCTGGAATTCGTCGCCCGCCGACAGCAGCACGAGATTGCCGCCCGAGGCCTTGGCGGCGTCTCGCTTCATGTCGATGGCGGTCTTCAGCCGGGCGATACCGCCGAAGCATTCGCCCTTCTGCTCGCCTTCGGCATTGCAGGTGGAATCGGTCTTGGTGATCGACTCGAAGCGCGAGTGAAAATCATTGATGTGCAGGATTTGGAGCGAGAAATCCGCCAGCGCCGAACCGGAAAACCCGGTCATGAGGGCAAGGGCGGTGGTGCCGAGAAGCAGTCGATGCATATGCGTTTCCTTCCAGATCAAAGCCGGCTGGGGCCATGTCGACATGGCGGGCAAAATCTCCCACGCATGTACGACGCGCATGTAACGGGGCCGATGCCGCAAACCGGGCGCCCGCCGCAACAGAATGCCTTGGAAGGGCAACAATTCACATAGCGCAAGCACGTAGATCTTCACGGCTTTTCAACCCTGACGCCAGATCATCCTCTCCAGGTTACGGGTGGTATCGGTGTCGAAAGGTTCTTCGCGCTAGCACTCCCTGGACACGGTGCCCGGAGATGTCATGAGTGCCTCGCTCGAAAGCCTGATGCGCGACCCGATGAGCCTGCCGGACGATCTCGACCGGCGCTCGCCCTTTGTCGAGCTGTTCTTTTTTGCGCTCGTTGGCGGCAGTGGTGCCGTCGCCTTCGTGCTTCTATCCAACATCGCCATCGCGCTCGGCACCGGCATCCCCGATTGGATCGTGAGCACGCTGACCTATGCCGCGCTGATCCTGCCGGTCTATGCCATGCATCGGAAGCTCAGCTTCCAGTCCGATGCGCCCCACCGCTCCGCGCTGCCCAAGTACATTGTCGTGCAGGTGAGCGGGCTCTGTCTCGCGTCGTTGTTCTCCTATGTCTTCTACGCCATGTTTGGCCTCCACTCGGCCTTCGCGTCGGTGCTGGTCATCGGGCTCACCTCGGGCGTAAACTTCTTTGTGCTGCGCCTCTGGGCCTTCGCAAGCAAATAGGACCGGACATGGCCCTCGCGACTGAGGCGAAATCACTGCTGAACCGCGTGCATGGTCGTGCGGTTTTCGGTCGCCGCGTTCGCGTGCTGGCCGGGCATCTGGCAGCCGCCATCCCCACCGGCGGCAGCGTGCTCGATCTCGGCGCGGGGGATGGCTCCATCGCCAGGACCATAATGGCTTTGCGCCCCGACCTCGTCTTCGAGGGGGTCGATGTGATGCTGCGGCCGGTCACCGAGATCCCGGTTACGCTCTACGATGGCGTGACGCTGCCCTTCTCCAATGGCGCATTCGACTATGTGACCATAGTGGATGTGCTTCACCACACCGACAATCCTGCGGCGGTGCTGGCCGAGGCGCGTCGCGTCGCGAAAAAGGGCGTCATCGTCAAGGATCACCGGCTCGAAGGGCTCTTTGCCGGCCCAACGCTGCGCTTCATGGATTGGGTGGGCAATCGCGGCCACGATGTGGTGCTGCCCTACAACTACCTCTCCGACCGCAACTGGGATGTCGCGCTCGCTGAGGCCGGGCTGACTCGTGCCACGAGTGTCGAGCGGCTGGACATCTATCCATTCCCCTTCACGCTGCTGTTCGATCGCCGGCTGCACTTCGTCGCCCGTCTCGTTCCCGCCGCCTGACACGCAGGGCTCGGAATTTTCGTCTGGCGTCCTCGGCGGCTTCGGCTAATCTCCGCGCCGGTTTCGACAGGGAGATTTTCAGATGCGTAGCGCTTTGGTCGTCTGGGGTGGATGGGATGGACACGATCCGGAAGAATGCGCCGCCATCTATCGCCGCTGGCTGCACGAGGACGGGTTCTCGGTGCGCGTCGAAACCAGCCCGGAGGTCTTTGCGGAGCCCGATATCAAGAATCTCTCGCTCATTATTCCCTGCACGACGATGAGCGTCATCTCCCGCGAGGCAGCCAGCAATCTTGCCTCCGCGATAGAGAGCGGCGTCGGCATGGCTGGCCATCACGGCACCATGGGCGATGCCTTCCATGACTCGCCGGTCTACCAGTTCATCACCGGCGGGCAGTGGGTGTCCCACCCCGGCAATATCATCGACTACACCGTGGATATCACGCGGCCCGACGACCCGATCATGCAGGGCATCAAGTCGTTTCCGTACCACTCCGAGCAGTACTACATGCACGTGGATCCGGGCGTGGAAGTGCTGGCCACCACCACTTTTTCGGGTGAGCACGCCAGCTGGATCAAGGGCGTGGTGATGCCGGTGGTGTGGAAGAAGATGTATGGGGCAGGGCGCGTGTTCTATTCATCGCTCGGCCACCGCGCAGCCGAGTTCGAGAACCCCAACATGGCGACGATCCTTCGCCGCGGCCTCAACTGGGCTGCCCGTTCGGCTTGAACGTCGTCGGTAACATTGCCGTGATCCGTTGCTGACACGCCGTACGCTCCCGTTACTTGTGGCATCGGGCGGCATTCGAGGGAGCGGACATGGCAACGGATGTGATCGGGGACGGATCGGCGGAGCCTCTCTCGGCGCCGCCGCCGGCCAAAGGGCCGCTGGTCTATCGGCAATCGATCTTCACCCGCCTGACCCATTGGGTATGGGCCGTGGCGATGTTCTTTCTGCTGCTCTCGGGCCTTCAAATCTGGAATGCCCACCCGGTGCTCTATATCGGCCAGCAGTCTGGTTTCGAGTTCGACAATTCGATCCTCGAGATCGGCGCCGAGAACACGCCCGCAGGCCCGCGCGGCTACACCATCCTCTTCGGCCAGAAATTCGACACCACCGGACTGCTCGGCATGAGCACGCTCAATGGCCAGTCAAACTATGTCGGCTTTCCTTCCTGGGCGACCATTCCCTCGGTCCGGGACCTCGCGACCGGCCGCGTGGTGCATTTCTTCTTTGCCTGGATCCTCGTCTTCACGCTCGCCATCTGGCTCATCGCCAGCCTCTTGAATCGCCACCTCTGGCGCGACATCATCCTCAAGCCGCGCGACCTGCGCGAGCTGCCAGCCGACATCTGGGCGCACCTCAAATTCCGCTTTGAGCATCGCCGGCGCTACAGCCCGTTGCAGAAGCTCGCCTATTTCGTAGTCATGGTCGGGCTCTTCCCGCTGATCATCCTCACCGGGCTCGCCATGTCACCCGGCATGAACGCAGCCTGGCCCTGGCTCATTGAAATCTTCGGCGGCCGGCAGACGGCGCGCACCATCCATTTCATCGCCATGATGGGCTTCGTGATCTTCTTCGTCGTCCACATCGCCATGGTGCTTCTGGCCGGCCCCTTCAACGAACTGCGCTCGATGATCACCGGCTGGTATCGCGTCAGCCCCGGCAAGGAGACGGAAAAATGAGTGGCCTTATCCTCAATCGCCGCCGCCTCCTGCGCCTGGGCGCCGTCGGAACGGGTAGCCTCGTGCTCGCCGGATGCGACCAGTTCGATTTCCTTGTCGATCGCAACGATCCTACGCGGAACTTCCTCGAACGCGCCAACGAGCTCACCTATGCGGCGCAGCGCGCACTGGTTGGCAACCAGGCCTTGGCGAAGGAGTTCGCCGAAACCGAAATCCGCCAGGGGCAGAAGCCCAATGGCTCGACCGATCCGCGCCAGAACTCCGAAATCTACCGCAAGCTGATTGCCGGCGACTGGGCGGACTACCGGCTGAAGATCACCGGTCTCGTCGAGACCGAGAAGAGCTACAGCCTGACCGAGCTGCGCAACATGCCCGCCCGCACCCAGATCACCCGGCATGATTGCGTCGAAGGCTGGAGCTGTATCGCCAAGTGGACCGGCGTGCCGCTCGGCCGCCTGCTCGACGAAGCCAAGGTGAAGCCCACGGCTCGCTTCGTCGTCTTCCAGTGCTACGACGCGCTGGGCGGTGGCCTGTCCGGTCCGCAGCCTTATTACGAGAGCTGCGACCTGATCGACGCCTTCCACCCGCAGACCATCGCCGCCTTCGGGCTCAACGGCGAAGTCCTGCCCGTGGAGAACGGCGCACCAATCCGCATCCGCAACGAGCGGGCGCTCGGCTACAAGCAGCCCAAATATGTCCACACCATTGAACTCGTCGATAGCTTTGCCCGCTTCGGTCTGGGGCAGGGCGGTTATTGGGAAGATCGCGGTTACGATTGGTATGGCGGCATCTAGCGCGCTCCGGCACGCGCAACAGACCAGCCCTGCATTCGCCGCGCTTGTGTTTTGGCTCGGAGGGGCCCATATGGAGCCTATTCGACCCGCTTGAGGCGGGCGATGGGCTTCTCTTCTTATCGGCCAGAACGGTGAGCGGCGAAGCACCCGGCACAAGCGCCGGGCGTGAGCGCAACCGTGCGGCGATTTTCCAGCTGCCATTGCACCGATAGACAAGCGCGCCACCACGGCGCGCCCGAACGCGCATGGCCTTCTGGAGCTACGCGCTGAACAGAAAGACTCTGAATTGACCACCACATTTGCCGATCTCGGCCTACCGGCGCCGCTGCTCAGCGCGCTGACCGCAGCCGGGTTCGATACCCCAACGCCCATTCAGGCCAAGGCCATCCCGCCGCAGCTCGAGCGCAAGGACATCATGGGCATCGCCCAGACCGGCTCGGGCAAGACGGCTGCCTTCGGCTTGCCGATCCTGGCTGGCCTCCTCGGCCTCACCGGCAAGGCGCGCCCGCTCACCACCCGTGCCCTGATCCTTGCGCCGACCCGCGAACTCGCCGTGCAGATCGATGAGGTCCTGCGCAAGCTCTCGGGCCATGCCATCTCCACCGTGCTCGTGCTCGGCGGCACCTCACGCCAGACGCAGGTCAACAAGATCGCGCGCGGCGTCGATATTGTCATCGCCACTCCCGGCCGCCTCAAGGATATTGTCGATGACGGCAAGCTCCGTCTCAACGAGACGCGCTGGCTGGTGCTCGACGAAGCCGACCGCATGCTCGACATGGGCTTCATCGGCACGGTGAAGTCGCTCGCCGCGGCCATTGGCCCGCGCCGGCAGACCATGATGTTCTCGGCCACCATGGCGCCCGAAATCGCCGAACTGGCGAAATCGCTGCTCAAGGATCCTGTGCGCGTCGAGGCAAATCCCGCGGCGCAGACCGTCGGCACCATCGACCAGCGCGTCATCCTCGCCGGTTCTAAGGCCAAGCGGGGCGTGCTCAACGAACTGCTCGCCGACCCGGCGCTCGAGCGCGTCATCATCTTCTCGCGCACCAAGCATGGCGCCGACCGCGTCACCAAGAACCTCGCCATCGACGGTCACCAGGCCGCCGCCATCCATGGCAACAAGAGCCAGAATGCCCGCCAGGCTGCGCTCAAGGGCTTTGCCTCGGGCGCGGTGCGCATCCTCGTCGCCACCGATATTGCGGCGCGGGGCATCGACGTGCCGGGCATCACCCATGTCATCAACTATGAGCTGCCGGACGACGCCGAAAACTACGTGCACCGCATCGGTCGCACCGCGCGGAACGGGGCATCCGGTTTCGCCATCACGCTGTGCGACGGGACCGAGCGCGACAAGCTGCGTGATGTCGAGCGGCTGATCCGCCGTACGCTGCCCTATACCGGCGATCTCAACCAGCAGAACACTACCGGCGTGAAAGCCGCGCCGCCGCCGGTGCGTGGCGAGGCCCGCGAGCCCGCCTCCATGCCCAACTCGCTGAAGAAGCCCGAGCGCCGGCATTTCTCCGGTGCCAAGAAAGCTGCCATCAAGGAACAGCGCGGTGGCAAGGCTGCTCCTGGTGGCGCGCCCGGCAAGCAGCGCTGGGATCGGAAGCAGAAGCAGGCCGGCAAGGCACGTCGCGCTGCCACTGCGTGAGGTTGTCTGTCTGAAGTCCAGGGGCCGGGAGAGCTGCGCTCTTCCGGTCTTTTCGTTTTTGCGCCAGACTATAGCTGTTAAAGCATCGGAGCCGGGCATGCAGAAGCCGACCATCTTTACGATCACCGCTGTGTGGGATGCCGAAGCGGGTGTCTGGGCGGGTCATTGCGATGAGCTACCGGCTGCGGCGAGCGCCAACTCGCTCGATGCGCTTCTTGCCGAAATCTCCGCCATGGCGAACGATATCCTGCCCGACAATCACCCCGATCTCGATCCTGGCAGTGTATTCCTGCAAATCACTGCGCTGAGCGGCGCCGTCGCATCCGCTGCCTGATGGCGCCGCAATTCGATCGTCCGCTGCGCAGCCTGCTTTCTGATGCGGGATGTACTTTGGTGCGTCAGGGGAAGGGAAGCCACGAGGTATGGTTCAGTCCGCTGACCAATCGGACTTTCCCCGTACCAGTTGGCATTCCGAGCCGGCACACTGCCAATGCCATCCTTCGCCAGGCCGGCCTGCCGAAAGCCTTCTGATCCCGATCGCCCCCCGCAATTCATCCGATAGGCCATGTTTGCCGTTCCAACTGTCACGCGACTGCGTTAGGGGACGTTCGGATATCGAATGGAGGCTGGTGATGGCGTTTTCGGATTTCTTTGCGCGCGTGGTGGCGGTAGTCGGGGCCGGGGCCCTGACCGTGCGGCGCCTGCAGGGCGTGCCTGACCGGCAGGCCTTCGGCAAGGCTCCGGTGATCCCGGCCGCCAAGCCGCAGAACATTCCCACTCTCAAGATGCCGACCGCAACGGGCTGGAAAGGCGGTCACGTCCCCACCGCTGCGCCCGGGCTGAAGGTCAACGCCTTCGCGACCGGCCTCAAGCATCCCCGCTGGATCGAAGTGCTTCCCAATGGCGACGTGCTCACCGCCGAGGCGCTAAACCTCGCCGGCGAGATCAAGACGCTGTTCGACTACGCCATGTTCGTCACCATGAAGCGCGCTGCGGCAGTGGGCACCAGCCCCAACCGCATCACGCTGCTGCGCGACAGCGATGGCGATGGCGTCGCCGAAACCCGCGAAACCTTCCTCGATGGCCTGAGCCAGCCTTTCGGCATGGCCCTCAAGGGCTCCACCTTCTATGTCGGCAATACCGATGGTGTCGTCGCCTTCGACTACCGGGAAGGCGCCACGCGCATCACCGGGCCGGGCAAGAAGCTCACCTCGCATCCCGGCGGCGGCCACTGGACCCGCAGCCTGCTGCTCAGCCCCGACAAGACCAAGCTCTATATTGGCGTTGGGTCGCTCTCCAACATCGCCGAAGCCGGCATGGCGGTCGAGAAGGGGCGCGCTGCCATCCACGAGCTCGATCTCGAAACCGGCAAGTCCCGCATCTTCGCCTCCGGGCTCCGCAACCCGGTAGGTGTGGCCTTCGAACCCACTACCGGTGCCCTCTGGACGGTGGTGAACGAACGCGACGGCCTCGGCGACGAGACCCCGCCCGACTACCTGACCTCGGTGAAGGACGGTGGGTTCTATGGCTGGCCCTATTGCTACTGGGGCCAGATCGTCGATGACCGCGTGCCGCAGGATCCTGCAATGGTCGCCAAGGCCATCCAGCCTGATTATGCTCTTGGCGGCCATACCGCCTCGCTCGGCCTGTGCTGGCATCCGGCCGGCACGCTGCCCGGCTTCGGCGACGGCATGATCATCGGCCAGCACGGCTCCTGGAACCGTTCGACGCTCGCCGGGTACCGCGTCACTTTCATTCCGTTCGAAAACGGCGCCCCTGCGGGGCCGGCCCGCGACATTCTCACCGGCTTCCTGTCGGACGATGAGAGCAAGTCCTACGGCCGGCCGGTGGGCGTCACCATCACGCCCAAGGGCGAGCTGCTCGTCGCCGATGACGTGGGCGATGTGATCTGGCGCGTCACGGGAGCATGAATGCGGCCCTGAGGCTCCGGGCGGCGACCGCTTCCGATTGGGAGGCGGTTGCCGCGCTGCATGTCGAGGGTAGCCGCTCGGCCTATGCCGGTATTCTCGATCCGCACTACCTGGCGGTCACGATCAATGCCGAAAAACGCCAGCTCTGGCATGATCGGCTGGTCACCAACCCGGACACCTGCTCCCGAAAGATCATCGTTGCAGATGCCGACGGACAAGTGGCCGGCTTCGCCTGCCTGCTGCTTGAGCATGAGCCCGAATGGGGCGTCTACCTGCACAATCTCTATACGGACGCGAACGTCCGCGGGCAGGGCGTTGCCCGCACTGTGCTCGCCGCCGCGCTTCGCGAACTGCCGGATATCGATCTCGCTCGACCCTTGCATCTTTGCGCGCTGGCCCTCAATGCTCCGGCCCGGGCCGTCTACGACAAATGGGGCGGTCAGGTCGTCGAGACCCAATGGCAGGATTTCAAGGGCACGCGCGGCGTTGAAGTCCTGCGCTACCAGTGGCCCACCTGCGCCACGCTCCTTGCCCGCCTCGGCCAATAGACCCCGGTCGCGCGTGTGTCCAGTGCACTGTGTCAATGCTCTCCCGCGAAAGCGCCGGGTGCACGGCTACTTTATGCTCGCCGGCGCAAGTGCTCGTGACAGGCTCGCTTCACCAACGCCATGGATGTCTGGCGAATAGTTGAGGATCGTGTCGGTGCGCGCCGTGCTGAGTAACTGGTTGGTGATCTGCGTGGCCGACGCCGACTTGAACTTGCTGCCGAGGATCGATGCGTAGCCGGCAATGACTGGCGCAGCGAATGAAGTGCCGTAAAGGCCGGTCTTGTCGCCCTCGACACCCACTGAGATGAAGTGGCTCTGTATCCAGCTGTCGCTAGGGCGTTCTTCGCAGCAGCCGGTGAAAATTGCAGTTGCGCCGAACCGTAACGTACGGTACGCACTCGGCAAGACATGGGGCCACAGTGGCAGAAACGCCGCTCGGAACGGCTTCGGGGCAACACGCCGATCGGGAGGGCAGGCCAGGCATGAGCTACGCGACGGCACAGGAGGCATTCACGCCCCGGCAGCAGCAGGTGCTGACGGCCGCGCTGAGCCTTCTCGTCGAGCAGGGCGACCGCCTCACCATGACCTCCGTGGCGCGCCGTGCTTCGTGCTCGAAGGAAACTCTCTACAAGTGGTTCGGCGATCGCGACGGGCTGCTTACGGCTACCGTTCAGTTCCAGGCCGCCAAGGTGCGCGTGCCACAGGTCGATCGCCGCCGGATTGATGCCGCGAGCTTCCGCGCGAGCCTCGAGCAGTTCGCGCGTGACCTGCTGGGTACCATTTCCGGCGAAGTGTCGGTGACGCTCAACCGGCTCGCCATCTCTCATGCCGGCGCCGAAAAGCCTGGTCTCGGCGACATCGTCCTCGAGAACGGTCCGCTCGGCATCCGTCGGCGGCTGAAGCCGGTGCTCGATGCCGGCCGCGAGGCACGCCTGCTGCGCTTTGAATCGAGCGAGGAGGCCTACCGGGTCTTCTTCGGGCTCGTGGTGCGCGATGTTCAGATCCGCCTGCTTCTGGGTGAGGCGATTACGCTTGGCGAGGCAGATATCGCCCGCGATGCGGCACTCGCCGCCGAGCAGTTTCTCAAGATTTACGGGGTGGACGGCTGACCTCGCAGTCCTGCCGAATTTGGCATATCTGCGACGCCCACACCGCAAAGAGCCTAGAAATCGGCCGAAAACGGCCCAAACGCACGAAAGGGAGATACCTCATGCGCGTCTATTACGATCGGGATGCCGATCTCAACATCATCAAGTCCAAGAAG